>DATLDH010000039.1:0-4242 GCA_035526015.1 Acidimicrobiales bacterium
GCGTTGCCGCCGTAGCCCGAGCCGTAGGACCAGATCGAGCGCTCCTCGGGGAAGTGCACGATGTACTTGTTGTCGGCGTCACACGGCCACGGCACATCGGCCTGGCCCTCGGTGAGGGGCGCGCCGACCGAATGCAGGCAGGGGACGAAGTCGTCGTCGCCGAGGGTGTCGAGGACCTTCTGGCCCATGCGGGTCATGATCCGCATGTTCACCGCCACGTACGGCGAATCGGTGAGCTCGACGCCGATGTGGGCGATGGGGGAGCCGAGCGGTCCCATCGAGAACGGCACCACGTACATGGTGCGGCCCTTCATCGAGCCCCGGAAGAGCTCGGTGAGCTCGGTCTTCATCTCCGCCGGATCGCGCCAGTTGTTGGTGGGCCCCGCGTCCTCGGCCCTGGCCGAGCAGATGAACGTGCGGTCCTCGACGCGGGCGACGTCGCCCGGGTCGCTGACCGCCCAGTAGCTGTTGGGGCGCTTGGCCTCCGAGAGCTGGGTGAACGTGCCGGCGTCCACGAGGAGCTGAGCCAGGCGGTCGTACTCCTCGGCCGAGCCGTCGCACCACTCGATGCGATCGGGGGTGGTCAGAGCGGCGACCTCGTCAACCCACGCCAGGAGTTTGGTGTTCGTCGTCGGCTGCGCCACCGTCGGCCTTTCCGGGGTCGGGATCGGGGAAGCGAAAGGGGCGATTCTAGGCCGGGTCGTTCGACTCGCCCGGGGGAGGGCCGGGGGTGCCCATGTCGACCTCGGAGCCCAGCCGGAGGCGGGTGGCCCGGCCATCGCCGTCGAGGTCGAAGACGACCCGCTGGCCCTGGCGCAGCATGCGGAAGACCGATCCCTCCAGGGCGTTGGCCGCCAGGTCGAGCTCGTTGCGGTCGGTGTCGCGGATGAGCACGCCCTCCCGGGTACCGGGGTCGTACGACTTCACCACTCCCTGCATGCGATCTTCCCTACGTTGTCGGCTGTGGAGGCCGCCGACGTTACCGTCCCGCCCTGGCTGATGCGGTTGGCCTACCTGGCCAAGTCGGCCGTCGTCCGGATGGCGCGGCTGCGCACCCACGGCGTGGCCGCCATCGTCGTCGACGGCGACGGCCGGGTCTGCATGGTCCGCCACACCTACATGCGCGGCTGGTTCCTGCCCGGCGGCGGCCGCAAGCGGCGGGAGTCGTCGGAGGAGGCCGCCGTCCGCGAGGTCCGCGAGGAAGCGGGGATCGAGGTCGTGCCCGGTGGCATCCGCCACCTCGAGGCCTACGTCCTCGGCCGGCGGAACCACGTCGAGCTGTACGAGATCACCGGGTGGCGCCAGATCGAGCACCACTCGTCGGAGATCGCCGATGTCCGCTTCGTCGACCCGGCGCAGTTGCCGCCGGGCGCCAGCCGCGACACGCGCCGGCGGGTCGGTCGCTGGCGGGCCGATCGCCAGGCGTAGGGTCGTAGGCGTGATCGGTCCGGGAGAGGTTCGCTACGCCAAGAGCGGCCGGTTCAGGATCGCGTACCAGCAGTTCGGCGACGGCGACCTCGACCTGCTCATTGTGCCCGGCTTCATCTCCAACCTCGACATGATCTGGGAGATGCCGACCTTCCGGCACATGTTCGAGCGGCTCGGGACGTTCGCCCGCTGCATCGTGTTCGACAAGCGCGGCACGGGACTGTCGGACCGGGAGATGGGCTTCGGGAGCCTCGAGGAGCGGGCCGACGACCTGCGCGCCGTGCTCGACGACGCCGGCGTCTCGCGCACCGCCGTGTTCGCCTACTCCGAGGGTGGTCCCCTGAGCCTGGTCCTGGCCGCCGCCCGGCCGGACATGGTCTCGGCCATGGCCCTCTACGGCACGATGGCGCGGTCGCAGTGGGCGCCGGACTTTCCCGCAGGTATCCGGCTCGAACTGGCCCAGCCCCTCATCGAAGTCCTCGAGGAGACGTGGGGCCAGGGTGTCGGTCTGCGCCAGTTCGTCTCCGGCTCGCCACTGAGTGAAGCCACGACGCAGCTGATCGCCCGGTACGAGCGGGGCGCGGCGTCGCCGGCGTTGGCTCGCCACATCATCGAGGCCAACCTCGAGATCGACGTGCGGGCGGTCCTGCCGGCCATCACCCAGCCCACGCTCGTCCTTCACACCGCCGGCGATCCGATCATCCCCGTCGGCATCGGCCGGCACCTCGCCGACAACATCGGCGGCGCGCGCTTGGTGGAGGGTCCCGGGGACTTCCACATGCCATGGAGCGTCGAGGAGATGTGGTTCCTCGACGAGGTCGAGACATTCCTCACCGGACACCGGCCCGGCCCGGTGCAGGCCGAGCGGTTCCTGTCGACCGTGCTCTTCACCGACATCGTGGACTCCACGGTCGAGGCGTCACGCCTTGGCGATCGCGCCTGGCGCGGGGTGCTCGACGACCACGACCGCCTGGCTGCCGCCGCGGTAGCGCGCGAGCGCGGGCGCGTGGTGAAGACGACCGGCGACGGCCTGCTGGCCCTCTTCGACAGCCCGTCGCGTGCCATCGCCTGCGCCAGGGCCATCAAGGCGGCGGTTGATCCCGTGGGCGTCCGCGTGCGCGCCGGGATCCACACCGGCGAGGTCGAGGGCCGTGGCGACGATGTCGGTGGTCTCGGCGTCCACATCGGCGCACGCATCGCCGGTTTGGCCGGCGCCGGCGAGGTCTGGGTGTCGCGAACGGTGCGCGACCTCACCGCCGGGTCGGGCCTGACATTCGACGACCGCGGCCGCCACGCCCTGAAGGGCGTGCCTGAGGAGTGGGAGCTCTACTCCGTCGCCGGCTGACGCGGTGGCCACCTTCGACCAACTTGTCGCCGAGGCGGTGGCGGCGCCGATCGAGGGTTGGGACTTCGGCTGGCTCGACGGCCGGGCGACCGAGGAGCGGCCCAGCTGGGGCTACGCCGGGCTCGTCGCCGAGCGGGCCGCGGACGCGTCGAGGATGCTGGACATCCAGTCGGGCGGCGGTGAGCTGCTGGCCGGTCTCCCGGCCTTTCCGCAGTTGCTCGTTGCATCGGAGGGGTGGCCGCCCAACCTGGAGGTCGCGGCCGCGCGCCTACGGCCACTGGGTGGGCAGGTGGTGGCCGCCCACGACGACCGGCCCGCGCTCCCGTTCGCCGACGACTCGTTCGATCTCATCACCAGCCGCCATCCGGTGACGACGTGGTGGGACGAGATCGCCCGGGTCATGGCTCCGGGCGGGACCTACCTGTCGCAGGAGGTCGGCCCTCACAGCCTCCGCGAGCTGCGCGAGTTCTTCCTCGGCCCGCAACCGCCGGGCTCCAGGCGCGACCCCGATCTGGCGCGGCGCAACGCCGAGACGGCCGGCCTGGTGGTCGAGGACCTGCAGGAGGCGCGCCTTTGCACGACCTTCGACGACGTCGGCGCCGTCGTGTACTTCCTGCGACTCGTCGTCTGGATCGTGCCGGGCTTCACCGTCGAGCGCTACCGCGACCGGCTGCGGGCACTCCACGAGGAGATCGGGCGCAACGGGCAATTCCGGGCGACTGCCACCCGGTTCCTCATCCGGGCGAGCAAGCCCGGTTAGGCGAGCGGCTGGTCGTGGACGCGGAAGCTGACGCGACGCGTCTCGGACTCGCCGACCTCGCACACCAGTGAGTAGCCGCCGGCGGCCGGGAACACGACCTCGCCGCTGATGGCCATCGACGCCCGCTGGTCGGCACCCTCGAGCGCGCCCGGCGGGCGACCGACCTCGATGTCGGCCTCGGCCCGCAGCAGCGGCTCGCCGCCGTCCTCGGGCTCGATGTAGACGAGCACGCGGTGGATGCGGTTGGTCTCGGTCCAGCCCACCAGCACCGACAGGCCGATGCCGAGGTGGGTGGGAGGCATCCCACCCTCGAGCACGGGACGGTGCACGTCGGTCCAGCCGGCGCCGACCAGGTACAGCAGCCCGTTCTGGGCCTCGGCGTGGTTGGCGAGGAGGAGGTTCTCGATGCTGGGCATCAGGTGGCGGCGCCGTGGCGCGCCGGGTCGGGCCGACGGCTCAGTGGACGGCCTTCTGGATCTTGCCGGCCCGGATGCACGACGTGCAGACGTGCAGCCGCTTGGGCGTGCCGTTGACGATCGCCCGCACCCGCTGGATGTTGGGATTCCAGCGCCGCTTGGTGCGGCGATGGGAGTGGCTGATGCTCATACCGAAGGAGGGATGCTTGCCGCACACCTCGCACACCGCTGCCATGACGCGCCTCGCTCAAGGGGTATTCAGGGAACCGGTCGAGGTTAGCATCGCCCCACAT
>DATLDH010000044.1:0-11829 GCA_035526015.1 Acidimicrobiales bacterium
TGGTCATCGTCGGGTCGTTCTTCCGCGGCGAGGGCTTCAACTTCATCCTCCCCTGGCAGCAGGGCGTGCACGAGATCTTCGACCTCTGATGGACACCTCCACCGTCCTCGTCATCGCCGTCGGCGCCGTCGTGGTGTTGGCCGCGCTGTTCCTGTTCACCAGCTCCGCCCGCCGCGACCGCGCCGCCGCGACCGGTGGCCTCACGCGCGAGACGCGCAAGCGCGATCGAGGGCGGGATGCCGCTCCCGGGCTGCCCGACGGCGACGAGGGGCCTTCGGGTCGCGCCGTCGAGCGCGCCGCCGTGCTCGAGCGCCGTCAGGCCGGCGTGGCCATGGTCCCGGCATCGCCGGCTCCGCCACCCGCGCCGGTGGTTGCCGACGAGGCGACCATCGGCGTCTCCCGCCGCGCCTTCCTCAACCGGGGCATCGTCGGCGCCTTCGTCCTCGGCCTGTCGGGCTTCGGCGCATCGACCATCGCCTTCCTCTGGCCGACGCTCACCGGCGGCTTCGGGTCCAAGATCAAGATCGGCAAGGTCGACGACATCAAGGCCAACATCCAGGCCAATCGCGGCTTCTACTACTTCGCCGAGGGCCGGCTCTACATGACCGAGTACCCCACCGACGCGCTGGCCAAGGCGCGGAAGATCTACAGCGGCGGCGTGCTCGCCGGCATGGAGGAGGGCCTCGTCGCGCTCTACCAGAAGTGCGTGCATCTGGGCTGCCGGGTTCCGGAGTGCGCTTCTTCGCAGTGGTTCGAGTGTCCCTGCCACGGCTCGAAGTACAACCAGGTCGGTGAGAAGAAGGCGGGCCCGGCCCCGCGCGGCATGGACCGGTTCGGCATCGTCGTGAGCGGCGGCGTCGTGAACGTCGACACCAGCCAGGTCATCCAGGGCCCCCCCATCGGCACCAACACCACCGGCCAGGAAGCGGAGGGCCCGTTTTGCGCCTGACCGTCCTGGCGGCCACCACGCAGCAGCAGCTCGGCCTCGCCGTCGTGGTCGCCCTGCTCGTCGGCTGGGCGATCTACCTCGTGGCCCAGCTCAAGGGCGGGGAGGAGAAGCCGGGGTCCGAGATCGAGTTCGCTCCCAACCGTCGTCCGTACTTCGACGACGAGGAGATGGAGGGCAAGCGCCTCGACGGCACCCTCACGTGGTCGCTGGTCCTGCTCGTCATCGTCGCCGTGGGCCTCCCGCTCTACTGGCTCAACGAGCCCGGCCGCCAGGCCGGCGCCATCAAGAAGTTCGACGACCAGGCCGCCGGCCGCGGCTTCCAACTGTTCCAGAACGCCAACGCGCCGGGCGGTCACAACGTGGGCCACTTCGGCTGCGCCGACTGCCACGGCTCCAAGGGCCAGGGCGGCTCGACCCCGTACAACCTCACCGACCCGGCGAAGCCCGACGCGCCGCCGCGCAAGGTGACATGGCTGGCTCCGGCGCTCGACACGGTGCTGCTCCGCTTCAGCCCTGAAGAGGTCAACCGCATCATCACCTACGGCCGGCCCAACACGCCGATGCCGGCCTGGGGCGTGCAGGGTGGCGGCCCCATGAACGTCCAGCAGGTCCTCGACCTGGTGGCGTACCTCGAGAGCATCAAGCTCACGCCCGAGCAGGCCCGGAAGCGCGTGGCCAAGCTCGGCACGGACGGAGCGGCGCTGTTCGACGCCATGTGCTCCCGCTGCCACACCAAGGGCTGGTCCTACGGCGAGCCCGACGAGACCGGTGGGGGAGCCTTCGGTCCCAGCCTCCTCGACGGCGTCACCACACGGCAGTTCCCGACCCTCGCGCAGCACCTCGAGTTCGTCACCGTCGGGTCGGACTTCGAGAAGCCCTACGGGACGCGCGGCGTGGGCAGCGGGCGCATGCCCGGCTTCGGCCTCATGCTGACCAAGGCCCAGATCCGCGCCATCGCCGAGTACGAACGGAGCCTGTAGTGCACCTGCTGATCGGCGCCCTCTCGTGGGACCCCACCGTCCGCGGCCTGCTCATCGTCATCACCGCCTTCGCCATCCTGCCCGGCAGCGTCTACCTGCTTTTGGCCACCAACATCGGCGCCCGCATCGGGTTCCTCGTCGCCCTCACCGGTCTCTTCGGATGGCTCGCCATCATGGGCATCGTCTGGCAGGTGTTCGGCATCGGCAACCGGGGAGCGCTCCCCACCTGGAAGGTGCAGGAGGTCGTGACCGGCCAGGTCGAGCAGTCGACCGTCGAAGCCGTGTCCGGCTTCCCGGCCCGCTGGAGCAAGCTCGAGCTCGGCGACCGCATCCTCGGTGACGCCCAGGCGGCGGCCGACAAGGTCCTGTCCAAGTCGGCGGCCGCGGCACCGGAGGCCGGCGGCCACGGCTCCGGCGGCGAAGGCGGCGACGAGGAAGAGGCCCACCTCGAGCCGGTCTTCGACGCACCCGAGGACTACGTCCAGGTCGGGGGCTACCACCGCGGGGGCGAGACCTACATGCTCACGTTCCTGCACAAGCCCCACTACGCCGTCGTGCAGGTGCAGCCCGTGGTCGAGCAGACCGTCGCTCCCGGCGCCGCCCCGCCCCGGCCCAGGCCGGACACCGCGAAACCGGTGACCTCGGTGATCATGCTGCGCGACCTCGGCAACGTCCGCTTCCCGCCGTTCATGCTGGCGCTGTCGTCCACCATCATCTTCCTCGTGCTGTGCAGCATCCTGCACCGCCGCGACAAGGAGATCATGGCGGCACGCGCGGCCACGGCCGCGGGGTAGCCCGATGAGCGAGTACCTCCCGGTCTTCGCCCTGTTCGTCCTCGCCCTGCTGTTCGCCGGCCTGTCGTTCGTCGCCTCGGCCCTGCTGGCGCCCCGGAAGGCCACGACGGCCAAGAGCGCCCCGTACGAGTGCGGGATCGTCCCCGACCGAGAGCCGGCCGACCGCTTCCCCGTGCGCTTCTACCTGGTGGCGATGATCTTCATCGTCTTCGACATCGAGATCATCTTCCTCTACCCGTGGGCCGTGATCTTCCAGCAGCTGTCGCTGTTCGGCCTGGTCGAGATGGTCGTGTTCGCCGTCGCCGTGTTCGTGTCGTTCCTCTACCTGGTGAGCAACGGCGCCCTCGACTGGGGACCGGCCAAGCAGGTCCGCCCGATGGCCGAGGGCACGCGCACGACGGAGTCCACCATCCGCAGGATCGCGGCGTAGATGGGGCTCGAGGACCTCAACCACAATTTCCTCACCGGCACGCTCGAGGACGTCGTCAAGTGGGCTCGTCGCAACAGCATGTGGCCGGCCTCGTTCGGGCTCGCCTGCTGCGCCATCGAGATGATGGCGACGGGCGCCGCCAACTTCGACATCAGCCGCTTCGGCATGGAGGTCTTCCGGGCCTCGCCGCGTCAGGCCGACCTCATGATCGTGGCCGGGCGCGTGTCGCAGAAGATGGCTCCGGTGCTGCGCCAGGTCTACGACCAGATGATGGAGCCCAAGTGGGTCATCAGCATGGGCGTGTGCGCGTCGACCGGCGGGATGTTCAACAACTACGCGGTGGTGCAGGGCGTCGACCAGATCGTGCCGGTCGACGTCTACGCGCCAGGCTGCCCTCCCGGGCCCGAGACACTGCTCCACGCCATCATCACCCTGCATGCCCAGGTGCGGAACGGTGAGCTGACGCGCCGCCGGCAGAGCACCGGCGCCGGTGCCGCCATACAGCTCGGTGTCCCCTCGGCATGACCGACACCCCGTCGCCGCCGCTGGACACGATCGCCGAGACGCCGCCCCCGGCGCCCGAGCCCGAGCTCGTGCACGGTCATCCGGTGACGCGGTCGCGCGGGCAGGAGGTCGTGCACTGTCCGGCCTCGGAGGTGGTGGCGTTGTGCACCGCGCTGCGCGACGAGGGCTACGAGATGTGCATCGACGTGACGGCGACCGACTACCTGCTGCATCCCGGGCACCGCAGCCTGCCCCCGGACGTCGCTCCCGAGCGGTTCGAGCTCGTCGTCAACCTGCTGTCGATGGCCCAGCGCCGGCGCATCCGCATCCGGGTGCAGGTCCCGGCTGACGCGCCGGTCGTACCGTCGCTGTTCGGCCTGTGGCCGGGCACGGAGGCGCTCGAGCGCGAGGTGTTCGACCTCATGGGGATCCGCTTCGACGGCCACCCCGACCTGACCCGGATCATGATGCCGGAGGACTGGGAGGGTCACCCCCTCCGCAAGGACTACGCCATAGGGAAGATCCCCGTGCAGTTCAAGGCCGCGCCACGCGCAGGTGACCGGTGACCATCGACCGCACCGACGAGGCCGAGCAGGAGATGGCACCGCGGTCGGCGTCGTCGCCTGTCGAGCTGGCCCGCGAGCAGGGTGCCGTCCTCCGCCTGGCCGAGGGGGTGGCCGTCGACCCGGCCGACCTCGACATCGAGCGGTCAGAGGACGACACCATGATCATCAACATGGGCCCGCAGCACCCGTCGACCCACGGGGTGCTCCGCCTCATGCTCGAGCTCCAGGGCGAGACCGTGCTGCGCACCAAGCCCGTCATCGGCTACCTCCACACGGGGATGGAGAAGACGGCCGAGGACCTCTCCTACATCCAGGGCAGCACCAACGTGACGCGCATGGACTACGTGTCGCCGCTCAACAACGAGCTCGTCTTCTCGCTCGCCGTGGAGGCGTTGCTCGAGCTCGAGGTCCCCGAGCGGGCTCAGTGGATCCGGATGCTGATGTCCGAGCTCAACCGGATGTCGTCGCACCTGCTGTTCATGGCGACCAACGGCATGGACCTCGGCGCCGTGTCGATGATGATCTACGGCTGGCGCGAGCGCGAGCTGGTGCTGTCCTTCTTCGAGAGCGTCACCGGGCTGCGCATGAACCACAACTACATCCGCCCCGGCGGTGTCGCCGCCGACCTCCCCGACGGATGGCGTGACGACGTGCTGTGGCTGTGCGACACGATCCTGCCGCGGCTCGAGGAGTACGACGACCTCCTCACCGGCCAGCCCATCTTCCGCGACCGCACCGAGAACGTCGGCCGCATCACCCAGGAAGAGGCGATCGCCCTCGGCGCGACGGGGCCCATCCTGCGGTCGACGGGCGTCGAGTGGGACCTCCGCCGTGACATGCCGTACCTGCACTACGACCAGCTCGAGTTCGACGTCGTGGTCGGCACCTACGGCGACGCCTTCGACCGCTACGCCATCCGCCTCAACGAGATCCGCGAGTCGATCCGCCTGGTCCGCCAGATCCTCGACCGCATGCCCTCGGGCGACTACCGGGCCCAGGACAAGAAGGTGACTCCGCCTCCGCGCAGCCGCATAGACGAGTCGATGGAGGCGCTGATCCACCACTTCAAGATCTTCACCGAGGGCTTCAAGGTGCCCGAGGGCGAGGTCTACGTCGCCATCGAGTCGCCCCGCGGCGAGATCGGCTGCTACCTGGTGTCCGACGGCACCGCCAAGCCGTACCGCATGCACATCCGCGGGCCCTCGTTCGTCAACCTGCAGACGCTGCCGACCATGATGCGGGGCGCGCTGGTCGCCGACGCCATCGCCATCATCAGCTCGGTCGACCCTGTCCTCGGCGAGGTGGATCGCTGATGGCCCGGTTCACCCCCGAGAACCTCCAGCGCGCCCGGGACACGATCGCGCTGTACCCGCAGAAGCGCTCGGCCCTGCTGCCGTTGCTGCACCTCGCCCAGGAGCAGGACGGCTGGTTGCAGGAGGACGCCATGGCGCAGGTGGCCGAGCTGCTCGACCTGGCGCCGGCCGAGGTCTACGGGACGGCCAGCTTCTACACGATGTTCAAGTTCCAGCCGACGGGGCGCCACCTCGTGTCGGTCTGCACCAACATCGCCTGCATGCTGCGGGGTGGCTACGAGCTGCTGCACCACGCCGAGGAGACCCTCGGTGTGCGCGCCGGGGGCACCACCGCGGACGGGGCGTTCTCGCTGGAGGAGGCCGAGTGCCTGGCCGACTGCGACCGCGGCCCGTGCCTGCAGGTGAACTACCGCTACTTCGGCAACGTCACCAACGACGGCTTCGACACCCTGGTGGCCGATCTCCGCAGCGGGAAGCTGGCGGCCGAGGTCCCGCCCCACGGCACGTTGTCTCGCGTGCGCCGGTCGGTGCCCCGCCAGGTCCCCGACGAGGGCACGCCGGGCGAGCCCGTCGTCCCCGACGCTCCCCAGTCCGGTCCCCAGCGGGTGCACCGCTGATGGCGATGACCGAGCCGCGTCTGATCACCACCCGTGTCGGCGACCCCGAGGGCCACACCCTCGAGCGGTATCTCGCGACCGGCGGCTACACCGCCCTGCGCACCGCGCTCGGCATGTCGCCCGACGAGATCCACGCCCAGGTCAAGGCCTCGGGCATCCTCGGCCGCGGCGGCGCCGAGTTCCCGGCCCACATCAAGTGGCGCACGACGATGGACCTGCCCCAGCCGCACTACCTGGTGGTCAACGCCGATGAGGGTGAGCCGTCGACGTTCAAGGACCACATGCTCATCGAGCGCGACCCTCACCAGCTCATCGAGGGCATGGCCATCGCCGCCTTCGCCGTGCAGGCCCACGTGGCTTTCGTCTACCTGCGCGGTGAGTTCGCCCTCGGGTTCGAGCGCCTGCAGACCGCCCTCAACGAGGCCTACGAGCACGGGGCCGTCGGTCGCAACATCCTGGGCAGCGACTTCAGCCTCGACATCGTGTTGCACCCGGGTGCCGGCGCCTACATCTGCGGCGAGGAGACGGCGCTGCTGGAGAGTCTCGAGGGCAAGCGCGGCTTCCCCCGCATCAAGATCGTCCCCACCGTCGTGCCGGCCACCATCGGCGTGTACTCCAAGCCCACGGTGCTCAACAACGTCGAGACGCTGTCGAACCTGCCGTGGATCATCGCCAACGGCGGTGATGCCTTTGCCGGCCTGGGCGAGAACATCTCCACCGGCACGCGTCTGTTCTCGCTCTCCGGTCATGTCGAGAAGCCGGGCAACTACGAGGTCGAGATGGTGAAGACGACCTACCGCGATCTCATCGACGGCTACGGCGGGGGCGTCCTTGGCGGTCGTCAGCTCAAGTTCATCATCCCCGGCGGCGTGTCATCGGCCTGGTTCGGGCCGCAGCACCTGGACGTGCCCCTCGGTCGTCAGGAGGTCGGCGCGGCTGACGGTGTGATGCCCGGTGGGGGCGGCACCATGCTCGGGTCGGGGTCGGTGATCGTCGCCGACGACACGACGTGCCCCGTGCGCATCGCCTGGCGCATCGCCAAGTTCTTCGCTCACGAGTCGTGCGGGCAGTGCACGCCGTGCCGCGAAGGGACGGGCTGGCTGGAGAAGGCCGTGTGGCGCATCGAGAACGGCGACGGTCGCCCCGCCGACCTCGACCTCCTGCTCGACGTGTCCGACAACATCGCGCCGGGCCTGTCGTGGCCATATCCGATGACGACGATCTGCTTCCTCGGGCCGTCCTCGGCCGTCGCCGTCGTCTCCGCGCTGTCGATGTTCCGCGACGACTTCGAGGCCCACATCGAGCTGGGCCGGTGCCCTCATGACTGACACGGCGTCGACCTCACACGCCATCGACCGGGCCCCCGGTTGTGTCACCGTCACCGTCGACGGCCGCACCGTCGACGTGCCCGAGGGCGAGCTCATGATCCAGGCCGCCGAGCGGGCCGGGGTCTACATCCCCCGCTTCTGCTACCACCCTCGCCTCGCGCCGGTGGGCATGTGCCGCATGTGCCTCGTGCAGGTGCAGGGACCGCCCGGCCGGCTGATCCTCGAGCCCTCGTGCTTCAAGAAGGTCGCCGACGGCATGGTGATCATGACCCAGAACACCTCGCCGGCGGCCAAGAAGGCCCAGGAGGGCGTGCTCGAGTTCCTGCTGCTGAACCACCCTCTCGACTGTCCGGTGTGCGACCGCGGCGGCGAGTGCCCGCTGCAGGACCAGACCATGGCCCACGGCCCGGGCGAGACGCGCATGGTGGAGGAGAAGAGGCACTGGGAGAAGCCGATCCCGCTGTCCGACCTCGTCCTGCTCGACCGCGAGCGTTGCATCCAGTGCGCGCGCTGCACCCGGTTCGCCGAGGAGATCGCCGGCGACCCGCTCATCGACTTCGTCGAGCGCGGCGGCCACACCGAGGTCAACACCTTCCCCGGTGAGCCGTTCGCCAGCTACTTCAGCGGCAACACGGTGCAGATCTGCCCGGTGGGCGCGCTGACGGCCACGCCGTACCGCTTCAAGGCCAGGCCGTGGGACCTCGAGCAGGTCGAGAGCACCTGTACGTCGTGCGCCGTCGGGTGCCGCATCGCCGTGCAGTCCTCCACCAACCGGCTCACGCGGTACCTCGGGCTCGACAGCGACCCGGTCAACCAGGGCTGGTTGTGTGACAAGGGTCGGTTCGACTTCGAGTCGGTGAACCACGAGGCCAGGCTGGCCTCGCCCCTGGTACGCAAGGGCGATCAGCTGGTGGAGGTGGGCTGGGCCGAGGCCCTCGACGCCGCCGCCCGCGGGTTGGGCGACGCCGCGTCGATCCACGGCGCCGCCGCCGTCGCCGTGATCGGGGGCGCCCGCCTGGCCAACGAAGGCGCCTACGCGTGGGCCAAGCTGGCCAAGTCCGTGCTCGGCACCGACTCCGTCGACGCGCAGCTCGGCGACGGCCTCCCCGCCGAGCTCGTGCTCGGCCTGCCGCGCGCCACCATCGACGACGCGTGCGCGGCATCGGCGGTCGTCCTGCTCGGGCCCGACCTCAAGGAAGAGCTGCCGGTGCTGTACCTGCGCCTGCGGTCGGCCGCCGTTCACGGCGACACCCGCCTGGTGGAGCTGACACCGGCGCCCACCGGCCTCACGCGCTATGCGGCCGCGACGCTCGGCCACCGCCCCGGCGAGGCAGCCGCCGCCGCTCGGGCCCTCACCGGCGGGCCGGCCGACGACACCGGCGGCGTGGCGGCCGACGCCGTCGAGCGGGCGCGTGGCGTGGTCGGCTCCGGTGATGGCGTCGTCGTGGTGATCGGGCGATCCTCGCTCGCCGAGTCCGCCGACGGGGTCGCCGAGGCCGCCGCCGTGCTGGCCGCGGCGTGGCCGGGCGCGAAATTCCTTCCCGCGCTTCGACGCGCCAACGTCCACGGCGCTCTCGACATGGGGCTCGCGCCCGGCGTGCTGCCGGGGCGCGTCACCCTCGACGACGGGCGCGACTGGTACACCGCGGCATGGGGCAAGGTGCCGGCGGCCCGGGGCCACGACACGGCCGGCATCCTCACCGAGGCGGCCGAGGGCCGCATCCAGGGCCTCGTGCTGCTGGGCGCCGACCCGTTGGCCGACTTTCCCGACCGCGAGCTGGCCCGACGGGGCCTGGCCGGCGCCGGGTTCGTCGTCACCGTCGACACGCTGCCCACCGAGTCGGCACGCACTGCCGACGTCGTGCTCCCCGCCGCCATGTTCGCCGAGACGGCAGGCACCACCACCAACCTCGAGGGGCGCGTGTCGCGCCTCGGCCAGAAGATCACGCCGCCCGGCGTGGCGTGGCCCGACTGGATGATCGCCTCCGAGCTGGCCGCCCGCCTCGGTGCCGACCTGGGCTTCTCGACTCTGACCGAGGTGTGGGACGAGATCGAGCGTCTCGCGCCGTCGCACGCAGGCATCACCCCCACGGTGCTGGGTGCGGCCCGCCTCCGCGACGGCGTGCTGGCGCCGTTGCCCGACGAGCTCCCCGTCCTCGCCGAGCACCTCGGCGACGTGACCCAGGGCTTCGACATCCCCCAGGACACCGAACCGGCCGCGGTTCTGCCGGACAGCGCGGAAGAATCGCAGCAGGTTGCGGGCGCAGAAGCGGAGGCCGAAGCGGAAGCGGCGCCGGTGGGGCCGGCGCGGCCGGCGACGCTGACCTACACGGCTCCCCCCGCCGCGGCCAAGCTGCCGCCGCGTGACGCCTACGCGTTGCGACTCGTCGTGTCGCGCACCATGTACGACCACGGGACGCTCGTGCAGCACTCCCCGTCGCTGGCCGGCCTGGCCCCGGGGCTGCTGCTGCGGGCCAACCCCTACGACCTCGACCGGGTCGGCGCCGGCAAGGGCGGCCAGGTGCAGGTGCGCACGACGCGCGCCAGCCTCGTGGTCGAGACCGCTCCCGACCCGGGGATGCCCCGTGGGTCGGCGTGGCTGGCCTTCAACGCCGGGACACCCGGTGCCGCCGACCTCATCGACGCCACCGCCACCGTGATCGACGTCCGCGTGGAGAGCACGTCATGACCGCGTTCCTCCTCGCCGCCGGCGACCCGCTCTTCGCCAACGGTGTCGACGGTGGCGTCATCGCCATCGTGATCCTGAAGACGGTCGTCACGTTCGTGGTGTTGATGGTCTCCGTGCTGTTCATGATCTGGTTCGAGCGCAAGATCATCGCCGACATGCAGAACCGCATCGGCCCCAACGAGGCGGGCAAATGGGGCATCCTCCAGACGCTGGCCGACGGCATCAAGCTGTTCTTCAAGGAGGACCTGCTCCCCGATCGGGCCGACAAGCGGGTGTTCCGTCTGGCGCCCTACCTCTCGCTCACCACTGCCTTCCTGGCGTTCTCCATCGTCCCCGTCGGCGGCGTGGTGACGATGTTCGGGCACCGCACCCTCCTCCAGCTGGCCGATCCCCAGATCGGGATCCTGCTGCTCCTCGCGGTGTCGGCGGTCGCCGTCTACGGGGTGATGCTGGCCGGCTGGTCCTCCGGATCGAAGTACCCGCTGCTCGGGTCGGTGCGCGCCTCGGCCCAGATGGTCTCCTACGAGGCGGCCATGGGGCTCTCGGTCGTGGCCGTCGTCCTCATCAGCGGGTCGCTGTCGACCCGCGACATCGTCGACTCCCAGGCCGGGCGCTTCCTGTTCGACTGGAACATCTTCCGGCTTGCCTTCGTGCCGTTCGTCGTGTTCCTGATCGCCGTCACCGCCGAGCTGAATCGGCCTCCCTTCGACCTGGTCGAGGCCGAGCAGGAGCTGGTGGGCGGCTTCCACACCGAGTACTCCTCCATCCGGTTCGCCCTGTTCTTCCTCGCCGAGTTCATGAACACGGTGACGATGTCGGCCATCGTCGTGACGCTCTTCCTGGGCGGCCCGAGTGGGCCCGGCCTCGACGTGCTGCCCTGGCTGTGGCCGATCCTGTGGTTCGTGGCCAAGCTGTTCCTCTTCCTGTTCAGCTACGTGTGGGTGCGGGCCACGCTGCCGCGGTTCCGCTACGACCAGCTCATGGACCTGGGGTGGAAGAAGCTCATCCCGCTGTCGCTGTTCTGGCTGCTCGTCATCGCCGGTCTGCTCATCAAGCGGTCCTACGGCTTTGCCGTGTTCGGCGGCGGGCTGCTGTGTGCCCTCATGCTGTTCCGGGCACTCGAGGTCGGGCGGCGCGTCAGTGACGCCGAGACGGCACAGGGGGTGCACTGATGGGTTACCTCAAGGGGTTCGGCGTGACGCTCCGCCAGATGTGGGGTGACCGCGTCACCGTTCAGTACCCGGAGGAGAAGCGACCGAAGGCCGTGCGCTTCCACGGCCGTCACGTCCTCAACCGGTTCGAGGACGGGATGGAGAAGTGCATCGGCTGCGAGCTGTGTGCCGGGGTGTGCCCGGCCCGCTGCATCTACGTGCGCGGTGCCGACAACCCGCCGGACGCCCCGGTCTCGCCCGGTGAACGCTACGGCTACGTGTACGAGATCAACTATCTGCGGTGCATCCACTGCGACCTGTGCGTCGAGGCGTGCCCCACCGGCGCCATCACCGAGTCGAAGCTGTTCGAGTTCTCCTTCACGAACCGCACCGACGCCATCTACACCAAGGCCGAGCTGGTGGTCGACGACGAGGGTAGGCCCAGGCAGATGCCGTGGGAGCACTGGGTCGAGGGCGACGACGTGCACACCTCGGCGTGGCTGCGGGC
>DATLDH010000050.1:0-29143 GCA_035526015.1 Acidimicrobiales bacterium
CCGTTGACGATGAACGGCGGCTCGAGCAGCCGCAAGGTCTCGAAGCGACGACGGCGCTCGACGATCGTGTCGCGATAGGACGCGGGGTCCTCGAGGAAGTGGTCCAGCTCGTCGTCGGTGAGCATCCCGTAGTCCTCCACCTCGTCGAAATGGCCGGCGGCGACCATGCGCCGGCCCAGCTCGTGCAGGGCCAGTCGGCCTTCGTGGAGCAGCTTGATGACGGTCGTCTTGGTGCGCTCGCGGCCGGCCAGGAAGATCCCGGCGGCGCGCACGCCGGCGAGGAACTGGCCCTGCACCTCGGGCATCGACTCCAGCGCGGAGGCGATGTGCTGGGTGAGCGCGTCGCGCTCGGCGGCCCGCTCGTCCCAGTTGATCTGCGGCCCTTGCCCCTCGGGGACGAGGCGCATGCGGTCGATGGCGGCCAGCGCCAGCTCGGGATGGGTGCCCCACGTCGGCGAGCGGGTCTCCCACTCGTTGGGCCCGCGTGACCCGAAGCGGTCGAGCAGGTCGTCGAAGCCCTTGACGAACGCGGCGGCGGCCGGCAGGGCGCGCAGCCGCTCGAGCAGTCCGGGCACGCCGGCGTCGAACGCGGCGGTGACCTCGGCGTCGTTGCGGGCTTCGCGCCCGAGTTCCCACATGGCCCACGACGGCGCCGCCGAGTCGACGTCGCCGATCCCGGCCACCAGCTTCATGGCGAGCGTCGGGTCGCCGATCTCGGTGCACACGGCCTGCACGATCCCGACCGGCACCGTGGCGCAGTAGGTGATGAAGATGTGCTGGCCGTAGAGGCGGAAGAACAGATCGCCGTAGATGTAGCGGGTGCGCTCGATGAGCTCGCGGTCGGAGAGCGTCGTGAGGTCGGGACGGGCGGCGACGACCTCGTCGACCTCGTGCTGGTCATCGAGCAGCTCGGGGAGACCGTCGGTGGTGAGGATCCAGCCGAGGGTCTGCATGATCCGCTCGGCATGGGCCGGGCTCTCGTCGGTGGGCAGCGCCGAATACGCCGGCGCGTCGGAGTCACCGAAGAAGGCCTGATCGATCAGCTCGGGGGTGAGGCCCGGAGTCCTCACGGCGAGGATCCGGGAGATGGACACGTTGAGGTAGGCGTACCCACCGAAGCAGCCGAGGATCTCGATCTGGTCGGGGTCGAACTCCTCGACGTCGAAGGCGCCGAACCGCTTGAACGCCTCGCGCCACGACGGCTCGGCGATCTTGACGGCGCCGAGCGTCCAGCTCAAGGGGGCGACTGCCTCGGGGAAGACCTCGCCGACATTGCCCCGCGTGTAGATCGGGTACCGCTCGCTGGGCTCGTTGTCGACGATCCAGATCCGGTCCACGGTGGCCCCCTCACTCGGCTCGGCGGCATCATCCCAGAAAGGTGGTTGCGATGGCGGCCGGTACCCTGGCCCCGCCATGAGGACGCGTGTCACCAGGTCGTTCCGCTTCGAGGCAGCGCACCAGCTGCCGTGGCACCCAGGGCCGTGCCAGAACCTGCACGGCCACAGCTACCGCCTCGAGGTCACCGTCGGCGGGCCGGTCGACGAGCGCGGCGTGGTCGTCGACTTCGACGAGCTGGCGACCCTCGTCCAGGCCGAGGTGATCGACCGCTTCGACCATCGGTTCCTCAACGACGTGCTGGACAACCCCACCGCCGAGCTCATCGCCGCCGACATCTGGAAGCGGCTCGAGGCCGTCGGCCTCGGCATCACCCGCATCGCCCTGTGGGAGACGCCGGACTCCGTGGCCGAGTTGTTCGCCGAGTGAGCGGGAGGCAACTCGTCGTCCTCTCCGGGGGCCTCGACTCGACGGTGTGTCTGGCCACGGCGGTCCGGTGCGGACCCACGGCCGCGCTCACCTACGACTACGGGCAACGCCACCGCGTCGAGCTCGAGCGGGCGTCGGCGGTCGCCGGCCACTACGGCGTCGAGCACATGGTCGTACGCATCGATCCGTCGGGGTGGGGCACCTCGTCGGCCCTGGTCGGCGAAGCCGGTCCCGAGGTTCCCGACACCGACGCCGACGAGGGCATCCCCGTCACCTACGTGCCGGCCCGCAACCTCATCTTCCTGTCCATGGCCGCCGCCGTGGCCGAGGCACGCGACGCCGACGCGGTGTGGATCGGCGTGAATGCGCTCGACTACAGCGGCTACCCCGACTGTCGCCCCGAGTTCGTCGCATCGTTTGCCGCGACCGCGGCCCTGGCGCTCAAGCGCGGGGTCGAGGGCCGTCCCGTCCGCATCGAGACCCCGCTGGTCGATCTCACCAAGGCCGACATCGTGCGGCTCGGCGTCGAGCTGGCCGCGCCGTTGCACCTCACGTGGTCGTGCTACCGGGGCGGCGACGCACCGTGCGGCACATGCGACGCCTGCCGACTGCGGGCCAAGGGGTTCACCGAGGCCGGCATCGCCGATCCCGCTCTCGCCGACCACTGATGGACGACGGCCTGCTCGTCACCGAGGTCTTCTCCGCCATCCAGGGGGAAGGGGCGCTCGTCGGCCGGCGCCAGGTGTTCGTCCGCCTCACCGGGTGTCCCTACCGGTGCGCGTACTGCGACCAGCCGGAGGCGCTCGAGAAGCGGGCGGGCCCGTGCCTCGTCGAGCAGACCGCGGGCCGCCGGGACTTCGCGACCGTCGAGAGCCCGCTGCCCGACGCGGGGATCGTGGACGTCGTCGACCGCCTGTGGCGCGCTCTTCCCCATCACTCGGTGAGCATCACCGGCGGCGAGCCGCTCATGCAGTCGCGGGGCCTGACCCGGCTGCTGCCGCTGATGGCGGCGCGCGGCCATCGCCTCTACCTCGAGACCAGCGGAACGCTCGTCGACGGACTGGCCCGGGTTCTCCCATGGATCGACCACGTCAGCATGGACGTGAAGCTGACCAGCGTCGACGGCCAGCGAGTCGATCTCGACGTCCACCGCCGGTTCCTCGACCTGGCGCGTGCACGCGACACGTTCGTGAAGATCGTCGTCGGGCCCGCGACCGACGACGACGAGCTCGCTGCCGCCGTCGCCATGGTCCACGCCGTCGCGCCCGACGTCACAGTGTTCCTGCAACCGGTGACACCGTTCGCGGCGGTGGCGACGGCACCCACGCCTGAGCAGGTTCTGCGCTGGCAGGAGCGAGCCCTGCGCGCACACGCGGACGTTCGCGTCGTGCCGCAGACCCACAAGATGATCGACCAGCGTTGACCGGCACCCGCGTGGTCCTGGTGCACGGCTCGATGGACCGCGCCGCCGGCCTTCGCGCCGTGGTCGACCGGCTCACCGACCTCGATGTCACGACCTATGACCGTCGCGGGTACGGCTCCCGGACGGCCGAGCCTGTGCACGGGTCGATCGAGGAGCACGTCGGGGATCTCATGCTCCAGATCGGCGCCACGGCCGCGGTGGTGGTGGGTCACAGCTATGGGGCCTCTGTCGCGCTGGCCGCGGCCGCCCGTCACCCCGAGCGGGTACTCGCCATCGGCGCGTTCGAGCCGGCCCTGCGCTGGCTGTCCTGGTGGCCCGAGGTCACATCGGCGGCCGTCGCCATCGAGACGGCGGCCCGATCCGGCACCGGGGCCGCCGTCGAGAAGTTCGTGCGGTCGGCGGTCGGTGACGCCGCTTGGGAGGGGATGAGCGACGACGCGCGCTCGGCACGGCAGGCCGAGGGGCCGGCCCTCATCGCCGAGCTGGCCGGTCTCGGACGTGACGAGCCGCCGTTCACGCTGGCCGACATCGGAGTGCCGACCGTGGCAGGGACGGGTACCCGGTCGCCGTCCCACCTCCGACGGGCGGCGCGGACCGTGGCGGCCGAGGTTCCGGGCGCAGAGCTGTACGAGATCACCGACGCTCCGCACGCGGCCCATCTGACCCACCCCGCGGAGTTCGCCGACTTCGTCCGCCGCGTCGTGGCCAGGGTTTGAGCGTGCCCGGCCGGTGACTCAGACGCGGGTGCGGAACCCGTCGAGGCGGGTCAGGACCGCCTCGGCTTCCTCCACCATCTGGCGGACGATGTCGGCCGCCGGCGTCAGCTCGTGGATGGCACCGATGCCCTGCCCGGCCGGGTAGCACTCCTTGGACGGGTCGACCTCCGTCGTCTCGTCGCCACCCAGATGGAAGGCGCCGTCGCTCGACGAGCGCCCGACCTGGTTGGGGAAGCGCTGCAGTTCCTCGGGATGCTTCTCGAAGTGGTCGGTGTAGGTGTTGCGCACCGCCCGCAGGGTCTTGCCGGTGAAGGCACGGGTGACGACCGTGCCGTCCTCACCCGTGCCGAGCAGCGCGTCCTTGTAGCCAGGGACGGCGCGGGCCTCGGGCGTGGCGATGAATCTCGTGCCGACCCAGACCCCGTCGGCGCCCAGGGCAAGGGCGGCGGCCAGGCCGCGACCGTCGAAGATCCCGCCGGCGGCGACCACCGGCACCTTGTCACCCACCGCATCGACCACCTGGGGGATCAGTGGCAGCGCGGCGACGGCGCCGGTGTGGCCGCCCGCCTCCGTGCCCTGGGCCACGACGATGTCGCAGCCGGCGTCGACGGCGCGGATGGCGTGCAGCACCTTGCCGCACATGTTGACGACCAGCAGCCCGTTGCGGTGACACAGGTCGACGACCTCGGTGGGGACGCCGAGCCCGGCCACGAAGACGGTCGCCCCTTCGTCGATGATCTGCTGGACCTGGCCGGCCATGTCGCCTGGCAGGGCGGTGAGGAGGTCGACGCCGAACGGCTTGCCGGTCATCGACCGGACTGCGCGCATCTCGGCAACCATCTGCTCCCCGCGCATGGTCGAGGCCCCGAGGCACCCGAATCCCCCGGCCTCGGAGACGGCGGCGACGAGATTGGCGTAGGACACGCCGCCCATTCCGGCCAGCATCACGGGATGCTCGACCTGGAGCATGTCGGTCAGTCGGGTACGCATGGCGCGTCACGCTACCGCCGGGCTGTCATCCTGTGTCCGTGCGGCGGGCGCGTCTCCTCATTGCGCCTGGCGCGCTCCTGGTGCTGCTGGTCGCGGCCTGGCTCGTCGACCTCCGCCTGCATGACGCCCGCGTCGCCCGCAACGTCGAGGTGGCGGGCATCGCCGTCGGGGGCATGGACAAGGTCGATCTCCGCGCCGCGCTGTTCGGCATCGCCACCACAGCCGGCGAGGCACCCGTGCGCGTCGATGCCCCGGGCGGCGGGTTCCAGGCTCCTGGCCGGGAAATGGGCGTTCGCATCGATGCGCTCGCGACCGCGAATGCCGCACTGGCGACAGGGCGGCAGGGGGCCGTGCCGGCCCGCATCATCGGATGGGCCCTCTCACCGCTGCGCCCCAGGCGCGCTCCGGTGCGGATTCGCGTCGACCGCAGCGCGGTCTATCGCGCCGTCGCCGCCCACGACCCCGGACCGCGCACCGCGCCCCGCGAGCCCCGCATCGCCGGGCGGGGCGGCCAGATCCGCGTCGTCCACGGCGCGCCGGGCCGGGGCATCGACCCAGCCGACGTCATCGACGCGCTGCCGGACGCCGCCGGCCGCGGCCTCCCGCTGGTCGTCGAGGTCACGCGGGGACGGGTCCAGCCCCGGCACCGCTTCGAGGAGGCCGAGGCACTGGCGGCCGACGCCGAGCGCCTCACGGTCAAACCCTTCACCGTCGGCGCCGGCCAGACCACGGCCGTGGTCCCCGTCGCGACCTTCCGCTCCTGGCTGACCTCACGAGAGTCGGGCGGTCGCCTCGAGCTGGCCATGGACGAGGACCGTGCCCTGAGCGGGCTGCGCAAGCTGCTCCCCGACGCCGGTCGGCCGGCCCAGGAGACGAAGTTCTCCGTCGACGGCGGTCGCGTCGTGATCATCGGCGGCACGTCGGGACGCGGGTGTTGTGCAAAGGCCGCCCTCGAGATCCTCGAGCGGGCCATCGCCGTCGGCCGCCGCCAGGTGTACGCCCTGCCGCTCACCGAGGTGAAGCCGAGCTTCACCGTCGAGGAGGCGAGGCAGCTCGGGATCGTGCAGGCCGTCGCCACGTTCCACACCGCCCACCCGGCCGGTCAGCCCAGGGTGACGAACATCCACCGCATCGCGGACCTCATGCGCGGGAAGGTCATTCGCCCCGGCCAGGTGCTGTCGATCAACACCGCCGTCGGCCGTCGTACGGCCGAGCGGGGCTTCGTCAACGCGCCGGTCATCGAGGAAGGCCGGTTCAGCGAGGGCGTCGGCGGCGGCGTCTCGCAGTTCGCGACCACGCTGTTCAACGCCGCCTTCGAGGCCGGCCTCGAGTTCCCCGAGTACCAGAGCCACAGCATCTACATCTCGCGGTATCCCTACGGACGCGAGGCGACGCTGAACTTCCCGCACCCCGACCTGAAGATCCGCAACGTCACGCCCTACGGCATTCTCATCTGGCCCACGTACACCGACACCGGCATCACCGTGACGCTCTACTCGACACGGTTCATGGCGTCGGCCCAGACCGGCCAGGCCCGCACCCCCCGCGGCCCCTGCACACTGGTGCGGACCGAACGGACCCGCCGCTTCCTGACCGACGGGTCGGTGAAGGTCGACCACGTCTCGGCGCTCTACCGACCGGAAGAGGGTGTCTCTTGCAACTGATGGGAGAGTGACGCGATGGACGTCGCCGTCAGCGGAGCCAGCGGGCTGATCGGCACGGCGCTCGTCACCGAGCTGGAGAGCCATGGGCACAGGGTCCGCCGTCTCGTGCGGCGACCGCCCGCCGGTCGCGGCGAGGTCCGGTGGGACCCGGTGCGGGGCGAGATCGACACCGCGGCCCTCCAGGGCGTCGACGCCGCGGTGCACCTGGCGGGGGAGAGCATCGGCGCCAAGCTGCGGTGGAACGCCGACCACAAGCGCCACATCCTGCGCAGCCGCACCGACGGCACGACCCTGCTCGCCGGTGCCTTGGCCGGTCTCGACCCGCGCCCGGCTGTGCTCGTCAGCGGCTCGGCCGTCGGCTGGTACGGCGACCGCGGCGACGAAACCCTCACCGAGGACTCACCGTCACCGGCCGGGACGGCAGCCGACGGGTTCCTGGCCGACGTGTGCCGGCAGTGGGAGGCGGCGACGGCGCCGGCGGCCGCGGCCGGCATCCGCGTCGTGCATGTCCGCACCGGCATCGTCCTCGATCGGCGCGAGGGCGTCTTCCCGCGCCTGCTCCTCCCGGCCCGGCTCGGCCTCGGCGCGCGCTTCGGTGGTGGTCGCCAGTACATGAGCTGGATCACCCTGGCCGACGAGGTCGCCGCCATCCGCCACGTCCTCGAGACGCCCGGCATCGTGGGACCGGTCAACCTCACCGCGCCCCACCCGGTGACGAACTCCGAGCTCGTGCGCGCCCTCGGCCGGGTGCTGCACCGGCCGGCGGTGCTGACGGTGCCGGCCTTCGCCGTGCGCGCCGGGCTGGGTGAGGCGGGACGCGAGCTGCTCCTCTCGGGTCAGCGGGTGCTGCCCCAGCGGCTGACGGAATCCGGGTTCGCGTTCGCCCACCCGGATCTCGAGCCCGCCATGCGGGCGGTGCTGGACCGCGACTGAGTGATGCGCCACGACATCGTCGTGGTCGGGGGCGGGCCCGCCGGCGCGGCGGCGGCGACGCTGCTGGCGCGTGACGGCCGCGAGGTCACGGTGCTCGACCGGGCCTCCTTCCCGCGCGACAAGTGCTGCGGCGACGGGCTGACAGCCGGCGCTCTCCGGCATCTGGCCGCGCTCGGGCTCGACTCACGGACGGTGCCGTCGTGGCAGCCGGTGGACGACATCGTCGTGCGGTCGCCGTCCGGACGCACCGTGCGCTTCCCGCTCCCCCGCGACGGAACCGCGCACGCCGCGGTGGCGCGCCGAGCCGACCTCGACGTGGCCGTGCTCGCTCTGGCGCGAAAGGCCGGCGCGCACGTGCGCGAGGACGCAACGGTGACCGGCGCCGAGGACATCGGCGACCGTGTACGGCTGGAGGTCGATGGCCACCCCGACATCGAGGCGTCATGGGTCGTGGCGGCCGACGGGATGTGGTCCGCCGTGCGCAAGGCGTTGGCACCCGACACCGCCGACCGCACCTACCTCGGGGAGTGGCATGCGTTCCGACAGCACTTCGTCGAAACGGGGCCACTCGCGCGCGACCTCTGGGTCTGGTTCGAGCCCGACCTGCTGCCGGGCTACGCCTGGTCCTTCCCTCTGGCCGGGGGTGCCGCCAACGTCGGCTTCGGGATCCGCCGACAGGTCGGACGACCGACACGTGCCATGGCCGAGCAGTGGCACGAGCTGCTGACCCGTCCGCACGTGCGCGAGGTGCTCGGGCCGGACGCGCGACCCGAGGCCAGGCATCTGGCCTGGCCCATCCCCGCCGCCGTGGCGTCCACGCCACTGACGGCCGCCGGTGGTCGCGTCCTGTTCGCCGGCGACGCCGCCCGCGCCACGGATCCCCTGACTGGCGAGGGCATCGGCCAGGCGTTGGAGTGCGGGGCTCTGGCCGCCGCCGCCATCATCGCGGGTGGCTCACCCGAACGGACCGGCGACCGGTACGCACGATCCGTCCGCGCCGCCCTCCTCGCCGACCATCGGCTGGCGGCTGGCCTGTCGCGGGTCCTCCAGTCCTCGCGCGGCGCGCGCGGCGCCATCAGGATCGCCGGTGCATCGGCGTGGACCCGCCGCAACTTCGGCCGCTGGCTGTTCGAGGACTATCCCCGCGCGCTGCTGGCCACGCCCCGTCGCTGGGGGCGACACATGCTCACGCCCGAGGGGGCGCGGCTCCCTTCCTCCTAGCGCCGGCGCGCGTCGGCCCAGCTCTGGCCGGCCTCGACGTCGATGTCGTGGGGAAGCCCGAGGACCCGCTCGCCGATGATGTTGCGCTGCACCTCCGACGTGCCGCCGCCGACGGTGAGCGCAGGAGAGAACAGGAACCCGTAGTGCCACATCGGGTCGGGCGATCCGAGCGGCCCGGTGGCCGCCAGCATCCCCGCCGACCCGGCCAGATCCTTGGCCAGTCCCATGAGCTGCTGGCCGTGGTCGTCGGCCAGCGCCTTGCGCACCGATGCCTCGGCACCGGGCGGCTGGCCGCGGACGACGGCCGACAGCGTCCGTAACCGGATGAGGCGGAGGATCTCGCCCTGCATCCAGACGTCCACCAGGCGCTGGCGCAGGATCGGATCGGCGATGCCGCCGGCGGCGCGCACCAGGTCGACGAGGTCGTCGGCCGTCGGTCCGCGACCCCACAGAGCGCCCTCGCCCGACAGCGAGACCCGTTCGTTGCCGAGGGTCACCTTGGCCAGGCCCCATCCCTCGTTCTCCTGACCGACGAGGTTCGCAGCCGGGATTCGCACGTCGTCGAAGAACACCTCGTTGAAAGTGTGGGAGCCCGTCATCTCAACGATCGGACGGACTTCGATGCCGGGCGTGTCCATGGGGCAGATGAAATACGAGACGCCCTTGTGCTTCGGCGCATCGGGGTCGGTACGTGCGATGAGGATGCCGAACTTGGAGAAGTGGGCGAGCGACGTCCAGATCTTCTGGCCGTTGACGATGTACTCGTCGCCATCGCGCACGGCGCGGGTGCCGAGGTTGGCGAGGTCGGATCCGGCGTCGGGCTCGCTGAACAGCTGGCACCAGATCTCCTCGCCGGCGAGCAGCGGTATCAGGTAGCGCTCCTTCTGCTCTTCGGTGCCGGAGTGGATGATCGTCGGTCCCGCCCAGCCGATGCCGATGACGTTGCCCGGGCGGGTCACGCCGGCCCGTCGCAGCTCGTCGTCGATGATCAGCTGGTGCACCGGGTCGGCGTCGAGGCCCCACGGCGCGGGCCAGTGTGGGGAGACGTAGCCCGCCTCGGCCAGCTGCCGGCCGGTCGGTGAGGGGTTCGCCTCCAGCCACGCGCGCACGGTGCGCCGGCGGTCGTCGTCGTCACCGGGCAGCTCGAGGTCCACGCCGAGGGACTGTAGCTAGGGTGTCGCGTCATGCCAGGTTGGAACTTCGCGGATGTGTGGGAGACCGTCGCCGAGACCCTGCCGGACGCCACCGCGCAGGTGCAGGGCGACCGCCGGTTCACGTGGTCCGAGCTCGATCGCCGCGCCGACGGTATCGCCGCGACCCTCCTCGGCTTCGGCGTCGAGCGCCAGGACAAAGTGGCGCAGTACCTCCACAACTGTCCCGAGTACCTGGAGTCGATGTTCGGCATCTACAAGGTGGCGCTCGTCCCGGTGAACACCAACTACCGCTACGCCGACGAAGAGTTGCTCTACCTGTGGGACAACGCAGATGCCGTCGCCGTCGTGTTCCACGGCACCTTCACCGAGCGGATCGAGGGTCTGCGAGAGCGCCTTCCGAAGATCAAGGGGTGGATCTGGGTCGACGACGGCAGCGGTCCTTGCCCGGGGTGGGCGGTGCCGTACGAGGAGGCCGCCGCGTCGGCGTCCGCGCGCACGGCGGCGCCGTGGGGTCGCGACGGCGACGATCTCTACATGCTCTACACGGGCGGCACCACGGGAATGCCCAAGGGCGTGATGTGGCGCCAGGACGACATCTTCTCCACTCTCAACTCGGTCGCCGCCGTCATCTACGGCGACACGCCCGACCTCGACGTCGTCCGCACCTCGTTGACGCAGGCTGGCCCGGTCGCACTCCCGGCGTGCCCTCTGATGCACGGCACCGGCGCGTTCACCTCGTTCAGCGCGCTCAGCATCGGCGGGTGCATCGTCACCCTCGAGAGCCGCACCCTCGACGTCGATGAGCTGCTGTCCACCATCGAGCGCGAGAAGGTGAACACCGTTGCCATCGTGGGCGACGCGTTCGCCAAGCCCATGCTCCGCGCCCTCGACGCCGACCCGGGTCGCTGGGACGTCTCCAGCCTGGTGATGCTCGTGTCGTCCGGGGTCATGTGGAGCGAGGCGACCAAGCAGGGCCTGCTCAAGCACCACGCCGGGATGCTGTGCGTCGACGCCTTCTCCTCCTCCGAGGCACTCGGCATGGGCCAGTCGGTGTCCAGTGCGGCCGGAGCCACCAAGACGGCGAAGTTCGCCCTGGGCCAGAACGCCCGGGTGGTCACCGAGGACGGCCGCGACGTCGAGCCCGGCTCCGGGGAGATCGGAATGGTGGCGGTCAAGGGCCGCACCCCGGTCGGCTACTACAAGGATCCGGAGAAGTCGGAGCGCACCTTCCGCGTGATCGACGGCCAGCGGTACTCGATCCCGGGCGACTACGCCACGGTCGAGGCCGACGGCACCCTCAAGCTTCTCGGCCGCGGCTCGGTCTGCATCAACACCGGCGGCGAGAAGGTGTACCCCGAGGAGGTCGAGGAGGTCCTCAAGGAGCACACCGCCGTGCGCGACGCGGTAGCGGTGGGGGTGCCGGACGACAAGTGGGGCGAGGCCATCGTCGCCATGGTCGAGGCCCATCCGGGAGCGGCGTTGCAGGAGGACGAGGTGATCGCCCACGTCAAGAGCCGGTTGGCCGGCTTCAAGGCGCCCAAGCGTGTCCTCGAGGTCACCACCATCGGCCGGGCCCCCAACGGCAAGGTCGACTACAAGCGTCTGCGCGACGAGGCGGTCGCCCGCCTCGGCTGAGCAAGAATCGGGCCCCGTTCCGGCGTACACTTGTCGTGTGCGTGGTCTCTCCGCAGTGATGACCCAGGGCCGCAGGTACTCCGCCCACATCGCGCTCGGCGCGGCGTGGCTGGCGGTGATCCTGGTGGCACCCAACCTGCGACCGACGGGGCCGGCGGTCACCCGCTCGCCCGCTGCGCCCGTCGCCACGGGGGCTCCGGTCTCCACGCCGGCGGCACCGACCGCCACGGCGCCGGCCGCCGACCCTGGCGCCACGAGCGTGCCGTTCTCCGACTTCATCGTCGATGCCGCCCCGACCGAGATGCCCGCCGTCGAGGAGCCGAGGGACGACACCCTCGCGCCTCCTCCGGCCGAGGCAACTGCACCCGCCGCCACGGCCGACGCGCCCGCGGAACCGGAGCCCCCGGCCACCCCGCCGGGTCCGACGTCGGGCATCCCGGCACCGGCGCTGCCGCCGGTCCCCCCCCTGCCCAATCCGTAGCCGCACCCTCCTCCTCCCGCTCGCGCTGATCGGCGCGGCCGCGGCTGCCGCCCGTGTCCTCGCGCCGCGGGCCGGGGGCCGAGCGGTGTCCCGCATCGGCCGGGTGACACGCGCCGCCGAGGTCGCCCGGGTCGGGGCCGCCGTCGGCGCCGGCCAGGCCGCCACCTCGGCGCGCAAGGTGTTCGCGTCGGCCGAGCGCCGCCACGAGCTCGACCGGGCCCAGGAGCTGCGCACCGCGGAACAGGTCGTCGCCAGCCTCGGCAACATGAAGGGCGCCCTGATGAAGCTCGGCCAGATGGCGAGCTACATCGACACCTCGATGCCGGAGCCGATCCGCGAGGCGCTCGCGTCGCTGCAGCAGGACGCGCCGCCGATGAGCGCGGAGCTGTCGGCCGGCGTGATCGCCACCGAGCTCGGTGGCCCGCCCGACACCGTCTTCGCCGAGTGGGACCCGGTGCCCATCGCGGCGGCGTCCATCGGTCAGGTGCACCGTGCGCTCACACGCGACGGCCGCGCCGTGGCCGTCAAGGTCCAGTACCCCGGTGTAGCCGACGCCATCGCCGCCGACCTCGCCAACTCCGACATGCTCTTCGGGGTGATGGGGATGATCTTTCCCGGTCTCGACCCCGGGCCCATCGTGCAGGAGCTGCGCGAGCGGCTGACCGAGGAGCTCGACTACAGCCTCGAGGCCCGGAACCAGCAGCGGTTCGCCGACTACTACCGCGGGCATCCGTTCATCCACGTCCCCGACGTCCTGGCCGAGCTGTCGTCGCCGAGGGTACTGACGACGGAACTGGCCACCGGCGCGCGTTTCTCCGAGGTGACGGCGTGGGCCCAGGACGAGCGAGACCTCGCCGGCGAAGCCATCTTCCGGTACGTCTTCCGCAGCCTCTACCGCTTCCACGTGTTCAACGGGGACCCCCATCCGGGCAACTACCTGTTCTCGCCCGGCGGCCGGGTCACGTTCCTCGACTACGGTTTGGTGAAGCAGTTCACCCCCGACGAGGTCCGCCTGTTCGAGGATCTGGCCATGACCATCGCGGTGAGACCCGACCCTGCGGCGTACCGCAAGCTGGTCGAGGACGCCGGCATCCTGTTGCCTGGAGCGCCGCTCACCGACCGCGAGGTGAGCGAGTGGTTCGGGTATTTCTACGAGCAGGTGCTGCGCGACGAGGTCACCGCCTTCGACGAGGCCTACGCGTCGAAGATGGTCGACACCTACCTCAACAGCCGGGCCCAGAACCCGGCCATCGCCAAGAACGCCAACGTGCCGGCGTCGTTGGTGATCATCCAGCGCATCAACCTCGGCCTGGTCGCCGTGCTCGCCCAGCTGCACGCCACCGGGAACTTCCGGCGCATCGCCGAGGAGCTGTGGCCCATGACCGACCGGCCGCCGTCGACCGAGCTCGGTCGCCAGGAGGCCGAGTGGCTGGCGGCGAAGGCCGTCGCTTCACGTGCCTAGCCCGAAGATCGAGATCGAGGTGGCCGGGCGCACCGTCTCGGTCTCGAACCCCGACAAGGTCTTCTTCTCGACGCGGGGCGAGACCAAGCTCGACCTCGTCAACTACTACGTCGCCGTCGGCGAAGGCGCGCTGCGTGGCGTCTACGAGCGGCCCACCGTGCTCAAGCGCTACCCCGACGGGGCCGAGGCCGAGCCGTTCTTCCAGAAGCGGGTGCCGGCCAACCGGCCCGAGTGGCTGGAGACGGTGACCGTCGACTTCCCGAGCGGCCGCAGCGCCGAGGAGCTCTGCCCGGTCGACGTGGCGCACCTGATCTGGGCCGTGAACCTCGGGTGTCTCGACCTCAACCCGTGGCCGGTGCGGCGACCCGACGTCGACCATCCGGATGAGCTGCGCGTCGACCTCGATCCCCAGCCCGGTGTCACGTTCGACACCGTGCGCCGCGTCGCGCTGCAGGTGAACGAGGTGCTCGGCGAGATGGGGCTGGTCGGGTTCCCGAAGACCTCGGGGTCGCGTGGCATCCACATCAACATCCGGGTGGAGCCGCGCTGGGACTTCCTCGAGGTGCGGCGCGCCGCCCTCGCCCTCGGCCGCGAGGTCGAGCGACGCATGCCGGACATGGCGACCACGGCGTGGTGGAAGGAGCAGCGCGGCGAGCGGGTGTTCATCGACTTCAACCAGAACGCACGCGATCGCACGGTGGCGTCGGTGTACTCGGTCCGCGCCAACCCCCAGGGCAAGGTGTCGTGCCCGGTGGAGTGGGACGAGGTGGCCGACGTCGAGCCCGAGGACCTCACCATCGCCACCGTCCCGGCCCGCTATGCGGAGCGAGGCGACCCGGGTGCGGGCATCGACGACGTCGAGCACTCCCTGGAGCCCCTCCTCGCGCTCGCCGCCCGCGACGAGGCCGGCGGCCTCGGCGACGCCCCCTGGCCCCCGCATTTCCCCAAGCAGAAGGGCGAGCCCCGGCGCGTCCAACCCAGCAAAGCCCGCAAGGCCCCCGACCCCTCCTCTTGAGTGGGCGAGAAATTGAGGGCTAGGCCCGAGATTTCTCGCCCACAAGAGCGGCAACCGTCTCGGCCACCCGACGGGGGTAGCTGCGGACCTCCGAGGCCGTGAAGCGACAGACCCGCCAGCCAGCGCTCTCGACTGCGGACTGCCGCTCTTCGTCATAGAGCCTCGCCCGCCGACCTGTGTGGAACTTCGCTCCGTCGATCTCCGCGACAAGACGCTGTGGAGGCCACGCGAAATCCACGACCGCCACGCTTCCTGGCAACCTGATCTCGTACTGACGAACGGGCGACGGGACGTCGACATGGCGGAGGCACCGTAGGAAGTCGACCTCGGCGGGGCTCCCAGCGGCCCGCCCAGGCGTGCGGAGGAGCAACACGGCCCGTAGCCGCTTGGCACCCGACAACCAGATGCCGCCCATCTCGAGGTACCTCCAGAGCCGGGTTTCCGACGTCAGGCCGCGCCGGAAAGCGTCCTCGGTCGCCTTCTCCACGACCGCCGGCGGGACAGAGCGGCCGACCTCGCACAGGACCCGTTCCACGCAGTGAACCGGGATGCTCCGCCGGACGACGATGTCGCCGTCGAGACGGCGGCGGGTGCGATGGACCACCGCACCGCGGGCGACGAGCGCCGTGCCGTGCGGGACGGTCACCTCGACGATTCCCTCCCTGAACCCGTCGAGCTCCCACACAGCCGCGCCCCCGCGATGCGATCCGCCCACCGTGTCCCCTCCAGCAAGGCACGCGGCCAGCATCCGCTGGGCCCACGACATCGGCCCTGGGCCGATCAGGTAGACACCGTCGTGGACGTGCTGCCACACCGCACCCTGCGTACGAGTGGCGATGCACTGATCGGAACCGCGGGCGCCGAGATTTCTCACCCACCTTCAGGAGGGACGGAAGACCGAGGCGAGCTCGGCGGGGGTGGCGGTCTCGAGCTGGGAGTAGGTGCAGGAAGAGGGCTGGCGGTCGGGGCGCCAACGGCGGAACTGGGTGGCGTGGCGGAAGCGGTCGCGCTGGAGGTGGTCGTAGGCGACCTCGCACACCAGCTCCGGGCGCAGGAGCTCGAAGCTCATGTCCTTGCCCGCGTTCCACCGGTTGCCGGCCCCCGGCAGGCGGGTGCCCGCGGCGTCCTCGCCGCCGCCCATGGCCGACGCCCACTGCGCCCACGGGTGCTCGGCGACCGCATCGCCCTCGGCCCGATACGGCGCCAGCTCGTCGACCAGCTCCTTCCGCCTCACCATGGTGAACGACGCCGCCACGCCCACGTGGTGCAGGTTGCCGTCCTCGTCGAGCAGCCCCAGCAGCAGCGACCCCACCACACCACCGCTCTTGTGCCAGCGGAACCCGGCGACGACGCAGTCGGCGGTGCGCTCGTGCTTCACCTTCACCATCAACCGCTCGTTCTCGCGGTACGGCAGGTCCGGCCCCTTGGCGATCACGCCATCCAGCCCGGCGCCTTCGAAACGGTCGAACCAGTCGGCGGCGACCGCCCGATCCTCCGTCGCCGGCGTGACGTGCACGGGCGGGCCGCTCGCCGCCATCGCCTCCACCAGCCGGGCCCGCCGTTCGGCGAACGGCCGGTCGCGGAGATCGTCCTCACCGAGGGCAAGCAGGTCGAACGCCACGAAGGATGCCGGGTGCTCCACGGCCAGCTTCCGGACCCGCGACTCGGCCGGGTGCAGTCGCAGCTGCAGCACGTCGAAGTCGAGGCCGTGCTCGCCGGCCACGACGATCTCGCCGTCGACGACGCACCGTTCCGGCAGATTGCCGCGCACGGCGTCGACGACATCGGGGAAGTAGCGCGTCAGCGGCCGCTCGTTGCGGCTGCCGAGCTCGACCTCGTCGCCGTCGCGGAACACGATGCAGCGGAAGCCGTCCCACTTCGGCTCGAACAACGTCCCGGGCGCGTCGGGGAGGGCGCGCGCCGACTTGCAGAGCATCGGGCGCACGGGTGGCATCACCGGGAGGCGCACGGCGTCACCCTAGGGGCGGCGCGCCACCGTTCGGGCGGCTCCCGAGCGCCGCCGCCGTCGCTGCGGTCCGCGGGTCGTCGAGGACCTCCTCGAGTAGCACCGGGAGGGCCAGTGACCAGTTGGGGAACTCATCGGTCGTCCCCGGGTGGTTCGGGCGGTCCGGCACCCCCATGACGTCGTCGAGCGTGGCGGTGACGAGCGCGCACGGCGCCGCGGCCAACGCACCGTGGGCACCGTCGACGGCCTCGGACACGGTGGCCCCGTCGGCCAACCCGGCGTGGCGCTGCAGCCGCTCACGCATCGGCCCGGCGTCGGGCTCGGCGCCCGACCACAGACCGGCGACCGTCGGCAGGTCGTGCGTCGTCACCGCCGCCAGGGCCCCCTCAGGCCACGCCGCCGGCGGAGCGTCCTCGAACCAGAGCAGCCGGTACGACAGCACGCCGCGGCGCGACAGCTCGTCGCGCACGGCGTCCTCCACCGTGCCGAGATCCTCCCCCACGACCCATGCCGCGCCGTGGCGGTGGGCCTCGAGACTCAGGATGTCGAGCAGGTCGGCGGCCGGATACCGGACGTACGCGCCGCGCGCCGGGTCGGCGGACTCAGGGATCCACCACAGCCGGAAGAGCCCCATCACGTGGTCGACGCGCAACCCGCGGGCGCCCCGCAGCGCGGCCCGCACCGTCTGGACGAACGGCTCGTAGTCGGCGGCGCGGAGACGCCACGGGTCGAAGGGGGGAAGCCCCCAGTCCTGGCCGGCGGTGTTGAACTCGTCCGGTGGGGCGCCGACCCGCATCCCCGATGCGAACACGTCCTGCCACAGCCACGCGTCTGCGCCACCGGGGTCGACGCCGATGGCCACGTCGTTCATGATCGGCAGCGCCTCCGACGCCGCCGCCACCTGCTCGTCGAGGAGCCACTGGATCCACGCGTGGAACGCCACCAGCTCGGCTATGGCCGGCTCGGTGAGGAGCCGAGCGACATCGGCGCCGTCGGGTCGGCGGAGCCCGGCCGGCCACCTCCGGTGATCGGCGTCGCCCACGACCTCGGCGATGGCGGCGTACGTCGCCCATCCCGGGATGCCGCCGCGCCGATCGGCGCCCGCGGGTCGCCGCCACGACCGCGCCCAGATGCGCTCGAGGGCGTCGCGCTTCAACCGGTACACCGCGTCCCTGTCGATCCGGCGGTCACCCAGCAGGGCACGCCCCGCGGCGGCGAGGTCGGCGAGATCCACGCCGGCATCGGCCGCACCGGGCACGTCCTCTACGCACAGGTGGAGGAGGTTCCGGGAGCACCGGCTGCCCGGATAGTACGGGCTCGGTTGCTGCGGCAGGCCCGGCGCCGGGGCGTGGAGCGGACTGACGAGCGCCATCGAGGCCCCGGCGGCGCGGGACCACTCGCCGAGCGCCCGCAGGTCGCCGAGGTCGCCGATCCCCCAACTGCGCGCCGACCGCAAGCCGTACAGCTGCACCGCCCACCCCCACCCGCGCCCGGCGGGTACCGGGCAGCTCGGCGGGGCCACGACGTGCAGGCGCTCACCGGCGTCGTCCAGGACGCGGTGGTAGCCGAGGGGCAGGTCGGCGGGGAGCGGGCCGTGGCCGTCGAGCTCGGCACCGTCCTCCAACGTGATGATCCAGTCGCCGTCGAGGACGGCGCGCGCCGACAGCGGCCCTGGCCCGTCGGCCCCCAGGGCGGCGCGGATGGCGGCCAGCGTCGCAGGATCGGCGTCGCGCCACTCGCCGCCCGCCGACTCGTAGCCGGCCTCGATGCCCCAGGACGCGTCGTGCACCGCCGGTTTCTACCCGGCGCGCTGCACCCCGTTGGGCGGAGCTAGGGGATCAGCTTGGGCAGGGTGACCGTCACCGACGGCACCGTCACCAGTGGGGTGCTCACCGGAGGGGTGGTGATCTGGGGCGCAGTGATCTGGGGCACGGTCACCTGGGGCACACCGACCGCTGGGACCATGACCGGCGGGACCTTCACCTCGGGCACGGTGACCACGGCCGGCGTCGACGGGATCGTCACCGGGAGGCGAGGCAGGTCGACCGCGGGGAGCTCGACGTCGGGCAGCGTGACACCGGCCACCGTGGGGATCGTGATGGTGATGGGCGGGAAGCTCAGGGCGGAGCCGTCGGCGCCGGGGATGGTGATGCCCGGGAGGGTGACCGAGCTGCCGGCGCCGGGGCCGATCGCAGCCGGCGGGGCCAGCGTGCCGTCGTGCGGGCCGACCGTGGTGCCCGGGCCGCCCTCGAGGTAGTCGCCCGCGACAAGGGTCTCACCGACCGCATCCTCTCCACCGACGACGACGGCGCCGCCACGTGCGGGGCTGTCGCCTACCGCCAGGTCGGAGCCGGCCAGCTCGCCGACGCGTGCGGCCGCACTGTCGTTGCCCTTGGCGCCGGTGTCACCGCGTCCGGGGATGAACCCGGGGCCGGTGATGGCGAGGAACCCGACGAGGATGGCGACGATCAACGCCAGCGCGCCTAGGCCGAAATGGGCCCAGGACGTGAAGTTGCGCCGGAGAACCTCGGGAAGCGCCATACAGAGAGAATCGGCGCGAACGGCCTCCTCCGCCATGGCCCTCAGGGGGCATTCGGCCGCCCCGAAGTGACTAGTCAGTCCCCTCGAGGCGCTTGCGCATACGCAGCCGGGTCCCGCCCTCGGCCGTCGGCGACTCGACCTCGACCGTCGTCATGAGGTGGCGGATCATCCGCAGACCCCGTCCCGAGGTCGATTCGGGGTCGTCGGGTTGCCCGGTCACGGCGTCCACGGGGAACCCGCAGCCGGCGTCGGTGACCTCCACGATGATCTCGTCGTCGTCCACCTGGGCCGAGAGCTGGAAATTCGCCTGCGGCTGGGAGGGCAGAGCGTGGCGGATGACGTTGGCGCACGCCTCGTCGAGGGCGAGGACGACGTCGTCGATGTCCTCGGGCCCGCCGCCCATCTCCTCGAGGTAACCGGCGATCGCCCGCCGCGTCCGGGGGAGGAGTCGAGCATCCGCCGGGAGGTCGAGCTGCATGACCAGCCGCATCCGAGACCTTTCCGCCCTGTGCCGCCGTTGCCCAGGGCACTTTCGTTCTCCCCGGTCCCGGCGGTGCCTGAAACAACCGGTAGGTTCCCGGCGATGGAGCCCGTCGACGTCGCGCGGTCGCCCGACGGGCCCGAGCTGGCGATCTACGACTTCGGCGGCGACGGCGACGACCTGCTTCTCGCCCATGCCACCGGGTTCCATGCCCACTTCTGGCTGCCGGTGGTCGACCACCTGCGCTCCTCCTTCCGCTGCTGGGCCTTCGACGAGCGCGGCCACGGACGGTCGGCGACGCCGGCCGACGGTCGCTTCGCCTGGGAGGCCTACGCCGCCGACGCCCTGGCCGTCGTCGACAGGCTCGGCCTGAGCCACCCCGTCGCCGCCGGCCACTCCTGCGGCGGCGCCCTCCTCCTCATCGCCGAAGCCGACCGTCCGGGCACCTTCCCCGCCCTCTGGTGCTACGAGCCCATCGTCTTTCCGCCGGCCGCTCCGGCCCACGACGGGCCGAACCCGCTCGCCGCCGGTGCCAGGCGCCGGCGGGCGACGTTCCCGAGCTTCGACGCCGCCTACGACAACTACGCGGCCAAGCCGCCGTTCGACCGGCTGGCGCCCGAGGCACTTCGGGCCTACGTCGACCACGGGTTCGAACCCACTGATCCCGGCGACGATCGCGGCGAGGTCACGCTGCGGTGCCGACCCGAGGACGAAGCCGCCACCTACGAGATGGGCCGCTCCCATTGCGGCTGGGACGTGCTCCCGACGATCGGCTGCCCGGTCGTCGTGGCCTCGGGCGAGACCTCCGACGCCGTCCCGCCGGCCATCGCCGAGCGCCAGGTCGACCGCCTGCCCCACGGCCGGGTCGAGGTCATGACCGGCCTCGGTCACTTCGGTCCTGGTGAGCGCCCCGACCAGGTCGCGGCGTCGATCATCCGCGCCCTGGCGTGAGTACCCGGAGGCGGGCGTGAGCACGGCGCTCATCGTGACGACCATCGCCGTCGTCGTCGGCGCGTCGGCCCAGGCCACGACCGGCATCGGCTTCGGTCTCGTCTCCAGCCCCTTCCTCGTGGCGCTCCTCGGCAAGGAGGGGCTGCGCACGTCGATCTTCATGGGCACCCTCACGTGCATCGCCGCTCTCCTCGTCCACCACCGGGAGGTGAAGCTCCCGAGCGCGGTGCGCCTCTTCGTGCCCGCCGCCGTCGTGTCGACCGGGGTGGCGTGGATCGTGCGGGGCGCCGACACCGAGCGGGTGGCGGCGGTGGCGGGTGCGCTCACGATCCTCGGTGTGGCCGCCATGGCCCGCGGCCTGCGGTCACGCCGGCTGGAGGGCGATCTCGGGGCGGTGGTGGCCGGCGCCCTGTGCGGCGGGATGACCGCCGTCGGCGGCGTCGGGGGTCCACCCGCCGCGCTCTATTCCCTCAACGCCGGGTGGCCGGCCCGGTCGCGGGTGGCGACGCTCCAGGCCCTGTTCCTCGCTCTCAACCTCGTGACGCTCGCCTCGCTCGGCCTGCCCCGGCCCCGGCCCGTGCTCCTCGTCGCCCTCGCCGTGGGGTGGACGGCGGGCGCCAACGTCGGCCGCCGCCTCCCTGAGCACGGGGCCAGGACCGCCACCCTCGCCGTGGCCGCCCTCGGCGGTGCCTTCGCCCTCATCAGGGGTATCTCGTAATTACGTTGTTGTTCTTTGTCACACCCCGGCGGTACCCTCGGTTCCTGATGACCCTCCCGCTGCCCACCTCGCTCTCGCCGTCGAAGGTGGCGTCGTTCAAGGACTGCGCCCTGGCCTTCCGCTTCTCGGCCATCGACCGCCTGCCCGAGCCCACCAGCCCGTGGACGGCGAAGGGCACGCTCGTCCACCGGGCCCTCGAGCGGCTCTTCGCCGAGGTGCCGGTCGGGTCCCGCACCCTCGATGCCGCGCTGGCCCAGCTGGCCGTCGCCGTCGAGGAGCTGCGCACCGATCCCGACTTCACCGGGCTCGAGCTCGACGCCGAGGGGGAGCAGGCATTCCATGCCGACGCCGTCCAGCTCGTGCACCGCTACTTCGAGCTGGAGGACCCCAACCGCGTTCGTGCCGTCGGCCTCGAGCTCAAGCTGGAGGCCTCGCTCGGCAGCCTGAAGCTGCGCGGCATCATCGACCGGCTCGACCTCGACGACGACGGCGAGCTGGTGGTCGTCGACTACAAGACGGGCAAGGCGCCGCGCCAGAACTTCGAGCAGTCGCGGCTGGGCGGCGTGCACTTCTACGCGTTCCTCTGCCAGCAGGTGTTCGGGCGGCGGCCGGCCAAGGTGAAGCTGCTCTATTTGGCCGACCCCGTGGAGATCGTCGCCACGCCAAGCGAGCAGTCAGTGCGCGGGCTGCAGCAGCGCACCTCCGCGGTCTGGACGGCGGTGGAGACGGCGTGCGAGCGCGACGACTTCCGGCCCAAGCCATCGGGGCTCTGCAACTACTGCGCGTTCCGCGCCTACTGCCCCGCCGTGGGCGGCGACCTGGCCCTGGCGCGGGCCGTGGTCGCCGAACGCGAGCTCGCGCAGCTCCCCGTCCCCGCCTAGCCCTGGCAGGGTCTGCCTGCGAAGCGAATAGCCTGGCTGGCCCATGCTCTCGAAGGAGACCCTCCGTCGCATCGACGCGTTCGACGCCAGCGTCGACCGCTCGTTCGACCGGCTGCGCGGCAACCCCGTCGCCGACCGGATCTTCTACGGCGCGTCGGCCATGGGTGACCACGGCCTGATCTGGTTCCTTCTCGGCGCCCTTCGTGGGGCCCGCTCGGAGCATGACTGGAAGGCCGCTGTGCGCGTCGGCGTCAGCCTGGCCACCGAGGCGGCCGTCGTGAACCTCGGCATCAAGTCGCTGTTCCGACGATCCCGACCGGTGTCCGATGCACCCCGGCCCTACCACCTGCGCCGGCCCCGCACCTCCAGCTTTCCCAGCGGCCACGCCACCGCCGGGTTCACGGCCGCCACTTTGCTGGCCGACGGCGACCGCCTCGGCCCCGCCTACTACGCCTTGGCCGCCCTCGTGGCGTCGAGCCGCGTCTACGTCAAGATCCACCACGCATCCGACGTCGTCGGTGGTGTCGTCATCGGACTGGGTATGGGTCGCCTGGCCGGCCGACTGTTCCCGCTGGCGGCCGACCCCATCCTGAAAGAAGGACCATGACGACCTCGTTCGCCGTCACCTGGGACTACCGGTGCCCGTTCGCGCGCAACGCCCACGAGCACCTGCTGGTGGCCCTCGAGGCCGGCGCCGACTGGGACGTCGACTTCGTGCCGTTCTCGCTGAACCAGGCACACGTGGCCGAGGGCGACCCCGATGTGTGGGACGACCCGTCCAAGCACCCGGCTCTGCTCGCCAGCGAGGTGGCGCTCGTGGTGCGCGACCGTTTCCCCGACGCCTTCCACAGGGTGCACATGGCCTTGTTCGCGGCCCGCCACGACGACGCGCGCGACATCCGGCAGCTCGAGGTCCTGCGCGACGTGGTCACCGAAGCGGGCGCCGACGCCGACGCCGTCCTGGCCGAGGTCGAGGGTGGCGGCCCCCGCGAGGCCTACCGCAAGGCCCACGCCCTGGCCGTCGAGCGCCACAAGGTCTTCGGCGTGCCGACGTTCATCGCCGGCGAGCAGGCCGTCTTCGTCCGCCTCATGCACCGACCGGCCGGCGATGCCGAGGTGGCGCGCACCACCATCGAGCGCGTCCTCGACCTCGTCACCGGGTGGCCCGACCTGAACGAGTTCAAGCACACGTCGTTGCCCCGTTGACCGACCGGCCCCTTCGCTTCGAGCCCCGGATGTCGGGGGCGGAGGCCCTCATGTGGAGTCTCGAGCGGGACCCGACGATGTCGTCGTCGTTCATGAACGTGACGATCCTCGACCGGCCCGCCGACGTCGCCGACTTCCGGCGCCGCATGGAGCGCGCCGTCGTGCTCATCCCCCGCCTCCGCCAGCGGGTCGTGGAGTCGGCTGCGCCGTGGGCCGCGCCCGGCTGGGAGGACGACCCCGCCTTCGACCTCGAGTACCACGTGCGACGGCTCGCCCTCCCGGCGCCGGGCACCATGCGCACGCTCCTCGACCTCGCCGCCCAGCAGTACTCCGACGTCTTCGACGTCAACCGGCCGCTGTGGCGCTTCACCCTCGTCGACGGGCTCGAAGGGGGTCAGGGCGCGCTGCTGGCCAAGATGCACCACACCATCAGCGACGGCGTGGGCGCCATCCGCCTGTCCGCCATGTTCACCGACCTCGAGCGCGACGCCCCTCCCGTGGAGGTGCCCGACATCCCGCTCGAGCGGGTGGCGGCGCCACCCGAGCCCAGTCTCGGCGATCTCGTGGGAACCCTCGGCCGGTGGGCCTTCGACCAGGCCGCGCAGCGCGTGCGCCGCCCGCAGGACCTGCCGCGCGAGGCCATCGACACCGTCGAGACCGCCCGCTCGGTGAGCCGCCAGCTGTTCGTGACCGAGTCGTCGCACTCGACCCTGTGGGCCGGTCGTCAGTCGCGCCGCCGCCACTTCGAGATGCTCTCGACCGGGCTCGACGCCGCCAAGGCGGCGGCCAAGGCGGCCGGCGCCACCCTCAACGACTTCTACGTGGCCGCCCTGGCAGGTGGCGCCGGTGCCTACCACCGGGCCCGCGGGGCGGAGGTCCCCGAGTTGCGCATCACCATGCCGATCAGCACCCGCACCGACCGTTCGGCGGGCGGCAACGCCTTCACACCGACGCGCGTGCTGGTGCCGACCCTGGCCGACCCGGCGGCGCGCATGGCAGCTGTGCACGAGCGCCTGTCCTCGGTGAAGGGCGAGCGGGCACTGGGCATGACCGACGCCATCGCCGTTGCGGCCCGCGGCCTCCCGTCGGCACTGGTGATGCGGCTGGCCCGCCAGCAGGTCGGCACCGTCGACTTCGCGGCCAGCAACGTGCGGGGCGCCCCCTTCGACCTCTTCATCGGCGGCGCCATGGTGCTGGCCAACCACCCGATGGGCCCAACGGGTGGCACCGCGTTCAACGCGACGCTCATGTCCTACCGGGGCAACCTCGACATCGGCCTCAACATCGACCCCGAGGCGGTCGACGACCCCCGCCAGCTCCGCGACTTCATCGCCGCCGCCATCACCGAGCAGACGACGCCCTAGGCCACCCCCTCTACGATCGGCCCATGGAGCTCCAGGGGAAGGTCGTGGTCGTCACCGGTGCGGCGACCGGCATCGGTCGGGCGTTGGCTCGCCGGTTCGCGGCCGAGGGGGCGCGCGCCGTCGTGTGTGCCGACCTCGACGGTCCCGGTGCGGAGGCGGTGGCGGCCGAGATCGGCGGGCTGGGCGTGCGGACCGACGTCGCCGTCGAGGCCGACGTGGTCGCCCTGGCGCGCACTACCGAGGACGCCTACGGCCCCATCGATCTGTTCTGCTCGAACGCCGGGATCTTCATCGGCGGTGGTGCTGATGTGCCCGACGCGCAGTGGCAGAAGATCTGGGACGTCAACGTGATGGCCCACGTGTACGCGGCACGCGCCGTGCTCCCCGCCATGATCGCCAGAGGCGAGGGCTACCTCCTCAACACGGCATCGGCGGCGGGGCTGCTCACCAACATCGGTGCCGCGCCCTACGCCGTCACCAAGCACGCCGCTCTGGCCTTCGCCGAGTGGCTCTCGGTGACCCACGGCGACCAGGGCATCAAGGTCAGCGCCCTGTGTCCGCAGGGTGTCCGCACCAACATGCTGCTCGGGGCGTCCGGCGACGGCGAGGGCGGCTTCCTCACCCCGGGTGCCATCGAGCCCGAGGACCTGGCCGGGGTCGTGGTCGAGGGCCTGCGCGACGAGCGCTTCCTGATCCTCCCCCACCCCGAAGTGGCCGAGTACTTCCAGCGCAAGGCCGGCGACTACGACCGGTGGCTCAAGGGCATGCGCCGGCTGTGGGCGTCGGTGGGCGGCCGCCTGTGAGCGGCTCGCTGGAGGAGCTCGGTCTGGCCCGCGGCGACAAGGTCAGGTTCCGCCGCCGCAACGGCGGTCACTGGCACAACGGTGTGCTGTCGCGGCGCGAGCCCGACGGCAGCCTCGGCCTCCACGACGAGCGTGGGGCGTTCCGCGCCCTTCCCGTCGAGCTGGTCGAGGTCCGCGCCGTCACGACTCGCGGCGCGACGTCATGGGAGCCCGTGACGGAGCGCGCGGCCCGGACCGAGCAGCTACGGCTGCTCTGACGTCGCTGCGGGGGCGGCCAGGTACTGCTTGACCGTCTCCACCTCGACCTGCCAGGCGACGTGGGCGATGTAGGGCCGGAAACCGAGCTCGCGGTTGATGCCGAGCATGGCGTCGTTGGAGTTGGCGTTGCCGGTCCGGATGTCTTTCGCCGGGCTCCCCTCGTCGAGGATCCGTTGCAGCATGGCGGCCTTCAGCCATTTGCCCAGGGCGTGACCACGGTGATCGGGATGCACCGCGGTGCCGCCCTGGTGGATGGTGTCTGGCATCGCCGGGTTCCACTTGACGTCGGTGAACCCCGCCACCGCGCCGGACTCGTCGTGGTGCGCCAGCAGCAGCCGGTACTCGCCGCCGCGTGCGATCCGCGCCTTCTCCTGGGCGCGGAAGATCTCGGGCGTGACGTGCTGGTCCTCCATGTCGAGGTCCTCGCGCGGCGCGGTGTTCATGATGTCCCAGGCCGCCAGCACGTCAGGCAGGTCGGCGTCGGACACCTCGCCGTCGACCCACCTCAGCGAGTAGCCCGGTGCGCGGTTCGGGCCTTCCGCCGCCCACCTGTCGACCAGATCGCGGTCGACTGTCGCCAGGTCGAGCCGGTTCACCGTCTCGCGGAGAGCGACGGATGCGCCGATGCGCTCGGCGAAGGCGCCGCCGGCCGGCACGCGCTCGGAGCTGCCGCTCACGAGGAGCCTGCGCCCCTCCCGCTCGCAACGGTCGACGACGCGCTCGAGCAGCGTTCGACCGATCCCCTTCTCCCGGAACGGCGCCTCCACGAAGACCGACGCCTCGGCGATGTGCTCGTTGTCACCGGTGCGCGCCACCACGGCCTGGCCGATGCCTCGGGGGACGCCATCGGCGTCGCGAGCCAACCAGGCCCAGATGTCGGCGAAGTCGGGGATGTTGCGCAAGGACGCCGTGAACAGCTCGATCGGGGTGAGCGGGTCCTCGGGCTGCGCCTCGAATCGCTCGGCGCACGCCAGGCGGTGCAGCTCGGCGATCTGCGCGTCCGCGAGCTCCTTGACCGCGAGCTCGTCGATGGTGACGTCGGTTGTCGGCACCCGGAGTGTCTAGTGGCGCGAGCGGCCCGTGGCGAAGCGAAATGCAGCGGCGACGATGAACACGATGATGGCCACCTTGATGGCCAGGAACACCGTGCCCACGATGAAGCCGATCAGCTTCAGGGCGATGAGGCCGACCACGATGGCGCCCACCACGAGGAGGGCGTTGTCGGCGATGTCGAGGGTGGATCGTCTGCGCTCGGGAAGCATGAGCTCAGGGTAGGGCCAGGCCGCTCCCGGAGACGTCCCCCGCGGCGATGATCCTGCCCTCGTCCCGTGGGATGAGGGCCGCTGCCGGGTAGGGACCTGCCATGCGCATCGGAAACAACGTGGAGGTCCGGCCCCTCGGTGGCGCCCCGGGCTGCGCGGCCATGATCGCCTTCTCCGTCATCGCGTCGGTCGTGTTGACCGTCCTGCTCAACCTGCTTCTGTAGGCAACCCCGGCCCAGGTACGAGCACGGCGTGCAGCGGCGCCGGCCCGCCCTCCCCCGCCATCGAGGCCAGCAGCTCGTCGACACCGTCGAGGCCGACGACGCGACGCGGGATCGTCGCCCACGGGTGGCGGTCGGCGGCCAGGAGCTCCAGAGCGGCGGCGTAGCTGGCGGTGTCCACGCCCAGCGCGCCCAGGACGCGCAACTCCTTGTAGACGACGTGGTCGGGGTCGAATCCCGGTGTCTCCGTCGAGCCGCGCGTGCCGGCCAGGACGATGGTTCCTCCCGGGCGGGCCAGGGCGACGGCCTGGCCCAGTGCGGCCGGCGCCTTGGCCGTGACATCGACCACGACGTCGGCGGCGCTGCCCGAGGCGGCACGCAACGCCCGCACGGGATCTTCGGTGGCGACGTCCACCACCAGATGGGCGCCGAAGTCGCGCGCCACCGCCAGCCGCTCGCGGTCGCGTTCACCATGGCCGGTCACCATCACGAAGCCGGCGCCGGCCTCGAGCGCGGCCACCATCGCGCAGAGCCCGCGGATGCCGGGTCCGAGCACGGCCACCACGTCGCCCGCGCCGGTGCCTGGCACGGTGACGGCCCACCGGATACCGGCACCCAGTGGATTGAACAGCGTCGCCACGACAGGGTCGACACCGTCGGGAACGGGCACCAGCAGTGAGTCGGGGGCGAGATACTGATGGGTGGCATAGCCACCCCACAGTCCGGGGGCCTTGTCGGCGGCGACGAAGCCGTACATGTCGCCGAGGCCGTGGGCCCGGCACTGCCGGTACTCGCCGCTCTCGCACCGGCTGCACCTGCGGCACGACTGGAACACCTCCACCGCGACGCGGTGGCCGACCTCGACGCCCCAGCGCGCCGCCGCCCCGGCGCCGACGGCCTCGACGATCCCCACCGACTCGTGGCCGGGCACGAACGGGCCCGGGCCCGGCAGGGCGCCGCTCCACTGCTCGTGATCGGTTCCACACAGCCCACACGCCTCGATGCGCAGGATGCCGTCGTCGTCGCCGATTTCCGGCAACGCGAACTCCCGTGGCGACAACGCGCGCGGGCTCTCGAGCACGAGGGCGGTGGCGTTCACGCCCGCACCACCGCCTCCTCGTCCGGAAGTTCGACCGTGCGGAACCACCCCCACAGGATGAGGTCGTAGGCCGCCTTCATGGCACCGGCGATGAGGAACGGGAGGCCGGTGGCGACCTGGAACGTCAACCCCGCCAGGAGGGCGCCGACCGGCTTGACGATGTAGCGCACCGTGTTGGTGTACGCCGCCGCCGCCATGCGCTCGGACGGGTCGACGAGCGCCATGACGTAGGCCTGCCGCGTCGGGACGTCCATCTGCGAGAGCGTGCTGCGCGCCAGCAGCAGGGCGATGGCGATGCCCGGACGCGGCGCGAGCGGTATCGATGCCAGAAGCACGTTCGACGGGAGGTGGGTCGCCACCATGGTCGGGAGGAGCCCGATGCGCTCGGCGATGCGCGGCGCCACGAGGAACGACGCCGTCTGCACCAGGCCGACCCCGAAGAACACCGCGCCGATCGTGCCGACCGGCAGTCCCCACCGCTCACGGAACCAGAAGGCGAGGAAGGCCTGCACCACGAATCCGCCGGCGAAGCTGTCGATGGCCATGAGCGACGACAGCCGCAGGACCGTCGGCCGCGACCGCACGAGCGACGACCGTTTGAGATCGTCACCTTCCAAGCGCGGGTGCTCGACCGCCGGCGTGAGGGTGGCGGCCAGCAGCGCGCCGCCCAAGGCCACGGGCACGAAGAGCAGGAAGAACTGGCGATCACCCACGGCGCGGTGGGTCAGCTCGCGGAAGAAGGCCGGGCCGCCCGCCGCCAACGCCCCTATGGACCCCGCCAACGCCGCCACCGCGTTGTAGACCCCGAACACCCGCGTCCGGGCCGGGCCGGCGAGCTCCTGGGCGAGCATGGCCTGCTCGAGCGACGTGAAGGCGCCGGTCTCGACCACCTCGGTCGACATCGTGCCCGTCAGCGCCGCCAGCACCAGCACCC
>DATLDH010000058.1:0-11936 GCA_035526015.1 Acidimicrobiales bacterium
AGCTGCCGAGCCGGGCCACGCGCTGGGCGTCGCCCAACTGGCGCTCGCGCTCGACGAGGGCGTCGCGACTCGACCGCTCCTGGGAGATCAGGGCGGCCCGCTGGAGGGCCAGGTCGGCGACGTGGCCGAGGCGGAGCAGCAGGGAGAGCTCGGCGTGGCCGAAGACCGGCGTGTAGTTGGTCGTGCCCACCACCAGCCAGCCCGAGGCCAGGGCGAGGATCACCCAGTGGCCTCGCACCTGCGGGTTGGGAACGTGGCGTTCGTTGGCGACGAGCGCCTGCACCCCGAGCAGCTCCTCGGCGGTCATCTCGTGGGCGGCGGTGACACTGCCGTCGTGGGCCACGATGCACGAGCCCTTGCCGCCGAGCAGCTCACTGGCGCGGGGAAGGAGCAGCACCGCCACCGACTCGACGTGGGTCGTCAGCATGAGATCGGCCTCGGCCCGGTGGAGCTCGGCGATCCCGTTCTTGCGCCAGGCGCTGCGCAGCCCGGCCGGCATGGCGAAGGCGACGAAGAACATCAGGGCGGCGGCCTGGCTGATCATCTTGACGAACAGCGGGAAGGCGAGCGACGCCGGGTCAGGCGGTATGAAGCCGCTCAGCAGCAGGGCGATGTTGAGCAGCACCGCACCGACGCCCATGGTGCGCATGCGGCGACGGGCCACCGTCGGCTGGCCGCGTCCGCCCTTCCACAACCTCCTCGTGGCGACCGTGGTCAGCGTCGTCCAGAAGACGAGGGCGACGACGAGGTACGGGTTCACCCACGCCGGGCGGGGCGCCTCCGGGTCGACGTGCAGGGGCAGGAAAAGGGTGACGGCCTCGATCGCCACCAGGGAGGCGATGACGGCGAGGCGGACGCTCCTCCGGACCCGGGCGAAGGTGCCGGTGAACCGCACGAGGAAGAAGGGGAACAGGAACAGCGCCATCAGCAGTGCCCGGCGCAAAAAGTCGAGCTCGGGGTGGGAGGGCGCCTTGGGGATGGCTGCGCCGAGCAGGACGATGCCGCCGAGGACGCCGAACGTCGCCGCCAGCCACCGCGACGCTTTGCTCCGCTCGCGGCGATGGCGGAGGACGGCGAGGACGGCGAGACCAGAGAACACGAGGATCTCGACCACGCGCACCACGGAGAAGAGGGCCTGGGTCATCTCGTCGCTCACCGTACGAAAGGGTGCAGAGCGCGACCATGACCCGTACGGGGGGTTGATGGCCCCCGATGGGGCTATTTCCGGGCGAAGTCGAGCATGCGCTGCACCCCGTCCATCGGGTACGGCGGGCCGAGGGCGAGGATCAGGTGGTCGGCTCCGGCATCGACATAGGCCTGGAGGTCGTCGAGCTCGTTGGGCCAGATGCCGACGGTGCGCTCGATCGAGGCAGGGTCGCGGCCGACCTTGGTGCACCACTCGTCGAGCACCGCGTTCTTGGTGACGAAGTTCTCCAGCGGCCCGAGCGTGTTCCACATCTGGGCCTTCTCGGCGACGATGCGGAGCGTCACCTTCACACCGCCGCCGCCGATGAGGAGCGGGAGGTCGCCGGCCGGCCCGGGATTCAGCTTGGCCAGGCGGGCCTCGATGCGGGCGATGCCGTCCTCCATCGCCTTCAGCCGCTGGCCGGCGGTGCCGAACTCATAGCCGTATTCGTCGTAGTCGCGCTCGAACCAGCCGGCGCCGATGCCGAGGATGAGGCGGCCGCCGCTGAGCTGGTCGATGGTGCGGGCCATGTCGGCCAGGAGGTCGGGGTTGCGGTAGCTGTTGCAGGTGACGAGCATTCCGAACTGCGCGTGGGAGGTGTCGACCGCCATGGCCGCCAGCAGCGACCAGCCCTCGAAGTGGACGGCGTCGGGATCGCCGTAGAGGGGATAGAAGTGGTCCCAGGTCCAGATGCTGTCGACCCCCATGGCGTCGGCCTCCTGCCACGCCTTGCGGATCTCGCCGATGGTGGTGTTCTGGGGATGGAGCTGCACGCCGACCTTGAGCTTGGGCATGGGCCCGAAGCTAGTCAGCGGAAGTCACGCGACTTCGGGGAGGTGGCGACGGGAAGGGCCTCGATGCGCTCGGCGATGACGTTGACCACACCGTCGGCGTTCTCCAGCCGGCCTCTCACGAGCAGGGCGGGGGACGACCGTGCCACGCGCCGGTACCGCGCCCACACGCCCTTGGAACAGACCACGTTGATGAGACCGGTCTCGTCCTCGAGGTTGACGAACGTCGTGCCGCCGGCGGTGGCCGGACGCTGGCGGTGGGTGACGACGCCGCCCACGACGATGCGCGTGCCGTCGTCGAGGCCGAGCAACCGGTCGGCAGGGGTCACCCCGAGGTCATCGAGGTGGTCGCGCACGAACTCGGTGGGATAGCTCGTGGGAGACAGGCCGGTGGCCCACACGTCGGCGATGGCGGTCTCGGCATCGGTCATCCCGGTGAGGGGTGGCGCGTCGGCGCCGGTGACGATCCCCGGCAACCGGTTGGCGCGCCCCTGGGCCACGGCCCCGGCCGCCCACAGTGCCTCACGTCGCTCGAGGTCGAAGCACGCGAACGCGCCGGCCGTCGCCAGCGCCTCCACCTGCGGGGTGGTCAGCCCGATGCGGCGGACGACGTCGGCCATGTCGGCATACGGCCGCGCCGCGGCGATCCTCTCCGCCAGCTCGCCCCCGATCGTCCGCACGTACGAGATGCCGAGGCGCACGGCCCCGTCGGGTTCGAGGGTGGCGTCGTCGGCGCTGGCGTTGACGTCGACCCCCCGCACGGTCACGCCGTGGCGGCGGGCGTCGGCCACCAGACTCTGCGGTGAGTAGAAGCCCATGGGCTGGGCGTTGAGCAGGGCGGCGCAGAACGCGGCCGGGTAGTGCAGCTTGAGCCACGAGCTCGAGTACACGATGTAGGCGAACGAGACCGAGTGGCTCTCGGGGAACCCGAAGTTGGCGAAGGCGGCCAGCTTCTCGTAGATCGTGTCGGCCACCTCGCCCGTGATGCCGCGCGCCGCCATGCCCTCGTACAGCCGGCCCTTGAGCTGCTCCATCCGTTCCGTCGAGCGCTTGGAGCCCATGGCCTGGCGCAGCTGGTCGGCCTCGGCCGGGCTGAAGCCGGCCACGTCGATGGCCATCTGCATGAGCTGTTCCTGGAAGAGCGGGATGCCCAGGGTCTTGGCGAGCGACTTCTCCAGCAGCGGGTGCAGGTAGGTGACGGGCTCGCGGCCGTTGCGGCGGCGGATGTAGGGGTGCACCGAGCCGCCCTGGATGGGACCGGGGCGGATGAGGGCGACCTCGACGACGAGGTCGTAGAACGTGCGGGGCCGCAGCCGCGGCAACGTCGCCATCTGGGCCCGGCTCTCGACCTGGAACACGCCGACGGAGTCGGCCGCGCACAACATGTCGTAGACGGCGTCCTCCTGGGGCAGCGCGGCGAGGTCGATCTCCACGCCGTGGTGCTGGCGGATGAGATCGATGCAGTAGTGCAGTGCGGAGAGCATCCCGAGGCCGAGCAGGTCGAACTTCACCAGGCCGACCGCGGCGCAATCGTCCTTGTCCCACTGCAGGACGGTGCGGCCCTCCATGCGCCCCCACTCCACCGGGCACACCTCCACCACCGGGCGGTCGCAGATGACCATGCCGCCGGAGTGGATGCCGAGGTGGCGAGGGAAGTGCTGCAGCTCGCCGGCCAGCTCCATCACCGGCGCGGGGATGTCGTGATCGGCGGTGTGCGACAGCGGCCCCCACATGTCGATCTGCTTCGACCAGGCGTCGAGCTGTCCAGTCGCATGACCGAGGGCCTTGCCCATGTCGCGCACGGCCGAGCGGGGCCGGTAGGTGATGACGTTGGCGACCTGGGCCGCGTTCTCGCGGCCGTAACGGTCATAGACGTACTGGATGGCCTCCTCGCGACGGTCGCTCTCGATGTCGATGTCGATGTCGGGCGGCCCGTCGCGCTCGGGTGACAGGAAGCGCTCGAACAGCAGGCCGAGGGCGACGGCGTCGGCGTTGGTGACCCCGAGGGCGTAACAGACGGCGGAGTTGGCGGCCGAGCCGCGGCCCTGGCACAGGATGTCGGAGCGCCGGCAGAACTCGACGATGTCCCAGACGATGAGGAAGTAGCCGGCGAACCCCAGTTGCTCGATCATGGCCAGCTCGTGGTCGATCTGCGCGTACGCGCCGGGGACCCGCTCGGCACCTCGCTCGCCGTACCGCCGGCGCGCCCCCTCCTCGGTGAGGGCGCGTAGCCAGCTCATCTCGGTGTGGCCGTCGGGCACGGGGAAGTCGGGCAGGCGGGGTGCGACCAGGTCGAGGTCGAAGGCGAAGGCCCGGCCCATCTCGGCCGCCGCCTCGACCACACCGGGGTACCGGGCGAAGCGGGCCGCCTGCTCGGCACCGGACCGCAGGTGCGCGGTGGCCGCCGGCGGCAGCCACCCGTCGATGTCGTCGAGTGAGCGGCGGGCGCGCACGGCGGCGAGAGCGGTGGCCAGGCGACGGCGCGCCGGGGTGGCGTAGTGGACGTTGTTGGTGGCGACGACGGCGACGCCGGCGCGGACGGCCAGGTCGACGAGCGCGTCGTTGCGCGCGCTGTCGAGCGGGTCGCCGTGGTCCCACAGCTCGACGGCGACCGAGTCGCGACCGAACACGGCGACGAGATCGGCCAGCCGGCGGGCGGCAGCCGCCGGTCCGTCGGACAGGAGGGCGGCGGGCACCGTTCCCTTGCGGCAGCCGGTGAGCACCTGCCAGTGGCCGCCGTGACGGTCGGCCAGAGGAGACATCTCGACGTGCGGCTTCCCCTTCTCCCGGCCGCGGAGCTGGGCCTCACTGATCGTGCGGCTCAGGCGCGCGTAGCCCTCGGGGTCGCGGGCCAGCACCAGGAGGTGATGGCCCTCGGGATCGGCCACGCCGTTCTGCGGCTTGGTGAGGCCCATCGAAAGCTCGGCGCCGAACACCGTCGGCAGGCCGACGGCGGAGGCGGCCTCGGCGAAGCGCACCACGCCGTAGAGACCGTCGTGATCGGTGACGGCGAGGGCCTCGAGGCCGAGGCGCGCCGCTTCCTCAGCCAGCTCCTCGGGGTGCGACGCACCGTCGAGGAAGCTGAAGTTGGAGTGGCAGTGCAGCTCGGCGTAGGGAACGGTGGGAGCGCGCCGGGTGGGGCGGGTGATCGTGGGGGGGACGTAGGGCTGGCGCTTGTGGGACCACGCCGGGCTGTCGCCGCCGTTGGCGATATCGGGGGCGTTCCGCGGCCGGCCGTCGGCGAGTCGGGCATGGAGCTCGTTCCACGGCACCGGCGGGTTGTCCCATCCCATGAGTGGACTGTAGCGAACACATGTTCGCTCCGCCGGAGGCGGAAATGAGCATTGACGAATGGTGTCAGGTGGCGTCACGCTGACGGCGGAGGGGTTCCGAAAGGAGCACATTGTCCGCTTCGGCTGGGGGGCTGGCGAGCGCCTGTGCCGCGCTCCTCCTGCTGGCCGCGTGCGGCTCTGCCGACGGCGCCGAGCAGCCGGGCGCGGCGGTGCCCGTCGAGGACGGTGCGGCCATCACCGTCCCGACCGAGGTGGCCGTCGCCCAGCGTGACGTCGACGCCCTCGCCCATCAGTACGGCGAGATGGCCAGGCTCATCGTCGCCGAGGGGGCTCCCACCGCCGAGTTCCAGGCCCGCCTCGAGGCGGCCTTCGTCGGAACGTTCCGCAGCGATGCCATCGCCTTCTTCGGGGGGCAGGCCGCCGAGGGATTCCGCGGCTGGCGACGCCCACCCGCTGACCCGGTCACGCGCGTGCTGTCGGTGTCGACGTGGACTTCCACGTGCCGGAAGCTCCGCGTCACCCAGAGCCTCACGGGGTTCATCCCCGACGCCCCGGCCGATCACGACCTCGGGTGGATGTGGCTCGTTCCACGACCCGCCGATGCGCACAACCCGACCGGATGGGCCGTCACCGCCGACCTCCCCGACTCCCATGTCCGCGACAAGGAGTACTGCTGATGCGACGCGTGATGGTGCTGCTGGTCGTGGGCGCACTGGGCGCGGCGACCCCACCGGCCGGGGCCGAGGTCGAGGTGGAAGGCGACGGCGACGGCGTCATCACCCGGGCCGGTCGGCGGATCACGTCGCCCGCCTCGACACCGGCGGCAGCGCGTCGCGGCAGCCGTCCCGCGGCTCCTGTCGCACCGCCACCCGGGCGGATCGTGCGCGCCGAGCTGCGATGGGACGACGATCTCGCCCAGAGCTGCGTGAAGCTGGGTGAGCGGCCGGGTGACCCCAACTCGCGTGCGGCACAGGACGCCGAGCAGCGGGCCCAGTGGCTCGTCGGTCGTTTCCCGATCTGCCCCGGCAGTGACGGCACACGCCGACCGAGCGCGGCCACCGTCGCCATCCTGATGTGGCAGCAGCGAACGCCCCTGCCGACACCGGTGGCGGTCATCCGGCCAGGGCGGGCCATCACCGGGCGCGAGGCGTTCCTCGAGATCGGCGGGGCGCCCACCGGGCACTGGCACTTCGAAGTCTTCGGCTACAGCATCGACATCGACGCCGCCAGCACCTACGACGTCGACTGGGGTGACGGTACGGCCACGACCGGCTTGACCAGCCGCGGCGGACCGTGGCCCGACGGCGACATCCGCCACGTGTGGACCAGGACGTGTGCGTGTGACGTGGTCGTCACCCAGCGCTGGCGGGGCACGTGGACCGCCGGCGGCGGTCGCCTCCCCATCCCCGGCGTCATGGTCACGAGGAGCACCATCGACGACTTCCCCGTTCGCCAGATCCAAGCCGTGCGGGAAAGGTAGAGTCGATCCGATGCATGCCGTGCACCGCGTGACGCGATTTGCCCGCCCCCCGGCCTCCGGCCGGGCGGGCTCCCTGCGCGCCTAGACGCGCCGGCGTCGCGCCCCGGGCCAGGCCGGGGGGAGCAGCTCCCCCACCGGACCGCACGAGCCCAGGAGGCCGACATGCACCCCACCACCGCTGATTCCGCCGTACCCGTCCTGACCCCGCAGGCCCTGGCGCGCGATCTCGCCCGCCGTGACCTCACCGATCCCGCCGACGGCCCGCACGCCATGCAGCTGCTGGTCGACGACCTCACGCGCGCGCTCGCGTCGGCGTGGCCGTCGACGTCGGTGCAGGTGCACCGCGCCGATCCGGTCGTCGATGCCGCCGACAACTACGACCGCCTCGGCTACTCGCCCGACGCCGTCACCCGCGACGTCCGCTACACCCGGTACGTCACGCCGACGCGCCTGCTGCGCACCCACACCAGCGCCATGATCCCGCCCCTGCTGCGGAAGTTGGCAGGTGCACCGCCGGCTGACGTGACGCTGGTCTGTCCCGGCATCGTCTACCGGCGCGACGCCATCGACCGGCTGCACACCGGCACACCACAGCAAACCGACATCTGGCGGATCAGCCCCGACCGGCACATGACCGGTGACGACCTGCGGGCCATGGTGGTCCTCGTCGTCGAGGCGCTCATGCCGGGCCACCGCCACCGCGTCAACGACGTGATCCACCCGTACACCGATGGTGGGCTCGAGATCGAGGTCGAGCACGGCCAGGAGTGGGTGGAGATCGGCGAGTGCGGTGTGGCCGGGCCCGCCATGCTCGCCGGCGCAGGGCTCGCCTCGACGACGGGCGGGCTGGCCATGGGCCTCGGGCTCGATCGCATCCTCATGCTGCGCAAAGGCGTGCCCGACATCCGGCTGTTGCGCTCCGAGGACCCTCGCATCGCCGGCCAGATGCTGGACCTGGCGCCCTACCGGCCGGTGTCATCACGACCGGCGATGGTCCGCGACCTCTCGGTGGCGGTCGATGACGCCGACGACGACGAGACCATCGGCGACCGGGTGCGCGATTCGCTGGGTGACGACGCGCCGGCCGTCGAGGCGGTGGAGGTGCTCTCGTCGACCGCCGCGGCCGACCTGCCGCCGGCCGCGGCCGCGCGCCTCGGCATCGGCGAGGGCCAGCGCAACGTGCTCGTGCGCGTCGTCCTCCGCCACCTCGACCGCACCCTGACGGCCGAGGACGCCAACACCCTGCGCGACCGCGTCTACGCCGCCATCCACCGCGGCAGCCGACACCAGTGGGCGGCTCAGTCGTAGGTCGCGGCGACGGACCATGCGCCGGCTTCGACGGTGAGGAGGAGGGCGGGGCCGGCGGAGGTCGTGACCTGGAAGCGGGCCCGGCGGCGGTGGGCGGGCGGGTCCCACCACCGTTCGTCGACCGGCCACGGGCCGGCCCAGCCGGTGACGTCGGCCCAGGGTGCGCCGCCGATCGAGACGCGTGCCGGCGGCGCGCTCACCGCGCAGCGACCGGTGACGACCACCGCGCGCCCGTCGCCGTCGACGACCTCGGCCACCGGTGGTGCGGCATGCACGCTGGCGGGCGCCGGGGCGGGAACGCGTCCCGGCCACGGACGTTCGGCCTCGGGCGGCTCGGGCCGGGGCTCGCCCCACGGCACGAGGAGCACCTGCTCGCCCGGTCCGCGCCCTCCGGTGATCACCGCGGTCTGCACGGCATCGGGGCCGAGCATCCCCTGCACGCGGGCCAGGGCCCGCGCCGCGCGCTCGTCGACCGCTGCCGCTGATCCCCAGAAACCCGTCTGACGCCCGTCGGCGGGGCCGACCTCCTCGGGCACGAGCCGCAGCAACGTGAGCCCCCCACTCGGGCGCGTGCGCGCCGTGCCGGCCAACCATCCGTCGAGCTGCCAGCGGACGCGGTCGGCCATGGCGCCCGGCGTCAGGGGGCCGTCGTGACGCCATACCCGCGCCAGCGCCTCGCCGTGCTCCGTCTCGGCCTCGATGCGCACGCGCGTGCACGACAGGCCGCGCGACGACAGCCGCGTGTGCAGCTCGTCGGCCATCCCCCGCGCCGCGAAGGCGGCTACGTCGACGCGTTCGGCGGGCGGGTCGAGCTCGACAGCCACGGTGAGGTCGAGCGGTGGTACCCGGCCCGACACCGGTCGCTCGTCGAGCCCGGACGCGAGGCGGTGGGCGGCGGCGCCCTCCGGCCCGAAGCGGCCGAGGACGTCGGCGGCGGACAGGGCGGCGAACTGGCCGAGCGTCGTGATGCCGAGCCGGCGCAGGAGATCGGCCAGCTCGGGCCGGTCGAGAGTGCGGACGGGGAACGGAGCGAGGAACTCCGGCGTGGCGCCCGGCGGCACGACGATGCCGTCGCCGTGGCGCGCCGCCATCCCCGCCGCGAACACGCCGTCGGCGATGCCGCCCTGGCAGGCGGCACCGGCGGGGAGAACGGTGGCCACGGCGTCGACGACGGACCTCACCAGGGCATGGTCACCACCGGCGTAGCGCGACGGGCCGCGGGTCGCGACGGCGCACGCGCCGGGCCGCAGCACCTGCACACCTACGGCCATCTCCTCGATCACCGCCACCACCGGCTCGAAGGCGCGCGCGTCGCGCGCCTGGTCGCGCTCGATGACGATGAGGTCGGGGCAGCGCCCCTGGGCCTCGCGTCTCCGTTGGTGACGGGTGACGCCCTCGACCCGGGCCGCCGCCGAGCACGCCACCACCCGGTTGGCGTGGAACACCGCAGCGGGAGCGGCCGACCCCACACCCGCGGCGGCGACCGGCCAGTCCGGGCACCACACCACGAGTGTCCGCGTCGCGCTCACAGGACGACCTGGGCGCGGCGTGGTCGGGCCGCCGCGCCCCGCCCGCCGATCTCGACGGTGAGCCGGCGTCGCCCGAGGTGGCCGTGCCCGTCGCCGAGCCCGGCCCACTCGCGGCCGGTGACGGTGAGCCTCAGGTCGGCGCCCTCCGGCCACGCACCCACGACGATGAGGACGCCCCCGCGATCACGCGCCCGCGCCACCAGGCGGCGGGCGTCGGCAGGGCGCAGGTGGGCGGGCGGACGCGCCAGCACGACGTCGATGCCGTCGAGGACGGCCGCCACCACCGCCGCCCATTCCGATCCGGGGTCGGGGACGAGGGCGAGGCGGTCGAGGTCGACACCCAGCTCCGACGCGGCGACGATCCCGACATCCGCCATCCCGACTGCGGCGGTCCAGGAGTCGGCGGCCGACGGGCCGGCAGCGAGGGCGAGAGCGACCGAGGTCGAGCCGATCACCGACACCACCGTCCCCCGCCGCAGGCCGGCCCCGGGGACGAGGTCGGCGACCGACGGCGCGACGGGCAGGAGGTGCTCGTCGGCCGTCGTGGTCGGCCGGGCCAGCTCCCTGGCCACGTCCAGCGATCGCACCGCCGCCAGCGCCATGCACCGACAGTAGCGAACATATGTTCGCCCTGCCGCCGGGCTTACGGGAAGAGGCCCCGCGAGCTGATGGCGTCGGCGACGCGTTGGACGGCGACGGCAAAGGCGGCGCGGCGCATGGAGACGTCGAGGGTCTCGGCGCGGGCCCACACGTTCTCGAAGGCCTCCTCCATCACCTTGCGGAGACGGAGGGCGACGGTCTCCTCGTCCCACATGTAGCCCTGGCGGGCCTGGGCCCACTCGAAGTACGACGCCGTGACACCACCGGCGTTGGCCAGGATGTCGGGCACCACCGCGATGCCACGGTCGTGCAGCACCGGGTCGGCGTCGGTCGTGGTGGGCCCGTTGGCGGCCTCCACGATCACCCGGCCGCCGAGACGCTCGGCCACCGCCTTGTCGACGGCGCCGGCCAGGGCAGCGGGAACGACGAGCTCCGACGGCAACCCCCACATGTCGGCCTCGGCGATGCCGTCGGCCTCGGCGAACCCGGCCACGGTGCCGGCCTCGGCCACGTGGGAGGCGAGAGCCGACGGGTCGAGCCCACCGGGGTTGTGCACCGCGCCGCCCACGTCGCTGATGGCGATCACGCGCATGCCGGCCGACGAGAGCAGGAACGCCAGCGGCGCCCCGACCTTTCCGAAGCCCTGCAGCACGGCGCGCGACCCCGCGAACGGGATGTCGAGCCGGCCGAAGGCGGCACGGGCGCACACCATCACGCCCGTCGCCGTGGCGCCGGCGTGGCCCGGCGTGCCGCCGATGGCGAGGGGCTTGCCCGTCACCGACCCCGGCATGTCGTGACCGCGGATGAGCGACAACGTGTCCATGAGCCAGGCCATGACCCGCTCGTCGGTGTTGACGTCGGGCGCCGGCACGTCGACGTCGGGGCCGAGCAGTGGCGAGATCTCGACCGTGTAGCGGCGGGTCAGGCGCTCGAGCTCGCCCAGCGAGAGGACGGTGGGGTCGCACCGGACACCGCCCTTGCCGCCGCCGAAGGGCAGGTTGGCCACGGCGGTCTTGAACGTCATGCTGGCCGCCAGCGCCGAGGTCTCCGCCGCGTCCACGTCGGGGTGGAACCGGATGCCGCCCTTGGCCGGGCCCCGGACGGTGTTGTGGTGCACGCGCCAGCCGGTGAACACCTCGACCCGACCGTCGTCCATCCGCACCGGGATGGACACCTCGAGAACACGCCGGGGGCGGCGGAGGATGTCGTGCAGCGCGACGTCGATGCCGGTCAACTCGGCGGCGTCGGCCAGCCGCTCCAAGACCGCATTCCAGGAGTCGGTGGCCACCGCGCTCAGCCCGGGATGGAGGGCTGCACTCCCGGGAGGTAGTGGATGTAGAGCGACGAGAAGATGTCGAGCAGCGACTCCGGTGCCGTGCCCGCCTTCAGATGCACGGTGCACATGTTGGAGTAGCAGTGCACGCGGTCGACCTTGCCGGTGGCGAACAGGCGCTGCGCGAGAACGTCGGGCGGCCGCTGGCCGCGGCGTTCGGCCGCCTCCGCCGACGGGTAGTGCTCGTGGCCCATGCCGGTCAGGCTGCGGTTCAGCTCGTAACGCACGACGTTCGGTGTCGAGGTCGGCTTCACGGTGACGGTGACGGCTTGGCCCATGGCGGAGACGACGTTACTCGTCACTAGGTGGGGGGTGTCCGCACCTAGAGTGACCCGATGGCCACGCGAGCGCCCGTCCCCGTGCGGACGATCCTCGCCACCATCGGCATCGTCATCGCCGCCCTGGCCGGCATCCTG
>DATLDH010000089.1:0-6227 GCA_035526015.1 Acidimicrobiales bacterium
ATGCGCGCCTTCTGCGACGACTGGTCGATGCGCGTCGACGACCACCACGCCCTCGTCCACGACGCCGAGCTCCGCGCCCTGATCGACCGCGCCGGCGTCCACCTCATCGGCTTCCGGGAGCTCCGCGCCCTCATGCGCTGAGTTCGCCCGGCTAGGCCTCAGCCATCACGCTGACGACTGTCGCCTCGTCGAGCGTCATGCCCACGGCCGCCTGCCCCTCGGCGTTGCCGTTGACGCTCCTGAGGAAGTCCGTCGCCGCCTCTCCCGACGTGAATGCAACGACGACGGTGCTGCCGGTTCCGTCGCTCGTCCTCGTCCAGATGCCGCTGACGAATCCGGGGGCGTGCCGTACGCCCGGCAGGATCATCTGTCGCAGCCCACGCTCCTGATCCGACTGTCGGGACGGATCGAGGCTGAACTGAGCCAGCACGGCATGGGTCGCACCCGACACGCCAGTGGCCTCCTGCTCGGCGGACAGGTCAGAACTCGGTCATGGAGAGGATCTCGTCCTGGAGCTGCTTGTACTCGGGGGAGTTCGTCAGCGGGAGGAGCGACATCACCTTGGCCATGTTGCCGGTGACCTTGACCCGGCCCTGCATGAACGCGGTGTTGGCGTCGAGCTCGCCCTTCTGCACGGCGACGGCGTCGTCCCAGGTCTGGGTGAGGGTGACCTCGGCGTCGTCGAGGGTGCCGAGCTCGCTCTCGACCAGCTTCCCGTTCTCGAGCACCCAGTAGTAGTCGATGTCGCCCTCGGGGCCGCCGGTGACGACGTACTGCATGCGGGCGCTGGCGCCCGGACGGTCGGGCTGGCCGGCGGCCAGCTCCTTGCCCTTGGCGAGCCACTCGGCGGACAGGTACTTGGGCATCAGGATCTGCTCCTTCTGGGGGCGAGTAACGGCTTAATTGCGGACAGACTCGCGGACGCCGGCGAACAGGTCGTCCTCGGGGATGTCGGACTCGACCAGCGACCGGGCCAGCACATAGTCGTCGAACGGGTACACGGTGCGGGCCACCTCGGGCGGCAGGCCGAACCAGAACGGCGAGGTCGGGTCGATCTGGGTGGCGTGGGCGAGCAGCGCGTCGCGCCGGATGTCGGCGTAGTCGGAGATGTCGATGACGGTCGTGTTCGGGTCGGCCGGCGCCTTGGCCTCGGCCTCGCGCATGGCGCCGATGCGCTCGCCGAACGGCGACTCGATGCCCATCTCCTCGAACTTCTCGTGCATGGCGATCATGCGCTTGCGCGACCAGGACGTGTAATAGAGCTTGAGCGGCTGCCACGCGGGGCCGGCCTCGGGGTACTTGTCGGGGTCGGCGGCGGCGTCGAAGGCAGGCAGCGTGACGTCGTGCACCCGGATGTGGTCGGGGTGCGGGTAGCCCCGCTGGTCCTCGTGGTAGGTGACGATCACCTGGGGCTTCGTGCGGCGGATCACCGCCACCAGCCGGCCGACGGCCTCGTCCAGCTCGGCGTTGGCGAAGCACTCGGGGTGCTTGTTGTGGTCGCTGTCGGGCATACCCGAGTCGCGGTAGCCGAGGAGCACGACCTCGTCGTAACCGATGACGGCAGTGGCCTTGTCGAGCTCGGCCCGTCGCACGGCCCCCAGGTCGGACTTGACCTCGTCGGTGTCCATGGCCGGGTTGAGGATGTCACCCGCCTCGCCACCGGTGCAGCACACCAGCACGGTGTGCACCCCCTCGGCGTGGTACTTGGCGACGGTGCCCGCGCCCTTCGATGACTCGTCGTCAGGATGGGCGTGGACCGTCAGCAGGCAGAGCCGCTGTCCTTCTGGCATGGCCCCCAAGCTAGCGGCGGCGCACCCGTCCGTAGCGGCGGACCTTGAAGCGCGACTTCCTGGTCGCCTTCGGAGCCACGACCTTCTCGTTCATGAAGTGCTCGGTGACGAACATCTGGTCGCCGGCCTGCTGGATGCCGATGCCCACCATCGTGAACTGACCGTCGACCAGGTTGGCGTAGTGGGTCGGGCTGGCGACGAAGGCGTCGTGGATGCCGCCGACCGCGCCGTCGGGACCGACGCCGACGTTCTCGCCGAGGCGCTCCCAGGTGGCGGGCGCCTGGGCCGGGAAGTTCGGGTTGTGCCAGATGCGGGCCTGGCCGGCCATCGTGCCGCTCCAGGAGCGGGCGGTGTCGACCAGGCGGAGGTCGACGCGCAACGGGGCCAGGCCCTTGGAGGCGCGGAGCTGGTTGATGAGGGAGCTGAACTCCGACTCCATGGCCCCCCGGTCGGCGACCGTGGGGGTCTCGCCCTCGGCCGACGCGGCACCGGCGAGGAGGGCGGTGGACAGCACGGTGGCCGTCAGCATCATCAGAACCCGCCCGAACCTGCGCACTCCGCCTCATTCCTGGAGGCGGCGCCCCCATTCGGTAGCCCGGATGCCCTGGGAGCGACGCTGCTCCGGTAGGCCCTTGGCGTTGCTTGCCCGGGTTTCCCCGGGGTCGCCGTTTCGTGGTCTGTGGGTATTTTCGGCATCGCCGGGCGGGCACTTGAGCCGAAATGGCCCCTGTGGCCGGTGTTGCTGCCGTAGCCTCGGGCCCATGCCCGGAAAAGTGCCCCAGCCTGCGAATCAGAAGAAGAAGGGCAAGTCGCTGAAGGAGAAGCGCGCCGTCAAGAAGGCGAAGAAGGCCGGCTGACCTGAGTCAGCCGTTGCGGGGGACGTCCTTCCAGGCCTGATCCCGGCTGCCGTCGGGCTCCCGCGGGAGGCCGAGCACCCGGTCGCCCAGGATGTTGCGCATCACCTCGGACGTCCCGCCCTCGATGGTGTTGGCGCGAGACCGCAGGAAGCCGCGCACCGTCGACGCCGCCTGGTCGTCACCGGTCCAGGCCATGCCGCCGGCGCCGAGGAGGTCGACGGCCAGGTTCTGCAGCCGCTGGTTGTGCTCGGCCGAGAACAGCTTGGTGACCGAGCCCTCGGGGCCGGGCTGCTTGCCCGACTTGCGGGCCGAGGCGGCGCGGTAGTTCGTGATCTTCAGGACCCGCTGCTCGATGAGGGCCCGCATCAGCCGGTCGCGGACCACGAGGTCGTCCCACTGACCGTTGCTCTTGGCCAGGGTGATGAGGCCGTCGACGGGGCCGCCGCCCACGTTGTCCGAGCCGCTGCCCGCTCCCGAGAGCGCCACCCGCTCGTTCATCAGCGTCGTGGTCGCCACCGCCCAGCCGTCGCCCTCGTTGCCGAGGCGATGGCTGTCGGGGATGCGCACGTCGGTGAAGAAGACCTCGTTGAACTCGGCGTCGCCGGTGATCTGCTTCAGCGGGCGCACCTCGACACCTGGAGCGTGCATGTCGACGAGGAAGTAGGTGAGGCCCTTGTGCTTCGGCACGTCGGGGTTGGTGCGGGCCACCAGCATCCCGACCGAGGCGATGTGGGCGAGGGTGGTCCACACCTTCTGGCCGTTCACGACCCACTCGTCGCCGTCCCGCACTGCCCTGGTGCCCATGCCGGCGGCGTCGGACCCGGCGCCTGGCTCGCTGAAGAGCTGGCACCAGATCTCCTTGTGCTGGGCCAGCGGTGGGAGATAGCGCTGCTTGATCTCGTCGTTCGCCCACTGCATGACCGTCGGGCCGCCCATGCCGAGGCCGATGACGTTCCACGAGCGCGGCACCTTGTACTGCGAGAGCACCTCGTTGACCACCCGGGCCTGGGAGGGCTCGAGTCCGGCGCCGGAGTACTCCTTGGGCCAGGTCGGCGTCGACCAGCCGGCCGCCCCGAGGCGATGGAGGAACTCGGTCTGGTCCATCCCCATGCGCGCCAGGCGCAGTGTCGCGTCGTCGTCGGCGTCGACGGCGTCCATCCACTTGTCGGGGAGGTTCTCCCGGAGCCACGCCACGACCAGGTCGCGGACCTGGTCGTCGGTGAGGGTGTCGGACGGCGCGTCGGTCACGGTCATGGCCGGCAATTTACTTGACCGCTCGGTCAAGACGCACGGCCGGGCCCACGACGCTGGGCTAGAGCCAGCCCCGGCTGCGGAAGAGGCGGAACAGCGTCAGGCACGCCACCGCCATGACCGACAGGGCGAACGGGTAGCCCCACAGCCAGCGCAGCTCCGGCATGTGGTCGAAGTTCATCCCGTAGATGCCGGCGATGGCGGTGGGCACGGCCAGGATCGCCACCCACGCCGAGATCTTGCGCATGTCCTCGTTCTGGCGCACGCCGACCTGGGCCAGGTTGGCGCTCAGCGCGCTGGTGAGCAGCGCGTCGACGGTCTCCACCCGCTCCCCCACCCGCAGGAGGTGGTCGTGGATGTCGCGGAAGTAGGCCTTCACCGGATCGTCGAGGCGGAGGTCGCCCGGTGAGATGAGCGCCTCCAACGGGTCACGCAGGGGGATGACGGCCTGGCGGAACTCCAGGACCTCGCGCTTGAGGCGGTAGATGCGCTCGGCGTGGTTGTCGCGGTCGTCGGAGAACACCTGGCGCTCGATCTCCTCGACATCGTGCTCGAGGCCCTGGAGGACGACCTCGTAGTCGTCGACGACGTGGTCGATCGAGGCATGCAGCACGCCGGCGGGCCCCCATTCGAGGCGCTCCGGCGACGTGTCGAGCATCCGCCGCACATCGGCGAAGACCGGGCTCTCGCCGTGGCGGACGCTGACGACGAACGTCGGGCCGAGGAAGAGCATGATCTCGCAGATCTCGACCAGCTCCTCGTGGTCGACGTAGCGCGCCGACTTGAGCACCACGAACAGCGTGTCGCCGTAGGTCTCGACCTTGGGCCGCTGGTGGGCGTTGACGGCGTCCTCGACGGCGAGCGGGTGGAGCTCGAACTCCTCGGCCACCGCCGCCAGCTCCGACTCGGTCGGGTCCTTGAGGCCGATCCACACGAAGGCGTCCTTGGCGTCGCGGCTGGCCTCGAGGGCGTCGACGAGCTCGAGGACGCCGGGACGGCGCCCATCGTGGCTGTAGACGGCGCAGTCGACGATCATCGCGAGGAGCTGGCGGGGACGAGCTCGGCTTCGCCGGTTCCCTCGTCCTCCACGACGCGGTAGCCGCACACCTCGGCCAGAAGGGCGTGGCCCTCGTCCGGCCCCGTGGCGATCAGCTCGTCGTCGGCCTGCAGGACCACGTCGCGCCGCGGCCGGTAGAAGTAGCGGCCGCCGCGGCGGATGGCGAGCAGGTAGAAGCCCGTTTCGGTCTCCAGCTGCAGCGTGGCCAGCGAGACGCCGGCCGCCGGCGAGCCGGCGGCGACGGGGACCCGCACCACGACCTCCTCGGCGTCGCCCAGGGCGAGGGCGAGGATGGGGTGGAGCTCCTCGCCCTGCTCGACCAGCCACACCATCTGCTGGGCGGCGTCACCGATCTCCTCGGCCGAGCGCGACAGGTGGAGCAGTCCACGCAACGGTGCGGGGTCGATGTGGTCGTGGGCGGCGCGCAGCACCCAGAGCTGGAGCCGCTCCTGCATCTCGTCGAGCCGGTCCTCGAGGTGGATGACCTCGGCGGCCAGGCCCTGGTCGCGCAGCACCAGGGCGGAGTAGGCCAGCCCGACCGCGACCTCCGACACGTTCTTCATCTCGACCAGCACGTCGACGGCCCGGTCGAGGTCGCTGAGGCTGCCGTCCTCGGGCGGTTGCGGGGGCGTCCACGGGGGGGCGCCGGCCAGCTCGCGCAGCTCGGCGATGCCGGCCGCCGCACCCTGAAGGAAGAGCACGTCCCCGGGGAGGAGCACCTCGTCGCCCTCGACGTCGGTGATCCAGTTGCGCTCGCCGCGGCGGATGGCGACCACGCTCATGCCGACATCGGTGGGCAACTCGAGGTCGGCGAGCGACCGGTGCACCATCTGCGAGCCGTCGCGCACCCGCACCCGGTGCGACACCTCCTCGGCCGACGCCAGGTCGGCGACCAGGGCGCGGGGGATTCCGAGGCGGTGGGTGACGATGTGGGCGATGTCGGCGGCGGCGTTGCCGATCCGGTCGATGGCGGTGATGACCTGCAGCACCGAAGCCATGGCGTCGGCGTCGCGCGGCGACCGGGCGGCGAGCACGCAGACGGCCCGCATCTCGTGCAGAAGATCGCTCAGGTCGCGGCGCAGCTCGTCGACGAACTCCGCCATGTCGGGGTCGCCGAAGAACAGGGCGGCGTAGCCGAGGTCGACCATGAGCTCGGAGGTGTCCTTCGCCTCCGACAGCATGGTCTTGAGGTTGCGCGGTCGATCTTCCATATGCGGTGACGCCCCTCTAGTAAATCATCCGAGGCCGACCAGGACGATGGCGAGCACGAGG
>DATLDH010000093.1:0-12548 GCA_035526015.1 Acidimicrobiales bacterium
TGCCGCTGCTCCTGGCCGACCCGCTCGAGGGTCTCATCCCCAGCACGATCCAGCTTCAGCTCCTGCTTGGCGGCTTCGGCCTGTTGATGGCCCAGGTCCGGTTCCCAGGAGGGGTCACCGCCGCGCAACGGCGCATCCTCCAGAGGTTCCTCGACCGGCGCGCTCCCGCCACTGGCGACAGCGCCGTTGCGCCCGCGGCCCAAGTCGAGGTTCCCACGGGTGATCGCGCCGTCGGCGCGCACCGTCGCGACGGCGTGGCGCTGTCGGTCCGGGGCGTGCGGGTGGCGTTCGACGGCGTCGCCGCCGTCGACAATGTGGCGCTCGAGGTCAGCGCCGGGGAGATCGTCGGGGTGATCGGCGCCAACGGCGCCGGCAAGACCACGTTGCTGGACGCCATCTGCGGGCTCACCCGGGCCGATGGGACCGTGACGCTGTTCGGTCGTGACGTCAGTGGGTTGGCTCCCGATCAGAGGGCACAGGAGGGCATGAGCCGCGGCTTCCAGGACGCACGGCTCTTCCCGGCCCTCTCGGTTCGGGAGACCATCGAGCTCGCCCTCGACCGACGCCACCCGGTCGGTCGGTTCGGCACCCTCGTCGCCGCCCCGTGGACGCGGTTGGCCGAGCGGTCCGTGGCCGCCGATGCCGCCACCATCATCGAGCGGTTCGGTCTACTGCCCTACGCCGATGTCCCGGGCGACCGCCTGTCGACCGGCACGCGCCACATCTGCGACCTGGCTGCCCAGGCTGCGACGCAGCCCCGCATCATGATCCTGGACGAGCCCACTTCGGGCATCGCCCAGCGGGAGGCCGAGGCGTTCGGCCCGCTGCTACGCGACCTCGTCGGAGAACTGGGGTGCGCCATGCTGGTCGTCGAACATGACATGCCCTTCCTCATGTCCGTGGCCGACCGGATCTACTGCCTCGAGCGTGGGCGGGTCATCGCCGAGGGCGCGCCCGCGGCCGTCCGCAAGGACCCGGCCGTGGTAGCCAGCTACCTCGGCGCAGCCCGCGCCCGGACGGCGCGGCGGAGCACGCGGTGAACCTCGACACCTTCCGGCGGTGGTTGCACGTGGCGCCATCGCTCGAGCGAGCCGTGACCGCGGCCGTCACCGCGCTGGTCATGGCGGTGGTGGCGTGGGCCCTCGTCCCCGCTCCGCCTGAGCGCCCGCTCGATCAGCTGGGCGGCGGCCTCGGCGCCGCGCCCGAGCCTGGCGTGGCCGACTTCACCGACACCGGCCCCACGACCGAGGGGTCGCTGCCCACCACGGCCGACGGCTCCCATTCCGTCGGCCCGTCCCTTCCAGGCGACGCTCGAGGGAGCAGCACGGCCGGCGGCCCGGGCGGTACCTCGAGTCCCGGGCGGGGCACGACGGGAGGAGCTTCGGGGTCGTCGCCGCCGCAGCGGCTCACGGCGACGGACCGGGGGGTGACGGCCTCGGCGATCAAGGTCGGCTTCGCCGTCATCGATTGGAGTGGTGCGAACAGCCTCGGGTTCTTCCCCGAGATGCGGGCCGACGTGTCCAAAGCCGTTGACGCGATGGTCGACTACGCCAACCAGCGCGGCGGGGTGCTCGGCCGACGGATCCAGCCGGTGAAGGTGACCCCCGATCTCACCAACGAGGCGGACCAGCGCCAGAAGTGCCTGGAGCTGACCGAGACCCACGGCGTCTTCGCCGTCATGAGCGCGGTCGCGTTCCCGGCGCAGACCGCGACCGCGTGCATCACCACCGAGCACAAGACCTTCCTCCTGAGCGGGAACCCCGGGAGCTCGGCCCACGTGCGCGCCGGCTATCCGTACGACGTGGCGATCTTCAAGGACGACAACCGCAAGATGAGGGACCTGGTCAGCGCCGCCAGCTCGAACGGGTTCTTCGATCCGGCCAAGGGCTTTCGGAAGCTCGGCGTGTTCGTGATCACGTGCGCCACGACGGCCCACGTCGACGCTCCCGACGGGCTGAAGGCGTACCTGAGGGAGGCCGGCATCAAGGAGTGGAGCGAGTACCGGCCCGAGTGCACCGCCCAAGGGGGCCAGCGCAGCGGGCCCGAGGCCGTCCTGCAGTTCCAGCAGGACGGGGTCACCCACGTGTTCATCGCCTCCAATCCGCCGCCGGCCGAGGCCCTCGTGAACGCGGCCGGCCGGGCCGGCTTCCACCCCAAGTGGTTCGTCGGTGACTACTTCAACCTGATCGTCGGCCCCTTCACCCACAAGTTCCATCCGGAGGCGTTCGACGGTGCACTCGGCGTCACCCAGACCCACGCCGGCGAGGGGGTGGTGGGCAAGCCACTGGCCCCGACCACCCAGACCTGTTCGAAGATCCTCACCGACCACGGTCTGGCGCCCATCTCCTCGGCGCCACCGAAGGACCTCGGGGAGGACATGGAGATCCTCCAGCTGTGCGAGCAGTTCCTGCTGTTCCTCGAGGTCGCCAAGGCGGCCGGTCCGCAGCTCACGCGGTCGAGCTGGGCCGCCGCCCTCCCGACCATCGGTGACTTCGACGGTGCCCTGAGCGACCTGTCCCGGTTCGACCGGCGGGGCAAGACGACGGGCGGTGACACGATGAAGTTGGTCACCTGGAAGAAGGACTGCACCTGCTTCAAGGAGCTCAGCGGCTTCCGTCCCGCCCCGGGTTGACGGAAGGCATGCTGGGGACCATGACAGAGTCGAACGAAAAGGACTGGCGCGCCGAGACGCTCGACCGGATGCGCACGCTGATCGAGCAGGCCGACCCCGACGTCGTCGAGGAGCGCAAGTGGGCCAAGCCGAACAACCCCGACGGCGTCCCGACGTGGTCCCATGACGGCATCATCTGCACCGGCGAGACCTACAAGGCGGTCGTGAAGCTCACCTTCGCCAAGGGTGCCGCACTCGAGGATCCGGCCAAGCTGTTCAACTCGAGCCTCGAAGGCAACACCCGGCGGGCCATCGACATCCATGAGGGCGAGAAGGTCGACGCCACCGCGTTCAAGGCTCTCATCCGCGCCGCCGTCGCCCACAACGCGTCCGGCGCCAAGGCGAAGTCGGGCCGGGCGAAATAGCCGCACGCGCCATGCCCGAGCTGACCCGCCGACGGTTCCTGCAGGCCGCCAGCGCCAGCGCGACGGCCGTGCTGGTCGGGCCGGCCATCGCCGGGCGACCGGCGCGTGCCGCGGCGGGCTCGTTCCTGCACGGTGTGGCCAGTGGTGACCCGTTGCCCGACCGGGTCATCCTCTGGACGCGCGTGACACCGCCGGTCAACGCGCCGCGATCGCTGAGCGTGCAGTGGGTCGTCGCCACCGATCCAGAGCTCCGCCGGGTGGTGGCCCGCGGTCACCTCTCCGCCGACGCGACCCGTGACTGGACGGTCAAGGTCGACGCCGGGGGACTGCGGCCCCGCACGACCTACTACTACGGCTTCCGCTCCCGCGGCGAGGAGTCGCCGGTCGGTCGCACCCGTACCGCTCCGGCGGGAGCGATCGATCGCATCCGCCTGGCGGTAGTCACGTGCGGAGACTTCAACCGCGGGCTGTTCCACGCCTACGGTCGCGTCGCCGAACGGAACGACCTCGACGCCGTCGTGCACCTCGGCGACTACATCTACGAGCACGGGCGGCAGGACCGCGTCCGCCCTCACGTCCCTGCGACCGAGCTGCGGACGCTGCCGGACTACCGGGCCCGCTACGCGTCGTACCGGCTCGACCCTCATCTCGCCGCGCTACACCGCAACCATCCCGTGATCTGGGTGTGGGACGACCACGAGACGGCGAACAATGCCTGGTCGGGCGGCGCGGGCGGTCACGACCCCGGCCAGGACGGCGACTACGGCCTGCGGAAGGCGGCGGCACTGGGCGCGGCCCTGGAGTGGCTACCGATCCGCTCGCCCGACCCGGCCGCGCCCGAGCGCATCTACCGGCGCCTCTCCTTCGGCGACCTCGCCGACCTGATGATGCTCGACACCCGGCGCATCGGGCGGGACAAGCCCGAGCCGGGCAACGTCCATGACGACTACTTCCGCCAGGTTGGCGCCTTCGTCGATCCCCGCCGCCATCTGCTCGGAGCGCGGCAGGAGCGGTGGCTGACCGAGCAGCTGCGGTCGAGCAGGGCGACGTGGAAGCTCATCGGCAACCAGGTGGTGTTCTCCCCGATCAAGCTGATCGGCGCACCGGACGCGACCGGCCTCAGCGTGTACGCCAACCCGGACCAGTGGGACGGCTACGCGCCGGCGCGCGACCGGATCGTGGCCGCCATCAAGGGTGGGCCGGGCGGAAAGCCGGTCGGTGATGTGGTGTTCCTGACCGGTGACGTGCACGCGTCGTTCGCGTTCGAGGTGGCGACCGATCCCAACAACCCGCTTGCCTACGACCCGACCACCGGCGACGGCGCCATCGCCACCGAGCTGGTGGCGCCGTCGATCAGCTCGGCGAGCGATCCCGGCTCCATCGACCCCACCGACCCTCCCGGAGCGGTGGAGCGCCTCGCTTTGGAGGCGGACCATGCCCTGCGGCTCCCCAACCCGCACCTCAAGTACATCGAGTCGAAGCTCAACGGCTACCTCCTCGTCGACGTCGACCGCGAGCGGGTCCGGGCCGAGTTCTGGCACGTGCCGTTCGTCGGCCGGCCCACCGACCAGCAGACGATGAGCAAGGCCCTCCTCATCCCGAAGGGCCAGGCCCGCCTGGCCGACGCGTAGGTCAGCGGCGGTCGAGGAAGCGGGCCACCAGCTCTCCGACCACACCGGGCTGCTCGATCCACGGGAAGTGGCCGGTGGGCAGCACCGTCGTCTCGACCGCGCCGTCGGGTGAGCCGAGCATCGCCGCGGTGCGCTCGCCGTGCTCGAACGGGATCGGGCTCTCCCGGCCGAGGATGAACAGGGCGCGCCCAGGGAACCGGCTGAGACCGAGCTCGAGGGTGCGGGCGGCGAAGTGCCTGGACATGTCCGGATCCAGTCCCCCTGAAGCCTCCGGCCCGAAGACCAAGGGGAGCATCGGCGGAGCCACGTCGACCGACGAGAAGTAACCGGGCCAGACCAGTGCGAACCCTTCCGCGATCCGGCCCGACTGCATCAGCTCTTCGGCCTCTGCCCGCGCCGCCTCACCGACTCTGTCGTTCAGCGCCGCGTGCATCGAGGCGCGGCTGTCGACCGCTCCCAGCGGGTCGATCAGCACCAGCGACGCGACGATCTCCGGGGCCGCAACGGCGACGTGAAGGGCCAGGTGCCCGCCCCACGAGTGCCCGAGGAGGACCGCCCGATCGACGCCGGCGGCGGCTACGACCTGTCGGACGTCGTCCACCGCTGTCGCAATGTCGAACGGCCCTTCGAGGCCAGACGGCGCCAGGCCGCGCTGCTGGAAGCGCATGAACGTCCAGCCATCACCAACCGTGTCGGCCACCTCGTCGGCGAACGACTCGAGGTAGTCACCCAGCCCGGGTCCGCCGTGCAGGAACACCCCGGCGGACCGACCACCACCGCGCCGCCATGCGTGGATCGGCCCGAGCGGAACGTCGTGCCAGGTGCGATCCGTCACCGGACGAGCTTGGCACGGGCCCAGGGTGAAGCTGAGGCGTCGTCTTCTAGGGTCACCGCATGGCGCGTGAGGTGGTGACGGGGTACTGCTGGCCGCAGTCGGCGGCGGCCGGCGAGCAGATCGGCCTGCACATGTCGTCGGCCGGTGGTCGCCCGGTGCGCGTCGAGGTCGCCCGCATCGGTCACCGCCGGGAGGTGGTGTTCACCGCGGCGGCGGCGGCGGCCGGCGAGCACGCCACGCCCCAGGGGGCCTCGGCCCACGGATGCGGCTGGCCGGTCGCCCTCACCCTCGACATCGAGCCGGCGTGGCGGTCGGGCTACTACGAGGTCGTCATGGAGATCGACGTCGGCGACAAGGTCCGGCGCGACTACGCCTTCTTCGTCGTGCGCCCGTCGCCGGGCACGCGCATCGTGCTCGCCCTGGCGACCAACACGTGGAACGCCTACAACGACTTCGGCGGGCCCAACCTCTACACCGGCGGCACCCAGGTCGCGTTCCAGCGGCCCATGGCGGCCGGCTATCTCTTCAAGCCGCCGGGCAAGGGCCGCCGCGTGACGGGGACCGGCGACCCAGATCCGCAGAACGCCGCCCACGTCGGCTACGTGCAGCTGAACCACCTGTCGCCCTACGCCGGGTCGGCGGGCTGGCCCGACTGGGAGCTGCCCTTCATCACCTGGGCCGAACGCGAGGGCTTCGAGATCGGCGTATGCACCAACGCCGACCTCGAGACCCACCCGGAGGTCCTGGACGGCGCCACCCTGTACCTGTCGGTCGGGCACGACGAGTACTGGTCGGGCGGGATGCGCGACACCGTCGAGGCTTTCATCGCCCGCGGCGGCAATGCCGCGTTCTTCTCGGGGAACACGTCGCTGTGGCAGGTGCGCCTCGAGGGCGACGACCACGACGTCATGGTCGGCTACAAGGGCTTCTTCAAGAACGACCCCGTCATGGAGACCGCTCGCGAGGTCGAGGCCACGACATTCTGGTCCGACGTCGTGGTCGGCCGGCCCGAGAACCACATGACGGGTGTCACCTTCACGCGAGGTGGTTACCACCGCATCGGCCGCAACGTGACGGCCGGGCTGGGCGGCTACACGGTGCACCGCGCCGGCCACTGGATCTTCGACGGTACCGGGCTCGGCTACGGCGACGTTCTCGGCGCAGGCGCGACCGTCGTCGGCTACGAGTGCGACGGGTGCGTCTTCACCTACCGCGACGGCCTTCCGTACCCGACGGGCGAGGACGGCACGCCGTCGACCTTCGAGATCCTGGGCACGTGTCCGACCCAGCACTTCACCCGGGAGACGGCGCCCCGCCCGCCGAAGCCGGGCGAGCCGAGCGAGCTCGAGTACATCGCCTCCCGCGTGTTCGGTACGCGCGACCCGGAGGCCATGGAGCGCATCCGCCACGGCCATGCCGTGCTCGGGGCCTACACGAACGCGGCCGGCGCGACCGTCGTCACATCGGGCTCGACCGACTGGGCCCACGGCCTGGCCGGACGCGACCCGCAGGTCGAGCAGGTGACGCGGAACATCCTCACGCGCCTGGGCTCGTCTTCGTGACCGTCGAGGTCACGCTGCTCGGCACCGGCAGCCCGGTGCCGAGCCCCGACCGGGCCGGTCCCGCCACGCTGGTGCGCGCCGGTGGCGCCACGATCCTCGTCGACTGCGGCCGCGGCGTCGTCATGCGGCTGTCGGCGGCCGGCGTGCTGCCGGTGGGGCTGTCGGCGGTGCTGCTCACCCACCTCCACAGCGACCACATCACCGACCTCAACGACATCGTCACGACCCACTGGATCATGACGTTCGCGCCCACGCCGCTGCTCGTGTTCGGCCCCCCCGGAACGCAGCGGGTGGTCGATGCGGTCCTGGAGATGCTGGCCCTCGACCAGCGGTACCGTCACGCCCACCACGCCGACCTCCAGCACCCGCCCACGGTGAGCGTCACCGAAGTCGCCCCCGGGGCGACCGTCGATGTCGCCGGGGCAAACGTGGAAGTGTTCGAGACCGACCATCGTCCCGTGGCGCCGACCGTCGGCTACCGCATCTCCCACGACGGCGCCTCGGCCGCCATCGGAGGCGACGGCGTGCCGTGCCCGGGCCTCGACGCGCTGTGCGCGGGTGCCGACATCTACGTCCAGACCGTGATCCGCGACGATCTCGTCCGGTCGGTGCCCAACGCCAGGCTGCAGGACATCTGCGATTACCACTCCACCGTCGAACAGGCGGCCCAGACGGCAAGCCACGCCGGCGTCGGCACGTTGGTGCTCACCCACCTCGTGCCCGCTCCCGCGCCGGGCGCCGAGGAGGAGTGGCGAACGCGCGCCGCCGCGCACTTCGCCGGTCGCATCGTGGTCGGCGCCGACCTCACCGTGGTCGCCGCCAGACCGTGACGCCGAGCGGCAGCACCGAGCCGAGCGACGCCGAGATCGAGCTGCAACTCCGCATGGTGAACGAGGACCGCTGGCGAGCGTTGTGGGCAGCCATGGCCGATATCGACGCCGAGGTGCGGCCATTCCGCTGGGCCGGCGGCGAGGGCCAGATGCCCTATGTCGAGTACAGCGACGCCGCGCTGCGCCTTTCGGTCTGCCTGGCCAACGTGGGTGCTGTGGTCCGGTTCGACTGGATGGACTGGGGCGGCTTCCAGCGTCACCCGTGCGGTGAGGGGCTGGCGGCGGCGCCGGTCGCCGATGCCGTTCGCATGGCGACGGCGGTCGTCCGCGGGGACCGCTTCGGCGAGGGGACGTTGGCCAACGCGATTGCCGACGGCACGCTCCGCGCCATCGTCGGCCGCCTCCGACGATGGCACGACGAGGAGCGTGGCGAGGGCTGACCGCGGACCATGCACCGGATTTCAGATGGCACCAGCGATGATTTCCGCGGCACGCTCTCGTCGGAGCAGTGACCGCAGACAAAGGAGCATCACCGTGTTCGGACGCCTGGGAGCCTGGTGCCATGACCGTCGCCGCCTGGTGGTGGTCGTCTGGATCGTGCTGCTCGTGGCCGGCAACGGCATTGCCAGCAGTGTGGGCGACGCCTACAGGCAGGACTTCTCCCTCGAGGGCTTCGAGTCGACCGACGGCTTCGCTCTCGTGAAGTCGAACTTCGACGACGGCAGCGGATCGCCTGTGTCCGGACAGGTCGTCTTCGAGGTCGAGACGAGCATCAATGATCCGGCCGTCCGCACGAAGGTCGACGCCCTGCTGGCGGAGGTGGCCAAGCTCGACGGGGTCACCGCCGTCCAGAGCCCGTACGGTCCGGCCGGCGCGTTCCAGGTCGCCAGGGAGGGGCCTAAGGCCGGGAAGATCGCGTACGCCACCGTCAACCTTCCCGAGGACATCGATTTCACGACGGCCACAGCGATAGGTAAGAAGATCCGCGCCCTCGTGCCCGAGGAGCCGGGGCTGCGGGTCGAGCTGGGCGGCTTCCTCTTCGCCGAGTTCGAGCCGCCGTCGGCCGAGCTCTTCGGGCTCGCCTTCGCCGTCATCATCCTGATCGTGGCCTTCGGGTCGGTGCTGGCCATGGGCCTGCCCGTGGCCGTGGCCCTCTTCGGCATCGGGATCGGCGGCGCGCTCGTCGTGCTGGCCAGCAATCTCATCGAGGTGCCCGACTTCGCGCCGTTCATCGGGCTCATGATCGGGCTCGGCGTCGGCATCGACTACGCGCTGCTGATCGTCACGCGCTACCGCGAGCAGTTGCACGCGGGCCACGATGTCCGCGAGTCGATCGGCATCGCCATGGAGACGGCCGGGCGGTCGGTGGTGTTCGCGGGGGCGACTGTCGTCATCTCGCTGCTCGGCATGCTGCTCATGGGCATCGGCTTCGTCGGTGGTCTGGGCCTCACCGCATCGCTCACCGTGGCGGTGACGATCATGGCCTCGATCACCTTCCTGCCCGCGCTGCTCGGCTTCGCCGGCGACAACATCGAGCGCACGAAGTGGCGCGGTCTGGTGGCCGCCGGCTTCGTGGCGCTGGCGCTGGTGGGCGCCGGGCTCGGGGCGCCGGCTCTGATCGCCGCCGGGGCCGCCCTCGCCGTCGTCACCATCGTCGCCGGCTTCTTCGTCCCGGCCCTCAAGGGCGACGTCACGCACAAGCCGGCGAAGCCGCGGCGGGAGACGGCGGCCTACCGGTGGAGCCGCGTCATCCAGCACCGACCGTGGACCTCCGCCATCGCCGCCTCGGCCGTGCTCCTCGTCCTGGCCCTCCCGGTGCTCGGCCTCCGGCTCGGTTTCTCCGACGAGAGCAACTTCGCCGAGGACACCACCACCAAGCAGGCCTACAACCTGATCGTGGAGGGCTTCGGCAAGGGGTCGACCGGGCCCGTCTACCTCGTGGCCGAGGTCGACGGCGCCGAGCAGGTGGGCAAGCTCCTCGCCGTCAACCAGGCGGTGGCCGCCGACGCCGACGTGGCCGCCGTGCTCGGGCCGCAGCCGAACGACGCGTCCAAGCCGAGCGCGGTGCGCTGGCTCGTGACGCCGAAGACCGGGCCCCAGGACGAGGCCACCACCGAGCTCGTGAACCGGCTGCGGGACGATGTCCTGCCGCCCATCGAGCAGGCCACCGGCACCCAGGTCCTCGTCAGCGGGCTCGTGGCCGGCAACGTCGACATGTCGCAGTACATGACCCAGCGTCTGCCCGTGTTCTTCGGCGCCGTCCTGGCCCTGTCGTTCCTGCTGCTGATGGTCGTGTTCCGGTCGCTGCTGGTGCCGCTGAAGGCGGTGGTCATGAACCTGCTGTCGATTGGCGCCGCCTACGGCGTGCTCGTCGCCCTGTTCCAGTGGGGCTGGCTCGGCTCGGTGACCGGTGTGTCTCCCGGCCCCATCGAGCCGTGGGTGCCGATGATGCTGTTCGCCATCGTGTTCGGCCTCTCCATGGACTACGAGGTCTTCCTCCTCTCCCGGGTGCGTGAGGAGTGGCGCCGCACCGGCGACAGCCGCACGTCGGTGGCCGACGGCCTGGCCGCCACGGCCAAGGTCATCACCGCTGCCGCCGCCATCATGGTCGTCGTGTTCGGCAGCTTCATGCTGGAGTTCGAGCGCACCATGAAGATGATGGGCACCGGTCTCGCGGTCGCCATCCTCTTCGACGCCACCATCGTGCGGATGCTGCTTGTGCCGGCGACGATGGAGCTCCTCGGCGACCGCAACTGGTGGCTGCCGGCGTGGCTCGACCGGATCCTGCCCAACCTCGACGTCGAGGGCCATGACGTCGCCGCCGCCCCGTTGGACGAAGAGCCGGAGGAACTCGAGCCCCAGCTCGTCTGACCCGATGGTGAAGGTCGGCTTGTGCGGGTGGACCATCTCGCAGGCGGCCTACGTCGAGTCGTTCCGGCTGCTCGAGGTGCAGCAGACCTTCTACGACCCTCCTGACAACCGCGTCCTGGAGCGCTGGCGCCACGTCGTGCCGCCTGGCTTCGAGTTCACGATCAAGGCATGGCAACTCGTGACCCATGAAGCGGGCAGCCCCACCTACCGCCGGCTGAAGCGGCCGCTGCCGCCCGAGCATCGGGCCGAGGTCGGCGCCTTCCGCTGGAGCGAGCCCGTTCTCGAGGCGTGGCAGCGGACGCTCGACTGCGCCCGGCTCCTGCGAGCGACGGCGGTCCTGTTGCAGTGCCCGGCCAGTTTCCGCCCCACGGAGGTCAACGTCGACCGTCTACGGAGGTTCCTCGCCGATGCCGAGCGGCCGCCGGGCATCCGGCTCCTCTGGGAGCCGAGAGGGGAGTGGCCGCCGACCCTCGTCGCCGAGTTGTGCGCCGAGCTCGGCGTCGCCCATGTGGTCGACCCGATGCAGGCCGAGACGGTGACACCCGAGCAGACGTACTACCGGCTGCATGGCACGAGCGGCTCCCGCCACGTCCACAGCGACGAGGAGCTGTCCCGGTTGCGCGACGCCATCGCCGGCAGGACCACGCCCTACGTGCTGTTCAACAACCTGCCGCGGGTCGGCGACGCCCAGCGCTTCATGGCGATGCTGTGACCTCTACGGTGGCGGTCGTATGACCACGACCGATTGGCAGGCCACCGAGACCGACGAGCTGGCTGCATTCCGGGCCGAGGTCCGTGCCTTTCTGGCCGAGCACGCGCCGAAGCGGGCGACCCGGGGCGACGACGATGCCGGGCCCCGCGAGGCGGCTGCCCCCGACCTGGCGACGCAGAAGGCGTTCCAGGCCGCCCTCGCCGATGCCGGCCTGGCCGGCCTGACCTGGCCCCGGCCCTGGGGCCCGGGGCTGACGTCGGAGCACCAGCGCGTCTTCAACGAGGAGGCGGCGGGGTTCGACCTGCCCACCACCGTGTACACGATCGGCCTCGGGATGGTCATCCCGACCATGATCGAGTTCGGCACCGACGCCCAGCGCCAGCGTTATGTCCCCAAGGCGTTGCGGGGTGAGGAGATCTGGTCACAGCTCTTCTCCGAGCCGGGGGCCGGCTCGGATGTGGCCAGCCTGCAGATGCGGGCCGAGCGCGACGGCGACGAGTGGGTGCTCAACGGCCAGAAGGTGTGGACGACCGGCGCCCAGCTGTCGGACTTCGGTGCCGTCGTCGCCCGCACCAATCCGGACAATCCCAAGCACCGCGGCATCACCATGTTCATCATCGACTTCAGGGCGCCGGGCGTGGAGGTCCGGCCGTTGCGCCAGATGAACGGGGGCTCGGGGTTCAACGAGGTCTTCTTCACCGACGTGCGCGTGCCCGACGCCAATCGCATCGGGGAGGTCGACGACGGTTGGCGGTGCGCCATCGCCATGCTCATGAACGAGCGGGTCGCCATCGGCTCGGGCGGGGGAGGGGGCCGCGGCACCGGCGTGAAGCCGCTGATCGACCTGGCCCGCCGGCGCGACCTGCTGGGCGACCCCGTCGTGCGCCAGGGCATCGCCGACGTCTACATCCGCACCCAGATCCTCGGCTACATCGGCCAGCGCACCCGCGCCGCGGTGAAGGCGGGGCGCGCGCCCGGGCCGGAGGGCTCGATCGCCAAGCTGGTCGGGGCGCTGCTGTCGCGCCGGACCTCCGACCTCGGCATCGCCATGGCGGGTGCGGGAGGCCAGGC
>DATLDH010000095.1:0-14782 GCA_035526015.1 Acidimicrobiales bacterium
TGGCCGGGCGGACGCTCGGCGATGCGCTTCACCTTCTTCAGCTCCTCGACCAGGTTCACCTTGGTGTGGAGGCGGCCGGCGGTGTCGGCCAGCACCACGTCGATGCCCTTGGCCGCCGCCCGCTCGACGGCGTCGAAGACCACCGAGCCGGGATCGCCGCCCTCGGCGCCGCGCACGACGTCGGCGCCGACGCGCTCGGCCCATAGCGACAGCTGCTCCGCCGCCGCGGCGCGGAACGTGTCGGCGGCCGCCATCGTCACCGTCCTGCCTTCGGCGGCGAGGCGGAGGCCGAGCTTGCCGATGGTGGTCGTCTTGCCCACGCCGTTGACGCCGACGAAGAGCCACACCGTCGGCTTGTCCTCGATACGCAGGGCCCGGTTACCGGGTGCCAGCTCCTTCTTCAGGCCCTCCTTCAGCGCGTCGATGAGCGCGTCGGGCGAGTCGATCCCCTCGGTCTTGACGCGGCCGCGCAGGTCGTCGAGCAGACGGGTGGTGAGGCCGACGCCGACATCGGCGCGGATGAGTGCCTCCTCCAGCTCGTCCCACGTGTCGTCGTCGATGGCATGACCGCGGACCGACGTCCAGTAGCCCGACAGCAACCCGCGCGCGGCGCCGAGACGGTCGCGAAAGCGCGGCTTGACCGGCGGCGGGGCGACGACCTCCTCGGGCGCGGTGGCCGCTTCGGTGACGACGTCCGCGGCGACGTCAGACGTGACCTCGGGCGTGATCTCCGGCCGGTCGTCGACGTACTCCTCGGCCTCCGGCGGCGCCTCGGGCGTGATCGTCGGCCGAGGCGGCTGGACGGGGCGGCGTGACTCGGGGGGCGGTTCGAGGCCCGGGCGGCGGGCGGTGCGACGGCGGCTGGACGCAACACCGGCGACGGTGCCCATCACGAGCACCACGAACAGGATGACGAGGACGATCTCCATGGCCCGCTCAGCCTACGGCGGCGACCCGGATGCCTCAGACGTTGACGCGCTCGCTGACGACCTTGGAGGAGCCGCCGGGCTGCATGGTCACGCCGTACAGGGAGTCGGCCGCCTCCATGGTGCGCTTCTGGTGGCTCACCACGACGAGCTGGGCCTCCTCGCGGAACTCGTGCAGGAGATCGAGGAAGCGGTGGAGGTTGACGTCGTCGAGGGCGGCCTCGACCTCGTCCAGCAGGTAGAAGGGCGACGGGCGGCTGCGGAACACGGCGAACAGGAACGCCAACGCGGTCAGGGAGCGCTCGCCGCCGGACAGCAGCGACAGCCGCTTGACGTTCTTGCCCGACGGCCGGGCCTCGACCTCGATGCCGGTCTCCAGCGGGTTGTCGGGGTCGGTGAGCCGCAGTCGGCCCGTGCCGCCCGGGAACAGCGTCGTGAAGAGGCGCACGAAGTTGTCGGCCACGTCGGCGTACGCGGCGTTGAAGACCTCGACGATGTCGGTGTCGATGGCCCTGATGACCTTGCCAAGCTCGCGGCGGCTGGCCTTGACGTCCTCGAGCTGGCCTTCGAGGAACTCGTGGCGCTCCGACAGGGCGGTGAACTCCTCGAGCGCCAACGGGTTGATGGGGCCCATGAGGCGCAGGTCGCGCTCGAGCTCGCGGGCGCGGGTGTCGGCGCTCGTGCCGGGCGGAAGCTCGGGCAACGGGGCTGCCACCGCGACGTCGGGCTCGACCTCGAGCTCGCGACGGATGGTCTCGGTCGCCGTCTCGAGGCGGAGCTTGACCTCGGCCTCCTCGATCTCGGCGCGCTGCGAGCGCTCGCGCAGCTCGGCCAGCTGCTTCTCGGCCGTGGCCCGCTCGCGGCGCAGGACGTCGAGCCGCTCGGCGGCGGCGCGCACCTGCTCGCCATGACGACGACGCCGGTCGCGCAGCCGCTCCAGCTCGGCCTCGACCTCACTGAGGCGCCCGCCGACCTGGGCGTCGAGGCGCCCGATGGCGGTGGCGACGCGATCGAGGGCATCGCGGTGGGCGGCGGCGTCAGCCCGCTCGCCGGCCGTGGCGCCGAGGCGCTCGTCGATCTCGGCCAGCCGGCGGCGCAGGAGGTCCTGGCGCTCGTCGAGACCTGCGGCGCGCACCTGCAGCTCGGTCCGCCGGCGGGCCACGTCGGCGGCGGCCTGCTCGAGCCGGTCGTGGCTCGACCGCCATGCGCCACGTCGCTCGGCGCCAGCGGCTTCCTCGGCCTCGAGATCCGGGAGGCGCCCCTCCAGCTCGTCGACGCGCCCCTGCTCGGTGGCGAGGGCAGCGGCCAGCTCCTCGTCGTGTGGCGCCAGCGCGTCGTCCTCCGCGGCCAGCGAGCGGCGCTCGGCCTCGGTGCGCTGCACGCCTTCGGTGGCCGCGGCGATCCGCGCATCGTTGGCGTCGAGGGCCGCCGCCGCCTCGGCTGCAGCGGCCTCGGCGTCGGACAACCGGCCCCGCGCCTCCTCGACCGTTTCGCGCTCGGCCGCTGCGGCCTCCGACGTGGCGGCGGCGCGCGCGCGCGCCTCCTCCAGCGCCGCACCGGTGGCGCCGGCGCCGTGGTGGCCGATGCGCCACCCGTCGGGGCCGAACCTGTCCCCGGCCATGGTCACCACGACGAGGTCGGGATGGGCCATTGCGACGTCGACACCCGCCGACCACCCGCCGCCGACCGCGACCGCGGTGGCCAACAGCCGGTCGAGCAGAGCGTCGACCTCGGGGCGACGGGCGCGCACGTGGGTCCGCACGCGTTCGGTGCCGGAGGGGGCATCGGGTCCGGGCGCGGTCCGGCCGCCGGCCGGGAGCACGGCGCCGGCCGCGTCGGACTCGGTGAGCAACGTCAGCGCCGCCCGTCCTGCTGTTCCGCTCTCCACGACGACGGCGGCAAGGGCGGGACCGACGGCGGCCTCGAAGGCCGGGCCCCAGTCGGCGTCGATCTCCACCAGCTCGAGCAGCGTGCCGAGCACACCGTCGACGCCGGCCAGCCGCTCGGCGCCGGCGCGGGCCCGCAGTTCGTCGATGGCGAGCGCCAGGGCCTCGGCGCGCGCCGTCCACGCGTGGGCGTCCTGTTCGGCCTCGCGCAACCGGGCCTCCGCGGCGGCGAGTTGGTCGCCGGCGTCGCGGCGCGATGCATCGGCCTGGTCGGCGACTGCGAGCAACGGGGTTTCGTCGTCGGTCGCCGCCGCCAACTCGCCACGCAGTCGATCGAGGTCGGCATCGAGCCGCGCCTGGCCCTCGGCCAGCAGTGCCCGCCGGGCGGCGACGCGGCCCTGCTCCACGCGTAGGCGCTCGACCGCAGCCCGCAGGCCCGACAGCTCGGCGCGCACCTCTGCCGCCTGGGCCGGACCACCGGGACCGGGGGCCTCGCCCCATTCGGCATCGAACGCCTCGCGCTCGGCGGCCACGGTGGACTCGGCCTCGGTCAGCTCGGCGTCGGCGGGGCCCAGCCCGGCGATGTCGGCGACGACCTGCTCCAGCTCGCCGGCCAGATGCGATGCCTCGGCCTCCAGCGACGCGACCACACCGGCGTCGACCGAGGCTCGCTGCTCACGCTCGACCGAACGGGCCCGCTCGCGCAGGACGGCCACGATGCCGCGGGCCCGCTCGCGCAGTCCCTCCAGCCGCACCATGGCGTCGCCGAGGTCCTCGCCGCCCTGGGCCGACAGCGCCGCCTCGGCCACGGCGATGTCGCCGTCGAGCCGCGACAGCGCGGTGCGCAGCGACCCCTCGGCCTGGGCCAGCTCGGCGCGGGTGGCAGCGATGGTGCGCAGCCGGCTCTGCAGACCGGCCACCTCGCGGCCCGACAGGTGCAGCTTCAGCGCGTGGAGGTCGGCCTGCACCTGGCCATGACGACGGGCCGCATCGGCCTGGCGCTCGAGCGGCCGGAGCTGGCGGCGCACCTCGCGCAGCAGGTCCTGGAGACGGAGAAGGTTGCCCTCGGTCGCGTCGAGCCGGCGCTGGGCCTTCTCGCGACGGCGACGGAACTTCAGGACCCCGGCCGCCTCTTCGATGATGAGGCGCCGGTCCTCAGGTCGCGCGTTGAGCACGGCGTCGAGCTGGCCCTGGGAGACGATGACGTGCTGCTGGCGCCCGACGCCGGTGTCGCTCAGCAGCTCCTGCACGTCGAGAAGCCGGCACGGCACGTTGTTGATGGCGTACTCGCTGTCACCGCTGCGAAAGAGCGTGCGGGTGATGCTGACCTCGGCGAACTCCACGGGGATGAGGCCCGCCGAGTTGTCGATGGTGAGGGTGACCTCGGCCCGGCCCAGCGCCGGCCGCTTGGCCGACCCGGCGAAGATGACGTCCTCCATCTTCGAGGACCGCACCGTGCGCGGCCCCTGGGCGCCGAGCACCCACGCCACGGCGTCGACGACGTTGGACTTGCCGCTCCCGTTCGGCCCCACCACCACGGTGATGCCGGGCTCGAACTCGAGCGTGGTGGTGTCGGCGAAGGACTTGAATCCCTTCAACGTCAGCGACTTGAGGAACATCCCGGCCGAGGGTACTGGCGGTTATGTCCGAGTCGCGCGGACCCCCTCCTACCAGCGGCGCGTCGCGGTTATCCCCAGATCACACTTGGCATTGATCGCAGTAGAACGTCGAGCGGCCGCCGGTCTTGAGGCGGGCGATAGGGCTGCGGCAACGGCGGCAGGACTCGCCTTCGCGGTCGTAGACCTTGTGCTCCTTCTGGTAGTCGCCGATCTTGCCGAACAGGTCGCGGTACTGCTCGTCGGCGAGGGAGGAGCCGCGATGCTTCACCGCTTCCTGCAGGGTCTCGATCATGGCCCGGTAGAGCCGGCGCACCTCCTGGGAGGTGAGGCTCTCCGAGCTGCGGTCGTGGCGCAGACCGGCGGCGAAGAGGATCTCGTCGGCATAGATGTTGCCGATGCCGGCCACGAACTTCTGCTCCATGAGCAAAGGCTTCAGCTTCATCTTGCGGGCGGTGAGCAGATCGCCGAAGCGGTTCCAGCTCATCATGTCCTCCATGGGGTCGAACCCCAGGTGGGACAGCTCGGGGACCGAGTTCGCCACCTCGTCGGTGGTTGCGACGAACAGCTCGCCGAACGTGCGCGGATCGACGTAGCGCAGCTGGCCGCCCACGGTGAAGGTGATCACGACATGGGTGTGCTTGTCGGTCGGCTCCTTCGGCCCCTTGGCCCGCAGGAGCTGCCCACTCATGCCGAGGTGGATGACGAGAATGTCGCCGGCCGCGCCGTTGTTGGCGGGATCGGTGTCGAGCTTGAGCAGCAGGTACTTGCCCCGGCGCGACACTGCGGTGATCTTGCGACCCTCGAGCCGCGAGACGAACGCCTTCTTCGACGGATGGCGCCGGATCGAGCGCAGACCCGAGACCTCGACGGCCTTGATCTTCTTGCCCACGACCTCCTTCTCCAGGTCGCGGCGGATGGTCTCCACCTCGGGCAACTCGGGCATTCAGGTGCTCCCTTCGGCTCCTGCAGGCACCATTGCCTGCAGGGACTCCCATGCCATGCGGGCCGCCGCCTGCTCAGCTTGTTTCTTGGATCGTCCTTCACCCCGGCCCCGCACCTCGCCGCCCACCAGCACCTTGGCGAAGAAATGCTTGGCGTGGTCGGGGCCCTCGTCGTCGACGGAGTAGGTCGGCAGCTGGTCGAAGTGCTGCGCGGCCAGCTCCTGCAACCGGGTCTTGTAGTCCTGGCCGCCGGGGCCGGTGGCCGCCTCGGCGATGCGCTCACCGAGCAGCATCATGACGAGCGCGACGGCGGCGTCCCATCCCCCGTCGAGGTAGGTCGCGCCGATGATGGCCTCCGTGGCGTCGGCCAGGATCGACGGCTTGGCCCGTCCGCCGGAGGCCGCCTCGCCCTTGCCCAGCAGGATGGCGGAGCCGATGTCGAGGTCGGTGGCGACCTCGGCGAGTGCGGCCGAGTTCACGACCGAGGCCCGCAGCTTGGCCAGCTCACCCTCGGGCAGGTCGGCATAGGTGCGGAAGATGTGGTCGGTGACCACGAGACCCAGCACGGCGTCGCCGAGGAACTCCAGCGTCTCGTTGGAGGGCGTTCCCGGCGTTTCCGCGCACCACGACCGGTGGGCGACGGCGCGCTCCAGGAGCCCGGGGTCGTCGAAGGTCCGGCCGAGGCGGCTGGCGAGGGCGGCGAGTGTCGGCGGCAGGGACAGCTCAGGCGGCCTCGAGCTTGGCGACCACGTAGTCGACGGCATCGGCGACCGTCCGTAGGTCCTCGAGATCCTCGTCGTCGATGCGGAAGCCCACCGTGCGCTCACCCAGCTCTTCCTCGAGGGTCTCGACCAGCTCGATGAGGGCGAGGGAGTCGGCCGACAGGTCATCGGCGAACGACGCCGTCTCCACGACCGTCGACGGGTCGATCTCGAGGATCTCGGCCAGACGGTCCCTGATGAGCTCGTACACCTGGGCTCGGCCCATCGGGCTGCGGCTGACATGGGTCTCTGCAGGCACGGCGCTCCTGTGGAAAACATGAGGAAAACGTCGGGAAAACCCGTATCTTAGCGGGCGACGGCCTCCGTCAGCCGCTCGACGAGGTCGTTTTCGACCATGTCGCGGGCCACCCGGACCGCATTTACGATGGCGCGCGCCGAGCTGGAGCCGTGCCCGATGATGCACACGCCGTCGACGCCGAGCAGCATGGCGCCGCCCGACGACTCCGGATCCAGCTCGCCGGCGATGGGCAGGAGGGCAGGCAGGAGGACGTCTCTCGCCGCCTTGATGTCGTCGCCGGGCTTCGACATCACTTCGAGGATCTTCCCCATCACGAACCGGAGGCTGCCCTCCATCGTCTTCAGCGCGACGTTGCCGGTGAAGCCGTCGGTCACGACCACGTCGATCGAGTCGCTCAACAGGTCGCGGCCCTCGACGTTGCCGACGAAGTCGATGCCGGGCGCGGCCTGGAGCAGGGCGAAGGCCTCCTTGACCAGGTCGTTCCCCTTGCCCGGCTCCTCCCCGATCGACAGCAGACCGACCCGGGGTGTGGCGATGTCGTAGCGGGCGGTGGCGAAGGCGCTGCCCATCTGGGCGAACTGCACGAGCCAGGCCGCCTGGCACTCGGCGTTGGCGCCGGCATCGAGCAGCACCGTTGGCGTCGACCCCGGCACCGGGATGGGCGTGGCGATCGCCGGGCGCGACACGCCCTTGATGCGACCCATGCGCAGGAGGGCGCTGGCCGCGGTGGCCCCGGTGTTGCCGGCGCTCACCATGGCCGACGCCTTCCCGTCGCGCACCGCCTCGGCGGCGCGCACGAGCGAGGAGTCCTTCTTGACCCTGACCGCCCTGGCCCCGTCGTCGGCCATCCCGATGACCTCGGAGGCCTCGATGACGTCGATGCCGCCGGTGTCGGGCAGATCGGCGGACCGGCCGACGAGCACGACAGGGACGTCGAGCTCCTCGTGCGCAGTCCAGGCGCCGGCCACGATCTGGTTGGGGGCGTGGTCGCCGCCCATGGCATCGATGGCGATGGGCAGCATGCTGCCCCTACTCAGTCGACTTCGATCGCCTGGCGGCCGCTGTACCAGCCGCAGTTGCCGCACACCACATGAGGCACCTTGGCCCGGCGGCACTGGGGGCACACGCTGCGGGGCGGCACGGACAGCTTCCAGTTGGAGGCCCGGCGGCTCCGGCTCTTCATCTTCGACGTCTTCTTCTTGGGGACGGCCACGTTGGTCTCTCTCTCAGGGCTCGCGGAGGGCGTCGAGGGCGGCCCACCGCGGGTCGGATGCATCCGACACGCAGGCGCAATCCTTCTCGTTCCGGTTGACCCCGCACTGGGGGCACAGACCCCGGCAGTCCTCCGTGCAGAGGGGAGCCAGGGGCAGTTCGAGGAGGACGGCGTCACGTGCCAGCGGCTCCAGATCGATCTGGTCGCCGACCAGAGGATAGGTCTGCTCCGGGTCGGGCGTCTCCTCGAAGAGCTCGCGCACCTCGGTGCGGGCCTCGCCGGTCACCGGCTGAAGGCACCGGCGGCACTCCCCCACCCAGGGCGCGGTGACCTCGCCATGGGCGACGACGGCCAGGGGGACGGCCTCGAGGACGAGGTCGACGGCGACGTCGGCGTCCTCGGGCACCACGGTGCCGGTGACGGCCAGGCCGGGCAGCGGCCCGCGCACCTGGACACGGGTCGTGTTGCCGTCCCTGCGCCGGAGCTCGCCGACGGGAACGACGAACGGGCTAGGAGGCGTCCTGGTCAAAGAAGGCCTCGACGACCTCGTCGCCGTCGGGAGCGGCCATGCCGGCGCTCAGGTCCGGCAACGGCCCCTGCAGCTTCTCCCGGCCGGCCTGCACGGTCTTGATGGTGCGATCGAGCACGTTCTCGAACGACGCCAGCTTCTGGTCGCAGTAGTCCTCCGCCTCGAGCCGTAGCCGTCGCGCTTCGTCACGCGCGTCGTCCACCGTTTTCTGGGCGGTGTACTGCGCCTCGCGCACGATCTCGGTGCGCTGCACCATCTGCTCGGCGCGCACGCGAGCGGCGTCCAGGATCTCCTCGCCCTCGCGCTGCACCTTGGCCAGGAACTCCTGGCGCTCCTTCAGCATCCAGCGGGCCTGGCGCAGCTCCTCGGGGAAGCGCTCGAGGGCGTCCTCCAGCAGCTCGACGACCTCGTCCTTGGTGATGAGCACCGACGCCGACAGCGGCATCGACTTCGCGTTGTTGACGATCTCGATGACGCGCCGCAGCAGCGTCTCGGCATCCGGCTCGCCGCGCTCGGCGGTCCCTTGTGCGGGCAGGTAGGTCATCGCTTGAACTTCTCCGCCAGGCGGCGGGCCACCGACTCCGGCACCATCTCCGACAGGTCGCGCCCGCCGCGGGCGAACTCCTTGATGTACTTCGACGCGATGAAGGAGTTCGACGACGCGGTCGGGATGAGCACCGTGTCGATGCCCGACATGCGCTGGTTCATCTGGGCCATCTGCAGCTCGTTCTCCAGGTCGGAGACGGCGCGCAGGCCTTTGACGAGTGCGGTGGCCCCGACCTCGCTGGCCAGGTCGACCACCAGGCCGGAGAAGGACCGACTGGAGACGTTGGGGAGATGGGCGAGGCACTCCTTGAGCATCAGCTCGCGCTCCTCGAGGGAGAACAGAGGCTCCTTGCCCGGGTTGCGGACGGCCGCGACCACGACCTCGTCGAAGTGACGGGCCGTCGCCTCGACCACCGCGAGGTGGCCGTTGTGGAACGGGTCAAACGAGCCCGGTATCAGGGCGATCCTGCTCGCCACCATCAGCTCCTCGGGGTCGGGCCAGGGTCACCACGGTAGTGCCATAGCGCTTGTCCCTGACCGCCCGCCAGGTACCAGGCAGGCTGAACGCCCGCCCCGACTCGAGCACGGCCAGCTCCACCGTCAGGTGGTCGAGGAGTTCGTCCCAGGCACTGAATGCGTAGGGCGGGTCGACGAAGGCCACTGCGAACGCGGGTGCATCGGCGACCCAGCGCAGCACGTCGGAGCGCACGACCGTCGCCCGGTCGGCCATGCCGGTGGACTCGAGGTTGTCGCGAATCGCGGTCAGCGCGTGGTGGTCGGACTCGACGAACGTGGCATGGGCGGCACCCCGAGAGAGCGCCTCGATGCCGAGGGCACCACTGCCGGCGAACAGGTCCACGACATCGGCGCCCTCGATGTCCTGCAGGCCGTAGAGGATGTTGAAGATCGCCTCACGCACCTGGTCACTGGTGGGCCGGGTGGTCCGCCCCGTCGGCGCGCGCAGCTTCCGCCCACTGGCCTCCCCCCCGACGATCCGCACGAGGGCCGACGTTAGGTCCCCCGTTTCCTGCGACGGTGTCCCACGCCAGAGGTGGAGAACCGCACCCGGTTGGCGGAAGTCAGGGCTCGGGCATCTCGCACGGGGTCTGGGTCAGCACGGTCAGCCCGACGACCCGGTGAGGCGCCGGCAGCTCCACCGCGAGCTCGAGGCGGGCCTCCTCGCCGGTCGACACGCCAACCCGGGCCCGAAGGAGCACCGGGCTCGGCCGCCCTTCGAAGGAACGGACGGTGAAGGGACCGATGCGCCGGAGCTGGGCGACCTGCATCCTGAACTCTTCCGGACCCATCTGCCGGATGAAGGAGGGGGAGAGATGGTCACGTACCTCCTCGTCCGTCACGGCTCGGTTTGTGGTGAGGATGTCACGGGCCCACTCCCACTGACCGGCGATCGATGGCGGGAGCGCAGTCCCGGCAACCGCGAGCTCGCCCGCGCACGGGCGGGCGATGAGGATCGTCGAGCTGTCGACTTTCCCCAACTCGTACAGGTGGATGGTGAACCTCGCCTGCGTGCCATCGGCGGCGACCAACTGAACGGCGAGGACCTCGTCGCCTCGACGTTCGACCTCAGCCAGGACCCGCCACGGCGCCTTCGACTGCAATTCCTTCGCCGTTCGGATGAAGGTGGAAAAGGGCACTTCAACGACGAAGTTCGGGGCGAAACGCTTGATGAACTCCTCCCCGGACAACTGGATCTCGCCGTTCATCAGCGCCACCTGCCAGTCGCGGTGGCCATCGAGGGTGAGTGGGAACCCAGCGCCTTCGGTGGTCACCCTGGTGTCGCCGTCCGGGCGCGTGACCACGGCGGCCAGCCCGACGACGAGCAGCACGGCCGCGGCCACAGCCAGCCACACCACCGGACCCCGACCTCCACGGCGACGGACGTGGACCTCGGCAGCCGTCACGGGCTCGACGGAGTCGACGACGCGCTCGGCATAGGAACGGATTCGGTCTTCGACGCTAGGCATGGGCCACCTCCAGCACTTCGCGCAAGCGGGCCATGCCGCGTTGGACATGCGTGCTCACCGTCGACGCGGTGATCTCGAGCACCTCGGCGACCTCGGACTGCCGCCACCCGCAACCGTGCACGAGGAAGACGGAAACCCGCTGCGGCTCGGTGAGGCCGGCCAGAGCGGCCACGAGCTCGGGTTCGCCCTCGGGCATCTCGCTCACGCCGGCCGGCGCGAGCGGCGTGGCCTTCCGCGACCGGGTCCGGCTTTGGCCGACTCGGTAGAGGTAGCCGAGGGGGTTGGTCATTCTCTGCACGTCGTCCCAGTGCTCCCAGGCGTAGGCCAACGCCTCCGCCGTTGCATCGCGACCGTCGAGCGCACCACGGGCGCCGGTCAGTGCACGGCGGAGGCGCGGCTCGTGGTCGCGCACGAAGGTCTCGAAGTCATCCACTCATTGACCCAGACCGATGAGGAGCCCGTTCGCGCTACAGCAGGACGTGGAGATCACGTCCTGACCACGACGATCGGGCACGTCGGCCCGGGCGCGGCGGCGAGTCGGGCGTCGGTGGTCATGACCTCGCAGCCGATCGCCTCGGCGAGGGCGATGTAGGTGGCGTCGTAGGCCGTCAGGTTGTCGCGCAACTCCCAGACGCGGTCCAGCAGTCCGACGCTTGCGAATCGACGGATGCCGAGGCGCGCCCATCGGTCGAGGGCGGCGCGCGCTTGCGGCTCGGTGATGGTCCGCCGGAGGACCTGGGCCCTGAGGGCGTGAGGCACCTCGGCGTCAGCCAGGTGCGGGACGGCGAGCGCGTCCGTAGCCAATGACCGGCGTGCGGCCCCATCGTTCAGGAGCCCGAGCACCACCGCCGACGCGTCGACGACGATCACCGGCGCCGGCGTCCTGCGGCGATGTCCTGCACCAGGTCGGCGGGCGACACGCCGAGGTCAGGGAGATCGGCGAGCAGCGCCGGGTTCGCGGCGCGGCGGGCGACCTCGGCCAGCTCCCGGACCGCGAAGGCGGACACCGACATGCCCTCCAGTCCGGCCAGTACCTCCAGTCGCCGGCCGACCTCGTCGGGGACATTCCGGAGATACAGGGTCCTCATGTCGCATAATGCTAGCAAACCGCTAGCAAGAGCTTTTTCGGCACGCACGCAGCGGGATTCCGCTTCCTGCGTTCCGAGAACGGGCGGCGGCCACCCCAGGGCCTCGGGGCTTGCGCGGATACGGTCGGGAATCGTGAAGGGTGAGTGTTACGGGTGCGGGGACGACAACCCGATCGGGTTGGGGCTGGAGTTCGCGCCTGACGGGGACCGGTTGCGAGCCACCTTCATGCCGCGTCCCGAGCACCGCGGCGGGCCTGGGCTGCTGCACGGCGGGGTGGCGGCGACGGTGCTCGACGAGACGATGGCCGCCCTCGGCTTCGTGCTCGACGACGTGCACTGCATGACCGCCACCTTGGAGCTGAAGTACCGCAAACCGGTGCCCCTCGACGGGAAGCCGCTGACATGTGAGTCGTGGCGCGATCGCCGTGAGGCGAGCCGGCGCCAGCGCGTGCACGGTCGGCTCCTGCTCCATGACGGCACCGTCGCCGTCGAAGCCCACGGCATATTCGTCCAGGTACCGGAGGCCAACTGGTGACCAAAGCCCCGCTCGAGCCCGACGCCCAGCGTCTCGTCGACATGCTGGCTGGCCTGCAGGCCAGCCAGGAGCCGGCCCCCACCGATCCGGCGTCGATGCGCCAGGGCCTGGCCACGCTCATGAAGATGGGCGCCGGCGGCCCCCACGAGGTCGCTGCGGTCGAGGACCGGCGCATCCCCGGACCGGCCGGGGAGATCCCGGTCCGCATCTACCGGCCCGACGACCCCCACGGCGTCGTCGTCTACTTCCACGGCGGCGGGTTCATGCTCGGCGACCTCGACACCCACGACCCCGTCACGCGACAGCTGGCCAACGCGTCCGGCGCCGTGGTCGTGGCCGTCGACTATCGCCTCGCACCGGAGCACCCGTTCCCGGCCGGGCCGGACGACTGCCTGGCCGCCACCCGCTGGGTCGCCGACCACACCGACGAGCTCGGCCTGCCCGGCGCGAAGGTCGCGGTGGCTGGCGACAGTGCCGGCGGCAACCTCAGCGCGGTGACGTGCATCCGCGCCCGCGACGAGGGCGGACCCGCGATCGCCTTCCAGCTCCTCGCCTATCCGGGCATCGACCCGAGCATGTCGCGCCCGTCGCACGACGAGAACGGCACCGGCTACATCCTCACCGCCGAGGCGCTTCGCATCTTCTACGACAACTACCTGCCGCGGGAGGAAGACCGCACCAATCCGCACGCCTCGCTCGAGCACGCCAGTGATCTGGCCGGGCTCCCGCCGGCGCTGGTCATCACCGCCGGTTATGACCCCCTGCGCGACGAGGGCACCGACTTCGCCGACCGGCTGCGGGCCGCCGGGGTCGACGTGACGCATTCGAACTACGAGGGTGCTGTGCACGTGTTCTTCGGCATGCCCGGCTTCTTCGCCGCGTCGGATCGCGCCATGAAGGAAGCGGGTGCCGCGCTCCGCGCCGCGTTGGCATGACCCCGATCCAGCGATCACCGTTCGGTCGTACCGGCCACCGGAGCACTCGCGTGTTGTTCGGCGCCGCTTGCCTGGCCGCAATGCGCCAGGAGAAGGCCGACGCGCTGCTGCCACTGCTCGACTCCTTCGGGGTCAACCACCTCGACGTGGCCGCCGGATACGGCGACGCCGAGCTGCGGCTGGCGCCGTGGCTGGCCACGCGGCGCGACGACTTCTTCCTCGCCACCAAGACCGGTGAACGAACCGGCGGTGCCGCTCGGGCCGAGCTGGAGCGCTCGCTCACCCGCCTCGGTGTGGACCACGTCGACCTCATCCAGCTGCACAACCTTGTGGAGCCCGACGAGTGGGAGGTCGCCCACGGGCCCGGCGGCGCCGTGGCGGCACTGGTGCAGGCACGGGACGAGGGGCTGACCCGGTTCATCGGGGTCACGGGCCACGGGCTGCGCATCGCCGGGATGCACCTGCGCAGCCTCGAGCGCTTCGACTACGACTCGGTGTTGGCGCCGTGGAACTTCTCGCTGCTGCAAGACGACGGCTACCGAACCGACTTCGAGGCGCTGCAGGCGGTCTGTGCCGAGCGCAACGTGGCCATGCAGGCCATCAAGACCGTCGCCCGTGGCCGGTGGCCGGCGGGCTCCGATGCCAGGAAGTTCTCCTGGTACGAGCCACTGCACGACGACGAGGCCATCGGCCGAGCCATCCGCTTCGCGCTCGCTGACCCGCAGTTGTTCCTCAACTCCCCCAGCGACGCCACGCTGCTGCCGGCGTTCCTGGACGCGGCAGCGACGCCGGGGCCGGTCCCCTCCACCGAGGAACTGGCCCGCGACGTCGCCGCCTTCGGGATCACGCCGCTCTTCGACGGCGGCGCGCTCGAGCGCATCTGAAGGGGGACGCGACGCAGGCCCGGCTGAGGGTGCGACCGCCCCAGCCGGGCCTGCGACCTACTTCGGGTTGACGGTGGTCAGCCCGAGAACTTGTCCGGGAACTGCTTGGCGATGGCACCGGCCAGGACGTTGGCGGTGTCAGGCATGTGGCTGGCCGCGGTCCGCAACTTGGCCGTGGCGTCCGGGTTCTTCGAGCCCTGGGCGTCGATGGCCGCGAACAGCGTCTCGACGTGGGGCTTGAGTGCGCCGGCAACGGCGTCCTTGGTCAGGTTCGGGTTGGCCGAGGCGAGGAAGGCGCCGAAGTCGGCGCGATAGCCGTCGAGGTCCTTCGCCGCCTTGTCCTTGCCGGCCTCGTCGTTCTTGGCTGTGGCCACGGTGTAGTCCACGAAGAAGCCGATGTGCTTGCGCCACAGAGCGAGGAACTGCTCGCCGGCGGGCTTGCCGTAGACGCCACCGATGGCATCGGACAGGGCCACGGAGTTGGCGTCGAGGATGCCGGCCGGGACCTTGAAGTCGCCACCGCTGAGCGCGGTGCCGGTGGTGATGCCGGCCAGGTAGACGTGCTCCTGGAGCAGGCCGGTCAGACCGGCGCGCAGCGCGGACGCGCCGGCCTCGGTCGAGCCGGAGAACTTGTCCGGGAACTGCTTGGCGATGGCACCGGCCAGGACGTTGGCG
>DATLDH010000116.1:0-18586 GCA_035526015.1 Acidimicrobiales bacterium
ACCTGCTCGTTGTTCCGCAGGTGCTCGACGAACCGGACCGCGTCCTCGAGCGACTCGGTGGGGTGGTACCCGACCTTGCCCTCACCATTGCGAAACATGACCATGTGCGGCATACGTGCTCCTCTCCACCCGCAGGTATCGGCCGGCGGGGGGCTCGTCTTGAGCCGAACTAGCCGGCCAGGGCCATGTGCACCACGATGCGGTACCTGGCCGAGCCGGGGGGATGGCAGGCGAAGATGGTCGCCGTCGGGGTGGGGGTCTGCTCGATGATGCGCATTTCCTTCGGGCCGACGATCTCGGTGCCCGTCACCGAGTACACCGACCGGCCCATCCCGTCGATCTCGAAGATCACCTCGTCCCCGGGCGACAGCTGGTCGAGGTTGCGGAAGGGCTTGCTGTAGGTCGTGCGGTGCCCGGCGAAGACGGCGTTGCCGTTCTGGCCGGGGAAGGCGGTGCCGGGCCAGTGCGAGGGGCCGTGGTTGATGTACTTCATCTCGATGCCGTGGAACACCTGGTGCACCAGGCCGATCTTGGGGATGGCGATGGTGCCGATGGGCTTGATGGGCCCCGACGCGACCCGCGCCCGGGTGGCCGTGGCACCAGGCAGGCCGGCCGAGCGCGAGGCGGCCCGGATCGGCGCCGCGGTGGTCGAGGTGGTGGGCACCTGGAGCTGCCGATAGGTGACCGGGGTCCGGTTGGCGGCCCCCACGGCCAGGTCGAGATAGGGCGCGTCGCCACTGGGCTTCGCGGCGTCGATGAGGACGACGCCCCCGAGGCCGAGGGTGAGGAGGCCGCAGATCATCACGGCGAGCAGGCGGGTGGTGTCTCGGTGCATGGTGTCGTAGAGGTGTCGGCACGCACGGCCGACCCCTCAAAGGATAGTTCGACCCCGCCATGACCGATTCCTCGCCGCTTTCCTCGCCTCGACGCCGCCGTACGGCGGCGGCCGCCGGTCACACGGGCGACGAGGCCGGGGCCCGTGCCTGCCTGGGCGATGCCGACCCGGGCGTCAGGGCGACCGCCCTCGGGGCCCTGGGCCGACTCGGCGTGCTGGCCGCCGACGACCTGGCGGCGGCATTGTCCGATTCCGACCCTGCGCTGCGACGGCGGGCGTGCGAGCTGGCCGTCCCCCTGGTGGCGGTCGATCTGATCGTCATGCTGGGCGACGAGGACCCCCTGGTGGCCGAGACGGCGGCGTGGGCGCTCGGCGAGCGCGAGGAGGGCAGCGCGGTGGGGGCACTGGCGGCCATGGCCACGGGTCACGCCGACGCCCTCTGCCGGGAGGCGGCCGTCGCCGCCCTGGGCGCCATCGGCGACCCGGCGGGGCTCCCCGCCATCCTCACCGCCACCACCGACAAGCCCGCCGTCCGCCGCCGCGCCGTCCTCGCCCTCGCCCCCTTCGAAGGCCCCGAGGTGGACGCCGCCCTGGAGCACGCTCTGCAAGACCGCGACTGGCAGGTCCGCCAAGCCGCCGAGGACCTGACTGTTTCGCCGTCGGAGGCAGAGCCTCCTCGGCGAGCTTGATCGAGCACCGGCGGCCGGCAGAGCCGTCCACCGGTGCGCTCACTCCTCCTTCACCGCCAGTCAGTGGGGCGGCTTCGCCGCGGTGTGGCCGGCGGGAGAGCTACCTCTCTGCGCCCATGAACATGACTTTCAAGCTGTCGAAGGACTCCATGCAGCGGCCGGCGCCGATGGCGACGCACTCGAGGGGGGCGTCGACGAGGTGGACCGGGAGCGACGTCTCCTCGGCCAGGCGGCGGTCGAGGCCGCGGAGCATGCCGCCGCCACCGACCAGATGGACGCCCTGGTGGATGAGGTCCTGGGCCAGCTCCGGGGGCGCCTCGCCCAGGCAGGCCACGACGGAGTCGACGATGGCGCCGACCTGCTCCTCGATGGCCTCGCGCACCTCGCCGGGCGTGAGGATGACGATCTTGGGCAGGCCGCTCATCAGGTCGCGGCCGCGCACCTCGGCCTTGAACTCGTCCGGCATCGGATACGCGGAGCCGATGGCGACCTTGATGTCCTCGGCCGTGCGCTCACCGATGGCGATGCCGTACTCGCGGCGCACGTAGTTCTGGATCGATGCGTCGATGTCGAAGCTGCCGACGCGGATGGCCTGCAGGGCGACGACGCCGCCGAGGGAGATCACCGCCGTCTCGGTCGTGCCGCCGCCGACGTCGACGACCATGTTGCCGAGCGGCTCGTGGATGGGGAGCCCGGCGCCGATGGCGGCGGCCATGGGCTGCTCGATGAGGTAGGCGCCGGCCGCACCGGCGCGACGGGCCGCCTCCTCGACGGCGCGTTTCTCGACCTCGGTGATGGCCGAGGGCACGCAGATCAGCACGCGGGGACGATTGAACCGCGACACGCCCGAGCGCTGCAGCAGCAGCCTGATCATGCGCTGGGTGATGTCGAAGTCGGTGATGGCGCCCTGGCGTAGCGGGCGGACGGCGACGATGTAGCCGGGCGTGCGGCCGATCATCTGCCAGGCCTCGTGACCCATGGCCAGCACGTCCTGGGTCTTGGAGTTCAGGGCGATCACCGTGGGCTCGTTCAGCACGATGCCCTGGCCCTTGGCGTAGACGAGGGTGTTGGCGGTGCCGAGGTCGATGGCGAGGTCCCTAGCCAGGGTGGCCCTCCCCCGGGTCGCGCCGCTCGGGTGACAGTGCCCGGAGCTCGCGGTTGAACTCCTCGATCGTCGACTCCATCGAGCTCGGCTTGCGCTGGCGGTAGAGCAGGATCAGCGTGCCGACCACGCTGAGGGCGATGGCCAGCAGCAGATAGACGAGGTTGCTCATGACGCGACCCAGCTGGCGCCGCCGTCCCACGACTCGCGCTTCCAGATCGGCGCCGTCGCCTTCACCGTGTCGATGAGATAGCGGGCGGCGGCAAAGGCCTCCTCCCGGTGAGGAGCACCGACGACGACCACGACCGCGGTGTCGCCGATGGTGAGGCGACCGACGCGATGCAGGACGGCGACGCGCCGGATCTCGGGCCACCGTGTCCGCGCCGCGGCCGCCACCTCGGCCAGCTTCGGCACGACGAGCTCGGTGTAGGCCTCGTACTCGAGCCCGGTCACACCCGGGCGGCCCTCGGAGTGGTCGCGGACGGTTCCCGAGAACAGCACCACCCCGCCGCAGTCGGGCGCGTCGGCCCAGGCCAGTACCTCCGCCACGGGAAGCGGCGTGTCGCACAGCGCCAGCCAGTCGTCCCGGGAGATGGGCGCGTCCACCCGAGCATGCTACGGGCGGGGGCTGGGCGGCCGTCGCCGGCGGGCGACAACGAAGGCGCCGACGGCGAGGAGGCCGGTGAGCACGGCGAGGGCCGTCGTCCCCCACGGCCGCTGGCCCCGGCCACCGTCGCGAGAGCGCGGACCCGGCAAGGCACGCAATGGCCCCGGCCCGACGTCACCAGGAGCTCGCACCCTGAAGGTCCCCGACATCCCCGCCTCGCGGTAAGGGTCGCGGTGGTCGCCGTAGCGATAGGCGCCGGGCAGTGCCTCGGCGCCGCCGGCGCCGCCGTCCAGCCACAGCGAGGGGGACTCCAGCCCGCCGATGGTGACCGAGCTCAACCGGTTCGTGCCCGCCAGGCCCGGCTCCTGCGGCCACGTGTGGCCCTCGACGCTGAACACCTGTGCCTGCTCGCTCCACGGCGCCAGCACCTCGAGTCGTACGGGGTCACCGGCGTAGGTATCGAGCACCGGTGTGGCCGGGGCCCGCCCGTAGTTCAGCCCGACGGTGCCGCCGACCTTCGTCGTGTAGGGCATCCGATGGGTGCCGAGGCCGGCATCGTCGTCCTGGAGGAAGAGCGCGAAGTCGCGGTACGCACGGCCGCGGGCGGGCCGCGCGTCGGCCCGCCACGACGACCGCCCGTCGAGCGGCGCACCGGTGACCGGGTCGCGGTAGGTCGTGCCAGGCGCGCCGACCACCACGGCGCCGTAGAGGCCGAGCCCAGGGTTGACGAGGACGTCGCCCCAGTCGCGCACGAGGGTGGCTGGGCGCCCGAGCTCCGGGTCGGCGTAGTAGGTGAAAGTGCGCGAGGCAGCCGGGGCGACGGCGGGATTCAAGCCGTTGCGCCCGGCCTGCACGGGCGCGGACACCGCAGGGTCGTACGACAACAGGTCGCAACCGAACGTCACCGGCCCCGATGTGGTGCGGTTCGTGAGGTGCACCTCGACGCAGTCGCCCTGGTTCACGCGGAGGACGAGGGGCTCCGGCGGCTTGGTGCCGGCCAGGACGGCCTCGCGATCGGCGGCGACCACGTAGGCCTTGCCCTTGCGGCCCGAGAGCATCGGCAGCGCGACGTCGACGGCATCGATGGCGAACCGCTTGCGCGGTGCGTCGATGGGGCAGACCGAGCCCGTGGCCGGCGCGACCGGCGCTCGTCCGGGCAACGGCTGGAGGCCCGGGCCCCGGCCGGGCCGGACCCGCACCAGGCCCCAGCTGCCCTCGCGCAGCTTGAACGATCGACCGCTGTAATAGAGGTAGTCGCCGCCCCGACGTTGGGCGCCGCCGGCGGCCGGCACCACGAGGTCGAACCGCTCGGAGATGCCCACGCGGATCGTCGACACCGGCGGTGAGGTCGTGCTGTGTGGCTCGGCGCGGAACCAGTGGCCGTCGAGGTGCACGGTGTGGACGTCGTTCGTCGCGCCCACGAGGGATCGCACGACGACCGGATCACCGATGTCGGCCTCGATGATCGGTGTGGCGGGGTCGCCATGGGCGCGCGAGCTGAAACGGGCCGACGGGTCACCGACGCGTCGGTCGAGTGGCTCGGCCCTGAGGTTGTAGGCGCTGCCCGAGGAACGGCCGACGTGGTTGATGCCGACGTCGTCCTGCACGAACAGCAGCAGCTCGCGGAAGCTGCCCTCGACGTCGGCCGAGACCCGCGCCTCGGTGTGGATGTCGGCGAGCGGTCCGCTGGCCAAGGGCGCACCGGTGCGAGGGTCGTGATAGGTGCTGCCGGGCGGCTCGCCCACGATGGCGCCGTACAGGCCGTGGCTCCAGGAGCGCAGGGCGTCGACGTGGTCGTGGAAGTACGCGGTGCCGAACTGCGCGTCGGGGTACCAGCGGTGCTTCAGGAACTCGGTGCCGACGAACTCACCCGCGCCGTGGAGGAACCGCAGCGGCTCGGTCAGACGGACGCGCCTGCCGGACACGGCGGCGACCGTCGCGGTCTCGAACGTCTCGTCCCGGTCGAGCCCCACGCCGATGACGACGCCGGGCTGGAGACGGCTGCCGTCGGCCACGACGAGCTCCCCCGCCCCGGCTTCGGTCGCACTCGACAGCGGGACACCCTCCAGCCGGTAGGGCCGGATCGTCTGCTCGTAGTTGAAGCCGGTCGTCACCCCGTCGGAGGCCTGCACGTCGAACTGCATGAAGTGGACATGCACGCTCGCCTTGGCGAACGACGAGTTCCCGGGGTCGTCGAGCTCGTTCCTGAAAAGCACGTCGACGCAGTCCTCGCCCGCGTTGGCGCGGATCGCCAGCGGCACCCGGCGCGCGTTGTCGGCCAGCACGGCGTCCCGCTCGGAGCGCAGCACGAAGAGCTGGCCGTTGGCGTCGGTCGTGTGAGCCGCCTGGTTGTAGGTCACCGGAGCGCTGACCGCGTTCACGGCGAACTGTTTTCGCTTGGTCCCCGGCGGGCACACGTCGTCACCGAGGAACGGCGCCGGACCGTGGCCCGGCGCGAACGGTGGTCGCTTGCCCAGGTGGGGCCGCATGAAGGGGTACGCGACCCGTCCCGTGGCGGGATCGAAGAGCACCGCCGGACGGGTGCCGGGCGCCCTGGCCTGGTAGCCGGGCCACCGCTCGGCGGTTTCCGGCTCGCCGACGACGTCGCCGTTCTCGGTGCGCCAGTCCCACACCGACGCGTCGTATCCGCGCGGCACGCCAGGAGGTGGGAGCTGGGCGGCGACGCCGGCGCGTGCCTCGGGCGACAAGCGTGAGCTGGTCACGCCGGCACGCGGCCGGGCTCCTCCTCTCGGCAGTGGGCGCAGGGGCGGGAGCGAGTCGGTCGAGGCGGCGCCGTCCTGCAGGGTGTTGTACACGCGCCACAGGCCCCACATGCCGGCGAAGTAGTGGTGGGCGACATGGCAGTGGTAGAGGAAGTCGCCGACGCTCTGCTGGCACCCGCCGCTACCGCACTCGTCGGCCACGTCGAAGGTCTCCGACGGCCCGATCGTCTGGGAGTCGGTGCGCTCGCTCGACTGCGGGAGCAACGCGGGGTGCTTGTCGCGGCCGGCCCTCGAGGGGGGCTCGGCCCCCGGCTGACGCGGCCAGCGGATGGCGCCCCCGTGCACGTGGTGGACGTGAAAGGTCTCGGACCCGCCGTGCACCACCCGTTGGCGCACCGGGTCGCCGACATAGCTCCGGCCTATCGGCGTCGCCGGGTCGCCGAAGGAGTACGAGCTGTAATCCAGGGACGAGTCGGCCGGCAGGCCGCGCTGGCGGTCGAGCGCGATGCGGTTCATGAACGGCTCGCTGCGGTAGTTCACGGCGCGCGAGGCGGGGCGGTAGGCACTGCTGAACGGGTCGACGAGCGGAACGGCGTCGCCGGCGTGGTCACGCAGCTGATAGTTCTCGTTCCCGATCTCGTGGTAGATCAGCACGAACTCCCTGAAGGCGGGGCGGCCCGGCTCGACGACGTCGGCCAGCCATCCCGAGGGGCCACGCCCCGTCAAGGGGTCGGACCATGTGCTGCCCTTCGGCTCGACGACGACGGCGCCGAAGAGCCCGTGGTTCGTCTGCTCCCTGTCCGACGTGCCACTTCCGTCACCGTGGCTGTGGACGGCGTGGGTCGCCTCGGGCTCGGCGGTCGGGACCGCCCACTCGTAGGTGACCTCGCGACCCGGCGCCGCGACCGCGCGCGGCTCGGCGGCGGTGGCGGCCACGTTCGTGCCGGCGATCCGCAACGACGAGCCGTGGACGTGGAACGACGCCGGCTCGTCCTCGAGGGCGTTGCGCAGGCGCACCCGCAGGCACTCCCCCGGCCGCACGCGGAGGACCAACGGCTGGATGGCGTCACCCTGGAGCCCGGCCGAGACGGCCGGCTCCGAGCCCGCCGACCGGGCGGCGGCGTTGGCCGCCTCCTCCCGTCGAACGCGCGCCAACTCGTCGTCGAGGACGAACATCCGACCCTTGGGATCGTGGTCGAGGTAGCGGTTGACGGTGATGTCGACGGCGACAGCACTGACGTCGTACCGCCGGATCGGGCCACCCCGCCGGCACCCGCCGGGCCCGGCGCCCACGGACTCGTCCGTCGCCGGCACCAGCTTCAGCCCCTCGGCGTCCTCGTGGCCCGAAGCCTGCTGGTCGCGGTCATGGTGCCTGGTCGCGACCGCGTCGTGCGGTGTCGCCCGGGCCGCCCTGACGGGCGGCCCGGGGACATCGATGAAAGGGACCGTCGCGGCGACCAGCGCGACGACGACCCAGCGCCTCATGAAACGGTGACTTTGCCCTCCATGTCGGGATGGACGACGCAGATGTACTCATACGTTCCGGCCTTCGGGAACTTCACGGTGTAGCCGTAGGTGGCCTCACCGGGGTTGATCCCCGAGTGCTTCAGCCCACTGCCGCTGTAGCTCCCGGCGTCGAGCTTCTTCTCCTTCGACGGATCCGGCGGTCCGGGCGGGCCGCCCTCGTCGCCGCCCTCGGGATCGGGCGGATAGGCCGGGCTGTTGACCGGCTTGAACGCCTTCTGGTTGAGGTGGAGGCCCTTCCCGTTCTCGGGCCCGAACGCCGGCCGCATGTCCTCGGTGGCGTTGAACGTCACCGTGTGGAAGCCGATGCCGTTCCATGTCACCGACTCGCCGGCCTTGACGGCGATGTTGTCGGGAAAGACGTTGGCCTCGCCCGGAGGCCCGTCCTCACCCTCGACCGCCGCGCCGGCCCGTCCCGGGCTCTTGGTGTTCTTACGGACCGTGTCGACCGGCCCCTGGAGCTTGGCCACGAAGCCGTCGAGCTCGGCGTTGGCCGCGGCCTCGACCTCGGCCGGCGACGGGACCTTGGTCGCCTCGGGGACCACGGTGATGGTGGAGGTCATCTCCGGCCCGTGGAACAGGCAGGTGATGACGTAGTCGCCCGGCGCAATGTCGTCGGCCAGCTTGATGTCGAACGTCGTGTCCTGCCCGACGTAGCCGGCGTTGTACAGCACCTCGGTGCCGTGGAACGCATCCGGCTGCTTCTGGTGCTCGGCGTCGCAGGCCTTGTCGATGGGCGGTGTGCCGGTGGCGTAGAAGCAGGGCTCCCAGGCGGCCTGGATGAACGGGTCACCGCCCTTGCCCAGCTCTTCCGGATTGAAAGCCTGGGGGACAGACCCGAACGCCTTGCCGAACTCCTCCTCGGCCTCGGGCGGGGGCTCCTTCACGTCCTTGTACTTGGCGGTGACGTCCAGGAGCGGCTTGATCATCGAGCCCGCGGTAACGGTGTGCACCTCGCCGGTGAAGTCACCGACGTACTGCACGGTGTCGCCCGCATGCGCCTGGAGCTTCTCGGGGAAGTAGTGGATGAAGCTGGCGTTGAAGGCATCCGGCTTCGGGTCGACCAGCACCCTGACCGTCTGCGGCCCACCCTCGGCCGCGGTGTCGCCCGTGGTGGCCGCCTTGTCGTCGTCGTTGCCGCACCCGCCGAGCCCGGCCAGTGCCAGCACTGCGATCAGCGCGATAGCGCGCCGCCCCCTGAATCCCTGCATCCGCTCTCTCCCTGCTGTTTGAAGGAACCGTGCGTCGCCGAATGTACGCGGCGTGCGGCGACGATGCCGCGATGCCGCCGGCACGACCACCGTCGGTAACCTCGGGGGTGATGGACGAGAGGGGCACGCCTGTCGGCGACGAGCATGGCGACGAGCACGACGACGACGTCCTCGACGACGGTCCGGCCGGCACATGGCTTCCTCCCGACGACCGGTTGTGGCGGCACCCGTCGGAGCTGAGCCTCGTCCGCGGGGCGCGCGAGCGCGCCAATGACGCCAGGCCCACGCCCTGGACGGTGAGCCTCCTGGGCGGGGCCATCGGCGCCATGCTCGTGACCGGCTCGGTGGCCGCCGCCGGTGGCTTCCGCACCCACACCGTCACCGTGGTCGAACGGGTGGCGGCTGCGCCCCCGGCCTCCGGCCCCGACGCGGTGGTCAACGCCAGCCGTTCCACGACGGCCGCTCCCATGGGCATCCCCGAGATCGCCGAGCGGGTGCGACCGGCGATCGTGCAGGTCGAGGTGGTCGCCGCCGGCGGGTCGGGCAGCGCATCGGGTGTGCTGTTCCGCACCGACGGCCACGTCCTCACCAACAACCACGTGATCGACGGCGCCCGCTCCATCGTCGTCGTCGGCGCCGACGGCAAGAAGTGGCCGGCCACCGTCGTCGGCGGTGATGCCGAGACCGACATCGCCGTGCTGAAGATCTCGGCGCCCAACGTCACGACCGCCGTGCTCGGGTCGGCCGAGGGCCTCAAGGTCGGTCAGCTGGCCATCGCCATCGGCTCACCGCTCGGCCTCGCCGGTGGACCGTCGGTGTCGGTCGGTGTCGTCAGCGCGCTGGCCCGCCAGGTGGAGAGCAACGACGGCCAGCCGCTCCTCGACATGATCCAGACCGACGCACCGATCGCGCCCGGTTCATCGGGTGGCGCGTTGCTCGACAGTACCGGTGTGGTCATCGGGATCACGACGGCCATCGCCGTCGACAGCCGCACCGGCGCCGAGGGCCTCGGGTTCGCCACGCCCATCGACATCGCGCGCGACGTCGCCGACCAGCTGATCGCCCATGGGCGCGTCGTGCACGTCTGGCTCGGGGTCGACGGCGAGGACGTCGATCAGGCCTTGGCCGACGAGCTCGGCATCCCCCACGGCGCGCTGGTCAAGCGCGTGCGCAAGGGCAGCCCGGCTGACAGCGCGGGGTTGGTGCCGGGCGACGTCATCGTCACCATGGACGGCAAGCACATCGCCTCGATGGCGGGGCTCGTCGTCAACCTCCGGTCCCGACGACCGGGCGATGTCGTCGGCCTGACGGTGCGGCGCGGCACCAGGGACACCCTGATGAAGGCGAGACTGAGCGAGCGCCCCCGCAGCTAGGAACGCCGGCGGCGCCGGCGGAGCACCAGCGCCGTCACGCCCGCGAGCGCGCCGATCCCGAGGGCGCCCGTGCCGATGAGAGCCAGCATCTGGCGGCGGCTCGGGCTCAGCTCGGTGAGCACCGACGGCTCCTGGCTGGTCACCCAGGCCTCTTCGTTGGTGTGACTGGGCTTCCAACCGGCGGCGCGCAGCCGGTCGTTGGCCACCACCCACGGTTGGTTGCGGTAGGCGCTGAGGGCGGCAGTTGCCGGCGCGGCCCGGTGGGCGACGCGGTCGACGAAGGCGCTCAGCCGCCCCCAACGTGGCACCCCGATCGGGTGGACGAGCGCGGTCACCGTCTCGGCCGCGATCCAGCCGTCGGGAGCAACATTGAACACGCCGTCGATGTCGCCGACCGCGGCCAGCGCCACGGCGTCGGCCAGGTCGTCCTCGTGCAGGAACTGGGCCGGAACCCCCGCGTCGCGGCCGGGCAGCGGCGTCGGCGCGTCGTCCCCACCGACGACGAGGGCCGGGCGCAGCACGACCGTGGCGGCGTCGGGATGCCGCTCGCGCCACTCGGCGAGGACGCGCTCGGCCTCGGCCCGCTCGACGGCGTTGACCGCCGCCGGGTTGGGTCGCAGGGGCGCGTCCTCGGTGAGCGGCACGGGGTTGTCGGCCCACGCGCCGTACACCTGCGCGCTGGACACGAGCACCACCCGGTCGACGCCGTCGACCTCGGCGTCGGACAGGCCGCGGCGCAGATCACCCGCCAGGTGCACCATCACGTTGCCCTGCGCGGGAGGCCGCTGGTCGAGGCGGGCGAGCACCCTGCGGCCGAGCGAGGTGGACGCGCCCGTGACGGTGACGGAGGGCATGGGACCTACCATGCCCCCGTGAGCGGTCCCGGTCCAAACGAGCCCTTCGAGGGCATCCCCGGCTTCGGCGACATCGCCAAGATGTTCGCCTCGTCGGGGCCGGTGAACTGGGACATCGCCAAGCAGATGGCCCGCTACGTGTCGACCGAGGGCGTGGCGGAGTCCAATGTCGATCCCCTGCAGCGCGTCCGCTTCGAGGAGCTCCTCCGCGTCGCCGACCTCAACATCGCCGATGCCACGGGCCTGCCGACATCGGCATCGGGGAAGCCGCTCACGGTCCGCACCGTGGGCCGTGGGGAGTGGGCGCTCACGACGCTCGACGCCTACCGCCACGTGCTCGAGGCGCTGGCCGCCGCACTCGGCGAGACGCCGGCCGCGCCCGCCGACACGACCGATGAGTCGCCCCCGGATCCCCTGGGGCAGCTGCTCGGCGGGTTCACCAAGTTCGCCGGGCCGATGCTGTTCGGGATGCAGGCCGGTGTCATGGTCGGCCACCTCTCACACCGTGCCCTTGGCCAGTACGACGTGCCGCTGCCCCGGCCGGCATCCGATGAGCTGGTCGTGGTGGCGGCCAACGTCGACGCCTTCGCCGCCGACTGGAGCCTGCCCGCCGACGACGTGCGGCTCTGGGTCTGCCTGGCCGAGGTGGCCAACCACGCCGTGCTGAGCCGCCCCCACGTGCGCGCCCGCATCGACGCGCTGGTGCACGACTACGTCACCGGCTTCCAGCCCGACCCGTCGTTCCTCGAGTCACGGCTGGCCGAGATCGACCCCACCGATCCGGCCGCCATCCAGGAGGCCCTTGGCGACCCCGAGGTGCTGCTCGGGGCCATGCAGACGCCGGGCCAGGCCTCGACGCTCGCCCAGCTCGACGCCGTGGTCAGCGCCGTGGCGGGCTATGTCGACCATGTCGTCGACACCACAGGCCGACGGCTCATCGGCTCGTTCGCGCCGCTGGGGGAAGCCCTGCGCCGCCGGCGCGTCCAGACCGGCAAGGGCGACCGCTTCGTCGGGCGTCTCCTCGGCCTCGAGCTCGGTCAGGCCCAGTTCGACCGCGGCGCGCGCTTCGTCGAGGGCGTCGTCGAGCGAGCCGGCCCCGACGGCCTCCTCCGCCTCTGGCACTCCGAGCGCGAGCTCCCCACCCCCGCCGAGCTCGACGCCCCCGGCCTCTGGTTGGAACGCATCGATCTTCCGACCTAGGTGTTGATCCCAAGAACGTTCGTCAGGTGATCTGACTAGCGGGTGTCTTGTGGCCGAGGGCGCTGTGTGGTCGCCGACAGTTGTAGTACTCGAGCCAGGGCAGCAAGGCCCGCCGTCGATGCCATGAGCTCGAGTAGGCGGCGGAGTAGGCCCACTCGCGTTGGAGCGTCTGGATGAATCGCTCGGCCTTGCCGTTGGTTCGCGGCCGGTAGGGCTGTGTGCGGAGGTGGCGGATGCCGAGCTCGGCGACTGCGGCCTGGTGGAACTTGGAGCGGTAGCCGGTGCCGTTGTCGGTCATCACCCGTTCGACCGTGACGCCATGCGCGGCGAAGTATCCGATGGCGCGGCGGAGGAAGCTCACGCAGGTGGGCCCGGTCTCGTCGTCGAGGATCTCGACATAGGCCAGGCGGCTGGTGTCGTCGATGGCGACGTGGCAGTACTCCCAGCCCTTCTTGCCGGCCTGAGGTCGGTTCCCCGGTCCCCGGCCGGTGACACGGTGGCCTGGGACGTTGAAACGGCCCAGCTTCTTGACGTCGATGTGAATGAGCTCGCCCGCGTGCCGACGGCAGTAGCGGTTCGGGGGCTCCGGCGGCTCAAGACGCCACAGGCGGTTGAGGCCCAGCCGCTTGAGCACGGCGCAGACCGTCGAGGTCGGCATGCCCAGCTCGGCGGCGATGCGTGGGCCGGTCCAGCGGCGACGGCGAAGCTCGCCGATGAGCTCCTCAACGACAGGCGGCGTCTTGGTCGGCCGGTGCCGCGGCGCGGCTGACCTGTCGGTCATCGCCTCGCCGGCGTCCCACCGGGCCAGCCATCGGTACGTGGTGCGTTCGGACACGCCGGCGGCTTCGGCCGCCAGGGCCACTGTCCATCCTTCGAGTCGGACCCGCTCGCACAACAGCTGACGCTGGCGCGGCAGAAGCCTGGCGTTACCGTGAACCTTCACGGGGTCTCCTTGGGGTGAGGTGGCTAGCACCCCAAGCCTCAAGGAGCCCCTACTGACGAAGGTGGATGGGATCTACACCTAGGTCAGCGAGGTGATGAAGGCGTCGACTCTCGCCGTCACTTCGTCGGTGCACTTGTCGAGGAGGTGGCCGTCGCCCTCGAGGATCACGAGCTCCTTGGGATCGGCAGCCTGCTCGTAGACATAGCGGCTGCACGCGTCGGGGAGGATGCCGTCGCGGTCGCCGTGGATGAGCAGGAGAGGCCGGCCCGCCAGCTTGGCCACGTGCTCGGTGCCCGGCACCTGGGTGGACAGGGCCACGACGCCGGCGGTGGCCTCACCGAGGATGGCGCCGGCCGCGATGGCGACGGCACCGCCGAACGAGTGGCCGACGAGGATGACGCGCTCGATGCCGCGTCTGGCCAAGAGGTGGTGGACGAGGAGGACGTCGAGGAGGCAGTCGTCCATCTCGCCGGGCCGCCGGTAGTGGATGCGCACACCGCCGTGGGCTGACGCCATGCGGTGGAACAGGCCACCGGCCGGGCCCGACAGACCCCCGATGGCGCCGCCCACGAAGAGCGTGGCGACCTCCTGCCCGTCGTCGAGGCCGTGGCGGAGGCAGACGATGATGCCCTGGGCGGTGACGATCTCCATGCTGGCGACGTCAGGCCCGAGCCGCGACTCCTGCAGCGCCAACGGCCGGAGCGGTTCCACGGTGAAAGACCCTAGGGGGAGCGGGGGGTTACGCTTGAGGTGATGTCCGACCTCTCCGGCATCCTCGGCGACGTCTACGGCGAGGATCCTGACGACAACAACAACGGCAACGGCGCGTCCGCCGCTCCCGCGCCGCCGGCGCAGCCGGCTCCCCCGCCGCGCGCGCCGCAGGCCGAGGCACCGGGGTGGGCCGACGAGGAGGTCCTCGACGAGGCCTTCGCCGAGTGGAAGCCGGGACCGCCCGAAGGCGCGCCGGACGCCGAGCGCGAAGTGTTCGCCCCTGACCCTTCCGCCATGGACGACGATCTGGCCGCCGCGCTCTCCGCCGCGCTGGCCGACGTCAACGACAAGGGCGGTCCCGACGACCAGCCCTCGCCCTACGCCCCTCCTGCCGCCGCCGCGCCTCCGGCCGGCGACGACGGCTGGGTGACGGTCACCGACGACGACGGCTTCGGCCTGCCGACGCCGCCGGCCGCCGCGCCGGTCGCGCCCGCTTCCGTGGCGCCCGCCGGCGACTGGGGAATGGCGACTGACGCGCCGATCGTCACCCCGCGCGGGTGGAGTCGCAGCGCCGACGACATCCTCCCGTCGGGCTCGGGCAAGCCGGCCAAGCAGCCCAGGGCGGCCAAAGCCTCGAAGGCGGCGAAGGACCAGGAGAAGGCGGCGCCCCCCGCCGACGCGCAATGGGGACAGGCGCCGGCGGGAGATGCCGCCCCGCCCGCCGAGGCCCCGGCCAAGCGCCGAGGCCTCAAGCTCCGTCGGGGCTGAACCTCCTCAGCTGAACATCAGCGTCACGTCGGCGGGGGTGACCGATGCCGTGCCCCCCACCACCAGGGCGTGACCCCACCGCGGGTTCACCGCCGCCACCGCCGCGTAGGTCGCGGCGGGAACGCCGGGTGCGCTCAGCATCACCGGCGCGCCGAGGCGGGCCGCCTCGGGCCCGGCCATGAGGGCGTCCTCGTACCGGAGGCCGCTGGCGACCGACACCGTCCCTGCCGTCGGGAAGAACTTCCGCATGACTTCGGCGGCGGTGCCGAAGCGATCGGTCCCGGACACACGCTCGGTCGCTCCCGCCGCGGAGGCCGCCGCCGCGCCCACCGCCGAGGTGCCGCCGAGCACGATCCGGCGCTCCGGGCGGGCCGTCTCCAGGAACGCCGTCGTCGGGGCCGGAACGGTGTCGCCGGAGACGAGCAGCACCGGTGCATCGAGCCGGCCGGCCGGCGCAGCCGCCACGAGGGCGTCGGGGTAGGAGAGACCCGACACGAGGACCACCGTCGTCGGGTCGGGCTTGACCCGCGCCGCCACTGCCGCCGCCGTGGCGTAGCGGTCGGGCCCGGCCAGCCGTTCGGTGAGGAGGCCGGCATCGGTGAACGCGGTCTGCACGGCCGGCGCCAGTGCGAGGTTCCCGCCCAGGAGCTGGACCGTCCCGCCGGAGGCGATGACGCGCTTGGCCTCCTCGACGATGCCGGCCGACGGACCGCTGCGCTGGGTCAGCAGCAGCGGGCTCTTCTCGATGGAGGCAAGGGCGCCGCCGGTGAGCGCGTCGGCGAAGTCGTCGTCCCTCGCCACGACCACGAACGGCGCCGACTGCGCCGCCCGCCGGCGACTGATGTTCACCGATGTCTGCACGTCGTCGCTGCCGCTGACTCGCTCGGTCGGTGCGCGCAGCACCGTCGGAACCGCCTTCGACGAGCTGGCGAACTTGACCGTCACCCACAGCCTGGTGCCGACGTACCGCACGCCGATGCCGGCGAGGGTGAACTCCCGCCGCAGGATGTTCGACCGGTGGCCTTCACTGGCCATGAAGGCGCGGTGCAGGTCGAGCACGCCGGTGCTGCCGTAGCCCACGTTCTCGCCCATCCTGATCCAGTCAGGGACCGCGGCGGCGATCCCCGACTGGAGGTTCGGGTCGTGGCGGAGCACTCCGTCGCTGCTCATCGTCGACGACCACGAACGTGACAGGTCGCGCATCGGGGGGACCATGGACAGCGGGGCCAGGCCGTTCTGCCAGCGCTCCTTGTTGATCAGCCGCAGGAAATCCCACTCGTCCCACTCGGTGTGGGCGGCGTCGGCCCGTCCGGCGCCGGGGAGCAGGAACGTGGTGACGACCACGAGGCAGGTGAGCAGAACGAGGACGAACCGCCGCATCGCGACACTTCCTTCGACTCAGCCCCAGCCACCGACTCCTTGCCGGCGCCTGGTCCCGTCCCCCTGCTACAGGGGTACGCCGCGGGGCGAGGACGAGAAAGAGGCGATGTCAGAACAATGCGCGGTGATGTCCAAAGAGTCACCGGCGTCGAGGTCGGCGAACCCGCCGGAGGCGGCCATCGACTCGGCCAGCTCGACGAGCATGGTGATCAACGGGCCCTGGCGGTCGAGCACCCACGACAGCGCCAGCTCGACGGGGGGGATCCCCGGGGCGGCAATGGGGCGGACGACGAGGCCGGCAGGGAGCGTGTCGCCCCAGCAGCGCAGGCCGATGCCGACGCACCGGCGGTCGACGACGGCATGGACGAGGGCGGTGTCACCGGGCGCGTCGAGGGTGCGGGCCGGCCGCACGCCGGCGGCACGGAACGCGCCGTCGATGAGGGCGAAGACCCGCTTCTGCGTCGACGCGCCGACATAGGCCACGTCATGGCCGCCCAGGTCGGCGAGGGCGACCTCGGGGCGAGCGGCCAGGACGTGGTCGGCCGGCATGACGACCGACCAGGGGAGGAGCGCCATGCGCAGCCGCCCGAACTCCTCGATGCGCGGCGGCTCGATGCCGATGCCGAGGTCGAGCTCGTCGGCCTCGAGCAGTCTGGCCTGGTCCATGGTGAAGTGGCTGGACGGGACGATCGACACCTCGGGCATGGTCGCGGCGGCGCGCTCGGCCATGCGGTCGGCCGCCGTCCAGGCGGGGTGGAGCGTGACACCCATGCGGAGGGTCCCCCGCATACCGGACTCGACGTGGCGGGCCCGCTCGGCGGCGGCGCCGAAGCGGGTGAGGATGGCCTTGGCGTCACCGAGATAGGAGCGCCCGGCGTCGGTGAGGGTCACTCGGCGGGTGGTGCGCTCGAGGAGGACGACGCCGACCTCGTGCTCCAGGCGTTTGATCGCCTCGGTGACCGCCGACGGTTGCATGTGGAGATGCTCGGCCGCCTTGGCGAAATGCAACGTCTCGGCGACCGCCACAAACACTTCCAGCGACCTGAGGTCCGCACTCATGATCCACCCCCGATTTCACGGTCTTGCGACCATGAGTGACCTTTTCCCGCACGGAGAGTGGCTATAACGCGCTAGTCCGTGATGACCACCACGCGTGGTGGTTAGGAAACCGTCCTAATCGGACGGGACGGCCAGCGGCAGGCGGAGGCAGCAGACCCCGGATCGGGCGTCGCTGTCGGTGTCGAGCGAGCCCCCGAGATTGACGACGGCCTGCTCGACGAGGGAAAGGGCGAGCCCGGGCGGCCGGGCACCGGCCAGCGACAGTGCGGCCTGGCGGGCCTCGAGGGCCACGAGGCCACGGTCCAGACGGACGGCCAGCTCGACCTTGCCGCCGGTGCGGGAGCCGAGGACGACGTGCTCGAGGAGCTTGGCCACGGTCAGGTCGAGTTGGTGGGGATCGCCCACCAGCACCGCCTCGTCGGGCACGACGGGCGCGACGACCGTGACCATGCGGCGCTCCGCGAGGGCCGCGACGCGCTCGATGGCGCGGGCGAGCACGTCGGCCATGGGGACCTTCTCCGCCGGGCGCGGGCGCTCGGCCGCCAACCGGCTCAGCTCCACCAGGTCGTCGAGCACCTGCCGGGCCCGTGCCGACTCGGTCTTGGCCCGCTCGGCGAACCGGGCGCGCACGGCCGGGTCCTCCTCGTTCTGCAGGGAGTCGGCCACCAGCCCGAGCGCCACCATGGGCTCGGTGAGCTCGCGCACCAGGTCGGAAAGCATCTCGCGGCGCAGCACCTCGGCCACGCGCACGCGCGTCCGGTCCTCGACGACCACGGCGGCGCCGACGCGGCGACCATCGCTCTCCAGGGGCAACCCGATCAGATGGAGGTTGCGACGGGGCGGGCCGAGCAGCTCGAGATCGCGCGTCGTGTGCGCGCCGGTGAGCGCGGCCGCCAGGACGGTGCCGAACGCATCGGCCACACGTGGCTCGGGCGAGGTCGGCCGCAGCTGGGCCGACGCGGCCGGGTTGCGATACAGGACCTGGCCGCGGTCGTCGCACACCACCACGCCCTGAGCCAGGCCGTCGAGCGTGCCCGAGAACCGCTCGGCGTCGGGCGAGACACCGGCGGTGACGACGGGCGTGGGAGCCGCGGTCGTCACCGGCGGCGAGCCGAGCTCGGCGATGCGGTGCCGGAGCCGCCGGCCCCTCACGATGCTGGTGAGCGAGACGGCGAACAGGGCCATGGCCAGCACCATGGCCACGATCAGGAAGACCACGGCGTCCTGATAGACGGGTACCTCGGCCATCACCGCATGGTACGGGCCGCGGTTGCGCTCAGGAGGGAGCCGGTGCCGCCTCGGCGTACTCGTCGGGAATGCCGAGATCCCAGTCGAGAAGGAGGTTCTCCCGCTCGGCGTCGCGCACGACCCGCTCCCGGTTGCGCCGGAACTGGGGGTCGTGGGGCGGGAGCAGCACGAGACGGGCCAGCACCCGCTGGCGGAACTCCTCGATCAGGTTGCGGTCACCGAAGTCCGACTGCACCTCCCAGTGGGGCGCGACGGGGCCGAGGTAGACGACGCGCACGTGCCCCCTGGGCGGCTGGGGCTCGGCATTCTCCTCGGGGGGAGTCAGGGACATCGGTGCAGCACCTCCGTAGAGCGGACGG
>DATLDH010000094.1:0-5442 GCA_035526015.1 Acidimicrobiales bacterium
GCACCATGGCCGCACCGTCGAAACGGGGCCCCGGCGACGCGTGCACCGACGCCGCACTCATGACCGCGCCCGCCTGGCGGGTGACGGCGCCCCCGGCCGTCGTCGGGGTGACCTCGACCGTGTACGGGGCCGGAGCCACCACCGGCTTGGCCACCGCGCTCGCCCGCACCGGGGCCACGGCCCGCGGCTTGGGGGCGGCAGCAGGGGCGGGGGCGGTCGTGGTGGGTGCCGCGGCACGGACCGCCGCCTGCACGAAGTCCTCGGTGGAGTAGAAGACGTCGCCGTTCTTGACCACGGCGATGCCGACGACGTCGAAGCCCGGGTTCATGATGTTGGCTCGGTGGCCGGGGCTGTTCATCAGGCGGGTATGGGTGTCGTCGAGATCGGTGTTGAACGCCACGTTCTCGCCCAGCGCCCTGGCGGCGAGGTGGGTCCGCATGTCGCGGGTGAAGTAGTCGTCGTTGTGCCAGATGGTGGCCTTGGCCGCCATGGCCGCGGTGTGGGCCTGGGCCACGGTGACGACGTCGTCACGCATGGCGAGGGGCCGCAGGCCGGCGGCGGCCCGGTCGGCGTTGGCCAGCTGGAGGAGCCTCGAGGCGGGGTCGGCGACCGGAACGGCGGGCGGCTCGTCGGCGAGGGCGGGGACGGCCAGGCCGAAGGCGACGACGAGGGGGAGGGCGACGGATGAGAGCGTTCGGGAGAAGGGCACACCGAACCTTCGGAGCGGGCACCCCCGTCATTTATGGCCGAGTTCACCAAGAATGGTCCGCGGCGACCGGATGATCCGGTGCGGGCGGTTCAGCCCTTCCTGGCGCGCACGGCGCGGACGCCCGATGCGCCGGCGACGGCGAGCATCAGCGCCGCGATCAGCAGCTGCACGGCGGGGCCGGAATCCTCGGGCGGCACGAGCGGCCCGGCCGGGGACCCGGCCAGCTCGAACGTGTCGGCCGCGCCCACCGCCGACCCCGCCACCGATCCCCCGTCGGGCAGGGACGCTGCCGCCTCCGGGGGGTCGGTTGCGGGCGTGGCCCCACCCGTAACCGTGGTCGCCGCGGTCCTGGCGACGACGGGCTCGGCCGACGGGCGGGACCCGACCGGCGCCGGAGCCGACGAGGGCTTCGGGGCTGCGGCGGCGGGAGCGGAGGCTCCCGACGGCACCGCGCCGGGGATGGGCTGGACGAAGTTCTCCGTGCTGTAGAAGACGTTGCCGGCCCTGACCACGCCGATGCCGACCACGGTGAAGTCGGGATCGAGGAGGTTGGCGCGGTGGCCTGGGCTGTTCATGAGCCGGGTGTGGGTGTCGTCGAGGTCGGTGTTGAACGCCACGTTCTCGCCCAGGGCCCTGGCGGCGAGGCGCTGCTTCACGGCGGACGTGAAGTAGGCGTCGTTGTGGAAGATGCTCGCCGCCTTCGACATCTCCCAGGAGTGGCCAAGGGCGATGGTGGTGACGTCGGAGCGCATGGCCAGCGGCCGGAGACCGGCCCTGACGCGGTCGGCGTTGGCCAGGTCGAGCAGGCGCACCGCGGCGCTGGCCACGGCGGCGGGAGCCGCCACTGTCGTCGATGTCGTGGGCGCCGGCGCGGGCGCGGTGGTCGGGGGTGCGGTGGTCGTGGTGGGCGAGCACAGGAAGGCACAGCGATTCCCAGCGGCGCCAGCGTCGTCGGCGTGGGCAGCGCTCCCGAGCGCGCTCATCGCGGCCAGTGCGACAGCACCGGCAGCGGCGGCAAACCGGCTGGTGTGGAGCACGGAGCGCGACATGGGGCACCTCGGGAGGAGGGAGGACCTTCGGGCACAAGCTTTTTCAAGCTTCGGCACGTTCCGCTGTCCTCGACATCACCCCTCGTGGTCATTCGGCATGGTCAAGCTGGAATGGCCCGTCTGGCCCGCGGCGTTACCCTCGGGTATGCCGCTCTTCGGATCCGCCAAGTCCACGATGGTCGAGGCCTCCTCCGCCCTCCCCGGACGCGATCGTCCGCTGCCCGTCGCCGACCACCATGTCGTGCTCGGCACGCCCCTGCAGCCGCCGTTCGCCGACGGCTTGGAGCGGGCCGTCTTCGGGCTCGGCTGCTTCTGGGGCGCCGAGCGCCTGTTCTGGCAGCTCGAGGGTGTCCATTCGACCGCCGTCGGCTACGCCGGTGGGTTCACGCCGAACCCGACCTATGAGGAGGTGTGCAGCGGCCGCACCGGCCATGCCGAGGTCGTGCTGGTCGTGTTCGACCCGAAGGTGGTCGCCTACGCCGAGCTGCTGCGCGCGTTCTGGGAGGGTCACGACCCGACCCAGGGGATGCGGCAGGGCAACGACCACGGCACCCAGTACCGCTCGGCCGTCTACTGCGCATCCGAGGAGCACCTGCGGGCGGCCGAGGCCTCACGTGACGCGTTCCAGGAGATGCTCGGCACCGCCGGGTACGGCGCCATCACCACCGAGATCCGCGGCGAGCCCCCCTTCTATTACGCCGAGGACCACCACCAGCAGTACCTGGCCAAGAACCCCGGCGGCTACTGCGGCCTCGGCGGGACGGGTGTCACGTGCCCGGTCGGAGCCATTCGACACAGCGGCTGAACAGCTCCGCGTCGTCGGCTTTGTACTGGGAGAAGAAGAGGCCGTACCAGCGCCGGTAGAGGGCCAGGTGGCGGTCGAGGTCGTCGAATCCCAACGCTTCGGCCGAGGTCCTCGCCAGTGCGACGTGATCGGGCTGGGTCCACACCGCGGAGTCGGCGAAGATCACCGCGCCGGCCACGTCCATCATCGGGTCACCGGCGAACGTGAGCGAGCTGAAGTCGATCAGCGCGCTCACGGTGAGGTCGTTGCCGATCATCACGTTCCCGGGGAACCAGTCGCCGTGCACGAGAGACGGCACGGCGACGGGGGGCACCGTCACCAGCTGATCGTGCAGGCGCTCGACCTGCGCGGATGCGTCGATCCCTTCCGCCGCCAGATCGTCGGCCGCCCGGGCGGCGGCGGGCTCGACGCGGGCCATGAGGAACTCCGCCCAGCTCGACGAGACGACCGGGTGCTCGGCCAGCAGGTCACCGAACCCGCTCGTCGGCGGCGGGGCCAGCGCAGTGAGGGCGACCGTGGCCCGGACGTAGGAATCGATGGTCACGGCCTTCTCGGCGGCGGTGAGGCTCGGCATGGCGGCGAGCATCCCCGTGCCTTGCAGGCGCAGGTCGATCGTCCAGGTACGCCCGTCGCTCTCCCCCACCTCCAGGACGGTGGGCGTCGCGAAGGGCAGGTCCTGCCCGGACAGCCACTCGTAGAACGCCCGCAGCCGGGTGGCCAGCCCGAGGCTCGGGCGCTTGTACAGGCGCAGGACACGGCCGGCGTCGAGGGCGTAGACGTCGGCCTCCCCGCCGCCGCCGAGGCGCGCGTCGGGGTCGACGCCGAACCGGCTGAGGAGCGGGTCGGCCATGAGCCGAAGCCTGGCACCATGTGTGGGTGGACGAACGGGCACGCATGGAGGCCGTCCGCCGCTACGACATCCTCGACACGCCACCGGACGGCGCCTTCGACCGGGTGACCGCGCTCGCGGCCCGCCTCCTGGACGCTCCGATCGCCATCGTGAGTGTGGTGGACGAGGAACGCATCTGGTTCAAGTCCCACCACGGCCTTCCCGACGTCGTCGAGATCGGTCGCGAGACCGGGCTCTGCGCGTCAGCCATCCTGCAGGAGGGACCGTGGGTGGTGAACGACGCCGCCGTCGACCCGCGCACGCTCACCAACTCACTCGTCGCCGGCGAGTTCGGGTTGCGCTTCTACGCCGGCGTGCCCCTCACCGTCAGCGGTGGCCACAGCCTGGGCACCTTGTGCGTACTCGACACTCAGCCGCGTGAGATCTCCGAGCGCGAACTACGCACGCTCGAGGACCTGGCCGCCGTCGTCGTCGACGAGCTCGAGCTACGCCTCCAGGCCAACGAGACCTTCAGCCGCGAGTCCGAGCTCCGGCGCCAGGCCGAGGCCCTGGCCGACGCGCTCCAAGCCAGCTTGCTGCCGCCGCGCCCGCCCCGGATGCCCGGCATGGAGCTGGCCACGCGGTACCGGGCCGGCGAACGCGGGATGCAGGTGGGCGGAGATTTCTTCGACGTGTTCCGCCTTGCCGCCAATGCATGGGGCTTCGTGGTCGGCGATGTGTGCGGCAAGGGGGCGCGCGCTGCGTCGCTGACCGGACTCGCCCGCTGGGGGGTGCGCGCCGGGGCCGTGCACCACACGCGGCCGTCGATGGTGCTCGAAGACCTCAACCGTCTCCTGCTGTCCGCCGACGACGATGCCGCTGACGACCACTTCTGCGCCGCGGTGTTCGCGCGCGTCGAGCTCGACACCTGCGGGGCCTGGGTCACCCTCGCGAGCGCGGGCCACCCCCGGCCGCTCGTGTTGCGGCGGGCGGGGTGGATCGACGTCCGCGGCCATGTCGCCCTGCCTCTGGGCATGTACCCGGACGCGGGCGTGGCCGATGACCGCGTCGGGCTGGGACCGGGCGACTCCATCGTCATCTGCACCGACGGCATCACAGAGGCACGCGACCGCCGGGGCGAGCTGTTCGGCGAGGACGACCTGGCCGAGGTACTGCTCGACGGCCACGACCTCGGGGCCGAGGAGCTCGCCGATCGCATCCTCGACGCCGCGACGAGCTACGCAGGGGGCCGGCTGCACGATGACGCCGCCATCCTCGTGTTGCGAGTCCCGCCGGACGCCGTCGAGGATCCCAGTGGGCGCGTGGCCCGAGCGACCGGCGTGCCCGTCGAGGAGCTCCGATTTCCGGGCTACCCCCTGGGCGACGCCCAACCGGACCTGTGGAAGCAGCCGCCGGCGCCGCCCCGTGAGGCGCGCATGCGCCTGGGCGCGCAGGCCGCCGACGTGCCCGTGCTCCGCCAGCTGCTGCGCCGGTTGCTCTCGAGCTGGCGGCTCGACCATGTGGAGCCCGACGATCTGGAGCTGATGGCGACCGAGCTGGCCACCAATGCGCTCCGCCACGCAGGAGGCGGAGCAACGGTGATCGTGCGCTACCTGGGCGACGCCATCAGGCTGGAGGTCGGCGACGGCTCCCGCGAGCTGCCTCAGGCACGATCGGCGGCCGAGGACGACACGGGTGGGCGTGGCCTGATGCTGGTGGCATCGCTGGCCACGGCCTGGGGCGTCGTCCCCACCCTCGGCGGGAAGCGGGTCTGGTGCGAGGTGGCCCTGCCCTCGCCCCCGGGTGCCAGCACCTAGTACCCTGGTTCGAGCGCTTCATCACGTCACGCACAGCAGCGCCGTTGCAGGGGTTCTCAAAGGTCTCCCGCAAGTTCACATGCGTGGAAACTGAGAGGAAACACCCAACATGGCAACAGGCACCGTGAAGTGGTTCAACGCGACCAAGGGATTCGGGTTCATCACGCCCGACGGCGGCGGCGAGGATCTCTTCGTCCACCAGTCCGAGATCCAGGTCCAGGGCTACCGCGAGC
>DATLDH010000118.1:0-6876 GCA_035526015.1 Acidimicrobiales bacterium
TATGAGTATCCTCACGACGACCCGCGGGGCTGGGTGCCCCAGGAGTACCGCCCGCCGGAGGTCGCCGGTCGGCGCTACTACGAGCCTTCCGAGCACGGGGCCGAACAGGAGATCGGGAAGACCATGCGTTCGCGGGAGACAGAGTGAGTACGAGCGAGACCGCCGCCCTGGTCACCTCCGTCACGGCCGTCGTGCTGGTGGCGGCGCTCTGCGTCGCCGTTGCCGCCCTGTCGCGGACCATGAAGAGCCTGCGCGACACCGTGCACGAGCTGCGACGCGAGACCCTGCCCCTGGTGGCCGACCTGCGCTCGACGGTCAGCAGGGCCAACGCCGAGCTGGCCAGGGTCGACACCGTGCTCGACACCGCCGAGTCGGTGTCCCAGACGGTCGATTCCGCCAGCCGTCTCGCCCACCTGGCCTTCACCAACCCGATCGTGAAGGTCATGGCCCTTGGTGCCGGCACGGCCCGGGCGGCGCGCAAGCTGCGGAAGGCGGATCAGCCCGGGAAGAAGAAGGGCTGATGTTCAAGCGGCTCCTCTGGCTGATGATCGGCGCCGGCTTCGGCTTCGGCGTGTCGTTCTGGCTGATGCGGTTCGTGAAGGAGACGGCCCAGAAGTACTCCCCGGAGCAGGTGAGCACCGACCTGGCCGGCATGGCCAGGCGGGTGGGCGCCGACCTGCGGACCGCCGTCCAGGAGGGCCGCGAGGGCATGCGCGAGCGTGAAATGGAGCTCAGGGCCGAGTTCCCCCGCCGGTAGGCTCGACCGCCCATGCACTCCGCCGAGCTGCGCCGCGCGTTCACCGAGTTCTTCGTGGCCCGCGGCCACACGGCGATGCCTTCGGTGGGCCTCATCCCGCTGCATCCGGCCGCGCCGATGTTCACCAACGCCGGCATGGTGCAGTTCCTCCCGTACATCCTCGGTGAGGAGCCGCCCGCCTTCCCGAGGGCCACGTCGATCCAGAAGTGCGTCCGCATCTCGGGCAAGGACGACGACATCGAGAACATCGGCTACAGCCCACACCACGGCACGTTCTTCGAGATGCTGGGCAACTTCAGCTTCGGCGACTACTTCAAGGAACAGGCCATCCCGATCGCCTGGGACCTGGTCACCAACGTGTTCGGCTTCGACCCCGAGCGACTCTGGGTCACCGTCCACCACGACGACACCGAGGCCCCGCAGATCTGGCGCGACGTCGTCGGCGTGCCGGCCGACCGCATCCAGGCCCTCGGCAAGGACAACTTCTGGGAGATGGCGGAGACCGGGCCGTGCGGCCCGTGCTCGGAGATCTTCTTCGACAAGGGACCGGAGTTCGGCGAGGGCGGGGGACCGGCCCACGGCGCCGACGCCAGGTACCCCGAGTTCTGGAACCTCGTCTTCATGCAGTACCAGCGCCATGCCGACGGGACCCTGACCGATCTGCCGCTCAAGGTGATCGACACCGGTGCCGGCTTCGAGCGCGTCCTGTCGATCATCAACGGCAACGAGTCGATCTTCGACCTCGACGTCATCCGGCCCATCATCGGCGTGGCCGAGGGCATCACCGGCACCCGTTACGGCGCCGACGACAAGAGCGACGTGGTGCTGCGGATCCTGGCCGACCATGCCCGGTCGGTGACGTTCCTCGTGAACGACGGCGTGTTCCCGTCCAACGAGGACCGCGGCTACGTGCTGCGCCGCATCCTCCGCCGCGCCGTGCGCCACGCGTTCTCGGCCGGCGTCGAGCGGCTCGTGTTCCCCGAGCTGGTGCAGGCCGTGGTCGGCGTCATGGGCGAGGCCTATCCCGAGCTGGGCCGTAACCAGGACTTCATCACCGGCGTCGTCAGCCGTGAGGAGGAGCGCTTCCGCCAGACGCTCAAGGCGGGTATGGGCATGCTCGAGGCCGAGCTGGACGCCGCCGAGGGCAGGCCGCTGGCCGGCGACGTCGTGTTCAAGCTGCACGACACCTTCGGCTTCCCCAAGGATCTGACGCGCGAGCTGGCCGGCGAGCGCGGGATCGAGGTCGACATGGCCGGCTTCGACGCCGCCATGGCCGCCCAGCAGCAGCGCGGGCGTGAGGGACGCAAGGGCGCGACGGCCACCAGTGGCGCCGAGCAGCACGCCGCGCTCGCCGCCGCCCACGGCCCGACGGAGTTCACCGGCTACACCGAGTACGAGTCGAAGGCGACGATCCTCGCCGTACTCCCGGCCGAGGACGGCACGTTCGAGGTCTTCGTCGACCGCACGCCGTTCTACGCCGAAGGTGGTGGCCAGGTGGGCGACACCGGCACCATCACCACCGACACGGGTCGGGCGACCGTGCTCGACACGGTGAAGGCCCCGGGCGGCCTCCACCGTCATATCGCGCGCGTCGACGGCGAGATCACCGAGGGTCAGGAGGCGGTGGCGACCATCGACGGGGACCGTCGCGATGCGATTCGCCGCAACCACACCGGCACCCACATGCTGCACTGGGCCCTGCGGGAGGTGCTCGGCCCCCATGTCCGCCAGCACGGCTCGCTGGTCGCGCCCGAGCACATGCGGTTCGACTTCAGCCACTACGGACCGCTCACGCCCGAGGAGATCGACCTCGTCGAGAGCCTCGCCAACGGTCGCATCCTCGACAACGAGCCGGTGCGGGCGTATGAGACCACCAAGGAACACGCGGAACAGATCGGCGCCATCGCCTTCTTCGACGAGAAGTACGGCGATGTGGTGCGGGTCATCGAGGCCGGGCACCGCTCGATGGAACTGTGCGGAGGCACCCACGTCAGCGCCCTCGGGATGATCGGTCCCGTCGAGATCGTGTCCGAGGCCTCCATCGGCGCCAACCTCCGCCGCATCTTCGCCGTCACCGGCACGGCCAGCCTCGAGCGCAAGAAGGAGGCCGAGCGCCGTGTCGGCCGCATCGCCGAGCTCCTGCGGGCGACGCCCGACGAGGCGACCGACGCGGTGGAGAAGCTGGTGCTGCGGCAGAAGGCGTTGGAGGACGAGCTCAAGACGCTGCGACGGGGCGCGCTGCGCGACGAGGCGGCGTCGTTGGCCGCCGGTGCCGTCGACGGCGTGGTCGTGGCCCGCCGCGACGACCTGGCGCCCGACCAGCTGAAGGAGTTGGCCGTCGCCACGCGCGAGCGAGGTGCGAGCCGGGCCGTCGTGCTGGGCGGGTCACCGGACGGCGTACGCGTCGCCCTGGTCGCCGCGGTCGGCCCCGGCGGCACCCCGGCGTCGGAGATCCTGGCCGAGGCGGCCCGCATCGTCGGGGGCGGCGGCAGCAAGCACCCGGAGCTGGCCGTGGCCGGCGGCAAGGATCCCTCCCGAATCGACGAGGCCCTGGACCGGGTCCGGGCCCAGCTGGGCGTGTGAGGGTGATCGGCCTCGACCTCGGGGCCCGCCGTATCGGCGTGGCCGTCAGTGACGCAGGCGGGACGTTGGCCTCGCCGCGCGGTGCGATCGCTCGCACCGCCGATGCCACCGACCACCGCCGGGCCGTGGCGGCCCTGGTGGAGGAGGTCGGGGCCGGGCGCGTCATCGTGGGCCTGCCCCTGTCGATGTCGGGCGCCACGGGTGAGGCGGCCAAGGCCGCCATCGCCGAAGCGGCGGCCCTGGCCGAGGTGGTCGACGTCCCGGTCGAGACCTGCGACGAGCGACTCACCACGGTCACCGCCGCCCGCGCCCTGCGTCAGGGCGGGGTCAAGGGGCGCGACCAACGGTCGCGGATCGACGGCGCGGCTGCGGCCGTCATGCTCCAGGCCTGGCTCGACGGGCACCGCGCTCTCGAACGGGGCGACCACCCGTGACCCACTACCACCCGGTCGAGCCCCGGCGGCGACGGCGATGGCCGATGGTCCTGCTCGGGCTCCTGGCCGCCGTCCTGCTCGTCGTGGCCATGGCCGCCGTGTGGCTGCAGCGCCAGTTCGACCCGCCCGGCGCCCCCGGCGCCCAGGTGGAGATCGTGCTGCCGGCCGGGGCGTCCACCCAGCGGATCGCCGCCATCCTCGACGCCAAGGGCGTCGTCGGCAGTGCCCGCGTCTTCCGCCTGTACGTGAAGCTCAACGGCGGTGGGCCCTTCCAGGCCGGGCGCTACACCCTCCGCCGCGACCTGGCCTTCGGGGACGTGGTCGACGCGCTGTCGAAGGGTCCCGAGATCACCTACCAGCGCCTCACCATTCCCGAGGGCTACACGCTCGAGCAGATCGCGGCACGCGTCGGGAAGCTGCCGGGGCGTTCGGCCGACGATTTCCTCGCCGCCGCCCGGTCGGGCGCCGTGCGCTCGCAGTACCAGCCGCCGGGGTCGACCAACCTCGAGGGCCTCCTGCTGCCCGAGACCTACAACATCGAGCCCGACGACGACGAGACGGCCATCCTGCGCCTCATGGTCACCGAGTTCGACACCGTGGCGGCCGGCCTCGGGCTCGACGAGGCCAAGGCCGATGTCGGCATCACGCCGTACCAGGCCGTGGTCGTGGCGTCACTGGTCGAGCGCGAGGCGCGCGTCGACGAGGACCGCGGCCCGATCGCCGGTGTCATCTACAACCGGCTGGAGAAGGGGATGCTGCTGCAGGTCGACGCCACCGTCCTCTACGCCCTCGGCAGCCACAAGACCCGCGTGCTGTTCAAGGACCTCGAGATCGACTCGCCGTACAACACCTACCGGGTGAAGGGCCTGCCGCCGACGCCCATCGCCGCGCCGGGTCGGGCCGCGCTGCGGGCCGCGCTCGGGCCTCCGAAGCACGACTACCTCTATTACGTCGTGATCGACTCCAAGGGCCGCCACGCGTTCGCCGCCACCGGCGCCGAGCACACCCGCAACATCCGGAAGGCCAAAGAGAACGGGGTCAGGTAACCAGGTGCCGGGCCCGCGCGGGTCGACGCGTCTGGTTGCCGTCATCGGCGACCCGGTGCGGCACTCACTGTCGCCGGTGATGCACAACGCCGCCTTCCGCGCCCTCGACCTCGACTGGGTCTACGTCGCGCTGCAGGTGGCCAGGGCCGACATCGGCACTGCCATCGCCGGTATGCGGGTCCTCGGCCTGGAGGGTTTGTCGGTGACGATGCCCCACAAGCAGTCGATCGGCACCCACCTCGACCGGCTGGGCCCGACGGCGGCGCACCTCGGTGCGGTGAACACCGTGGTGCGCACCGGCGGGTCACTGGTGGGGGAGAGCACCGACGGCCAGGGCCTGCTGGACGCCCTGAGGGACGACGAGGGCTTCGACCCGGCCGGCCGGCGTTGCCTGGTCCTCGGCGCGGGCGGGGCGGCGCGGGCCGCCGTGCTGGCCCTGGCCCAGGCCGGGGCGTCCGAGGTGGCGGTGCGGGCCAGGCGGGCCTCGGCGGCGCAGGCGGCCAGCCAGCTGGCCGGATCGGTGGGCGCGGTGGCCCCCGACAGCGCCGAGGGCGACTACGACCTGGTGGTCAACGCCACCCCCCTCGGTATGGCCCCCGCCGACCCCCTTCCGGCCGACCTCGACCGGCTCGGGCCCGGTCAGCTGGTGGTCGACCTCGTGTACCACCCGGCCACGACCCCGCTGGTGACCGGGGCCAGAGCCAGGGGCGCCACGGCCGTGAACGGCCTCGGGATGCTCCTGCACCAGGCCGCCCATGCCTTCCGGCTGTGGACGGCGGAGGATCCACCACTCAGCGTGATGTCGGCGGCCGCCCTGGCGGCTCTGGCCGCCGCTCCGCCCCCCGTAGCGGACACGCTGAAGTTTCCCGCCCGAGATGCCGATACCTGACCCACAGGTAACTCCAGCCCCACCACTGCCGTCCGATACGGCATCATGTCCAACTAGTCCGGTCCGGAGGTCCGCGTGTCGCTGCAGGGTTCGCTCGACACCTTTGCGCTGACGGAAGTGCTCGCCCTGCTGGCGGGCACGAAGAAGCGCGGGGCGCTGCACATCAGCAGCGCGCGCCTCGAGGGTTCCCTCTGGCTCGACGGCGGCCACCTGATCGGCTCCGACGTCCCGCGCGCCCCCGGGATCGTCGACGCCGTGTTCGAGCTGCTCCGGCTGAAGGAGGGCGAGTTCGTCTTCAACGCCGACGACGCCCCCCCTGACCCGCTCGAGCCCGAGAACGTCGAGGCCGTCCTGGCCGACGCCGAGGAGCGGTTGGGCGAGTGGCGGGGGATCGAGGCGGTCGTGCCGTCGCTGTCGGTCGCGGTGGCCCTGGCCGCCGATGCTCCGGGGCCCCAGGTCGTCCTCGAGGCCCACCAGTGGCGTCTGCTGGTCGGCCTGGCCGCCGGGCGGCCGCTGACCCAGGTGGCCGACGAGCAGGCGTTGGGCGAGTTCGAGGCGTGCCGCACCGTGAAGCAGCTGGTGGAGGCGGGGCTGGCCTCGGTCGAGGCCCTCCCCGAGCCCGCGCCTGCGCCCAAGAAGGCGCCGGCGGCGGCATCCACGGCCGGCCGCGTCGCCCAGGAGTCCGCTCCGCCGCCGGCCCCCGAGCCCGAGCCCAAGCCGGCCAAGGTCGCGGCCCGGCTGGAGAGCGACGCCGCCCCGGCCGCTCCGGCCGAGCCCCCGACGGCCGCGCCGCGCCGGGCCCAGCCGGCCTCGGCCATGTCGGTCGTCGACCGGGTGCTCCAGGAGGCCAACGAGCCGGCCAAGGCGCCCGCCGCGGCCGCGCCGGCGGCGGCTTCGGGCACCGAGGATGCGCCCGCCGAGGACGGGGCCGAGGTGCCGCCCGAGCAGGTCGACCGCGGCGCGCTGCTCAAGTTCCTCTCCTCGGTGCGCAACTAGTCCCCACTAGTCACGAGTTCCGCCGAGTCCCGGCCCTACACTTGGGCTGACTCACACGCCCATGGCCCAGACCACGAACACCAGCGGCGAGACCACCAGCATCGGCGCAATGCTCGTCGCCGGCGGCCTCCTGACCCAGACGGCGCTGGATGCCGCCCTGGAGGAGCAGGC
>DATLDH010000127.1:0-10434 GCA_035526015.1 Acidimicrobiales bacterium
TGCCGCCGATGATGGTGGCCGAGCTGATGCCGTCGAGGGCGCCCAGGGTGCCAGGAGTGGCGCCGGTCAGGCCGACCAGCAGCACGGGCGCGCCGGTGAGGCTGCCCAGATAGCCGGCCGTCAGCGCGTCGGGCCACGCCCGGGCGGGGTCGGGGTGGTTGCCGAGGGCGATGACGGCCTTGCGCTGGGCGGCCGGCTTCTGCCCCCACACCCGCTCGGCCGCCTTGACCGCCGTGTCGTAGCGGTCGGCGCCGGCGACGCGGGTGAGGGTCGTGACGCCGGCGGTGGCCAGGTCGGTCTCGACCTGGGGCCCGAGGGCGGTGGTGCCACCGATCACGGTCGCCGTCGTGGCGCCCAGCCGGCGGATCTCGGCCGCAACGCGGGGGTCGAGCCCGGTGGGCGGCGTGATGAGCACGGGCCCGTTGGTCGACGCCGCCAGGGGTCCGGCGGCCATGGCGTCGGCCACGCTGGTGGAGGAGGCGATGACCACCTGCGCCGCGTTCGGGAACGCCGCCCGTGACAGCAGCGTCGCCGTCTCGACGCGGTCGGCGCCGGCCAGCCGGTCGACGGGCTCGAAGGCCGGCATGCCCGGGTCGGGCGGATAGTCGTTGCGGGCCCTCGCCGCCTGCAGCGAGTGGTACGGGTTCACCTTGTGGGTGCCGTAGGGGTCGATGATCGACGGGTCCTCGATCTCGAAGTGCAGGTGCGGGGCGGTGCCCTCGGAGTTGCCCGAGTCGCCCATGTAGCCGATCCACTGGCCCCGGGCGACGCGCACGCCCTTGCGGATGCCGGGGGCGAAGGCGTACTCGGGCCCGCCCAGGGCGTCGTCGGTGCCCGGGTTGTCGTTGTTGACGTGGAGGTAGTTGTACTTGCGCCCGTCGTCGCCGCAGATGCTGACGGAGTACCCCCAGCTGGGCGGCGCCGCCTCGACACCGCCGACCGTGCAGGCCGTGCCGGCCACGGCGGCGTAGAGCTTGTACATCTTCGGGCCCATGAGGTCGGTGGCCTGGTGGATGTGGCCGGTGCGCGGCGAGTAGTAGCCCTCGGAGTACCCGGCCCGTTTGTCGGTGGGGAAGGCGATGTCGAGGGTGATCTGGTGCGCTGTCGTCGCGATCGTCGTCGTCGTGCTCTTCGGCACCGAGGTCGAGCTGGTCGACGACGTGGAGCTGCTCGAGGTCGACGACGTGGTGGTCGTCGAGCCTGTCTGCGTGGCGGCCACCGTGGTGGTGGTGGTCGCCGTCGACGTCGTGGTCGTCGCCGACTCGGGCTCGGTCGACTGGGCCAGCGCCGGCGTGGCCGTGAAGGCCGACAGCGCTGCTGTCGTCGCCGCAAGAAGTGATCGTCGCGTCAGCATGATGGGGAAGTCCCTCACAGTCTTACGTGCGCGCACCACCGATATGGCGCACCCTCCTGTATCGGCACCCCTTCCGACGCTCTTCAGCACCATCCGCCCCGGATTGGGCTGGCTAGTCGCCAGGCGGCATCGCCATCTCCTGGCCGGCGTAGATGAGGTCCGGGTTGCCTCGATGGACGAGGCGATCGCGGTTCGACTCGATGAGTCGTCGCCAGTAGGGGGCGATCTCCTGCGCGGTCGGAGCCCGTCCGAGCCGGGCGGCGACGGTCGCCTCGGCCAAGCTCCAGAAGTGGTCACCGGGGGTGACGACACGGACGGCGGGGGCGGTGCCCGTCGCGCCCGGCAACGCGGTGGCCGCCGTCGCCGTCGTGGTGCTGGTGGTGGTGGTGCTCTCGGGTGGCAGCCAACGCATCACAGGGAGATCGTCGGCGGTGGAAGCGCTGTCGGCGCGGGCCGAGGTGCTGAGAGGCCCGCCCAGGAAAACGAGCGTCGTCAGCACCTCGGCCAGCCGGCGGCTGAAGCGCGGGCTCAGCGCCGCCGCACCACGGGTGAGGAGCGGGAGACGGGCCGCGCCTGCCGCCGCGCCCAGGAGGGCCAGACCGACCACGTACCAGCCGGCGATGACGGCCGACAGCCGGACGATCGACAACGTCAACAGGACGGGGTCGTCACGGAGCGCCGCTGCCATTCCGGCAGTGTCGTGCGGAGGTGCCGGCACCCACCGCCCCGTCGCCTGAAGCAAGGCAAGACCCAGGAGCACCCCACCCGCTGTTGCTGCCGTGTGGCGACGGGACGGCTCAGGTCCCACTGACGACCACCTCTCTGAACGAGTCGTCGGTGACGGCGACGATGTCGGCGCACCCGTCGGCGTTGACGTCGCGTAGCTCGACGCGCTCGCCGTCAGCGAGGATGCCGATGGCCCGGCCGCGCTGATCGCGGCCTTCGCTCGCCCATGCCGAGAACGTGGCGATCACACCGCCACGAGGTGACCAGACCACCGGAGTCCGGTCGCCATCGCAGTCGAGGTCGACGAGAGCCGCCTCGTCGCCGGCCGCACCGACAGCCCACCGGCGGTCGCCCATGACGAGGATGCCGTCGACATAGGAGTACGCCGGTTCCGGCCACATCCGGACGGCCGTGAGGCCGGTGGTCGCTGACCGCCCCACGGGCCGCGGTGTCGAGGGAGCACGGTCGGCCGCCGGCTCGCTCGAGGACAGCCCCCACACCGCGGTGGCGGTGATGGTGGCCAGCAGGATGGCGCCGACCGACCAACCGACGACGCTCGGCAGCCGGCGGCGAGGGAGGGAGTACTCAGCCGCCAGGCGGTGCCGAAGGCCGTCGGCCGGTCGGTCGGACATACAGTGAGAATACAGGAAACAACACGAAAAGTCCAGGGGCTTGGTCAGCGCTCCTCGGCGTGGGCCGTGGCCCGGCTCCGTACCCTCGCCCGGTGGCGGACACCCGGGATGGCAGCGGCGAAGATGAGGCGCACCTCGCCCTCGAGATCAACCGTCAAACGGTCCCCGTCGACCGCGACCAGTGTGCGGCCGAGCTCGACTCCTTCGATCCGGCGAGCGGCGATCGCCGCACGCGCCGCCGCCTCGGCGCGGCCGTCGTCGATGACGACGGCACCGGTCGCATAGAAAGCGGCGTCGTCCATGCCGACGGTCGCGCCGTCGTTGGCGGCGGCCGCCGCCGCCGCCGAGAGCTCGCGTTCGGCCAGGAGCACAACGGCGCTGTCGACGGCGATGGCGCCGAGGACGAGCAGGACCACGACAGTGGCGGGGATCAGAAGGAGCGCGCTCCCGTGCTCGTCACGCCGGCGCACAGTCGGCCTTCCCGGGAAGGTCGCTTCGGTACGGGTCGACGACCTCGGAATGACGGGCGGCGACGGTGAACGCCGGGCCGCGCCGGAGGAACGGCAACACGAGCATCGGCACTGGGTAGCGCGCCTCGGCGGTGACCCGGGCACAGCGTGCGAAGCGCGAGCCCGACCATCGCAGTTGGAGGCGCGCCGGGTCCCGGCCATGCCCTTCGAGCGCCGCATCCGCGGCGTCCTGCCCCTCCGACACGGCGACGGCGCCGTCAGTGGCTTCGACATACGCCCGTGCCGCTTCTCGCGCCGCGGCTCCGGCGGCCGACTTGGCGTCGATGACGGCCCATGCGTTCGCGACCAGCAGCGAGCCGACGACCAGGACGAGCACACCGAGGGCGACCGCCTCGATGCCGCCCACCTGACCCCCTTCACGGTCGGCGTCACTCACGAAACGACTCCCGTCGCACCCGCATGGTGCGGTCGACGTCGTCGATGCCCATTGCGTGCCGTAGCCCGAGTGGGAGGAAGCCCGGGTTGCGTGCTTGGACGCGCAGGGACACGGTTTCCGCTGACACCGACCACGTGAACCGGACCCGGGTGGCGTAGCGGCCCAGGGCCGCACGCGCGTCGCGCTCGGCTCCCTCGTGCGAGCCGTCGGCGCGCGATCCGGCAACGACACGAGCGGCGTCGAAGGCGACGGCGGTGATCGCCGAGCGGGCGTACAGCGCGAACAGCAGTTGGCACGCGAAGAGAATGAGGACGAGCAGCACGGTGACACCGCTCACCGTGGCGATGAGGCCGGAGCCGGACTCACCCGGCCGCACCGCCCCGGTGTCAGCGGCCGATCTGGTTGACCTGGTCGTCGACATTGCTCTGCGCGTCGCCGAGCGTCGCCCGGAACCCGACCCACATGAGCACGCCGAGGAACGCCATGATGAGCACGGCGATGGCGGCGGAGATGACGCCCTCACCCGTTTCGTCACGGACGGCACGATCGGTCAGCGTCCAGAATGGCGAACGGCTCCGCACGTAGAGGGTGATACAGGCATGTCGCATGTCGCCCCTTTCGGGCTACGACCCCGAGAACATCCTCAGGGCCTCGATGAACGGGATGCTGAGGAAGATCACACCCGGCACGAGCGTCGCCACGGTCACCGGAACCCATACCTGTTGGGCCCTACGTTCCATGGTCGCCACCAGCTCGCGGTGGACGTCGTTGCGGAGGGCGCGCGCTTCGATGGAGAGGAGGCGGCCGAGGTCGCCGGTCTCCTGATTCAGGGCGAGGACCGGCACGAGCCGGTCGAGCGACGGGACGCGGGCCCGGTCGGCCCACTCCCGCAGTGCCTCCACCACCGTCAGGCCGTGCTGCATCCGCGCCGAGACCCGCCGTAGGTCTGCGGCACAGGCGCCGCGCCCGCGCCGTGCCAACCGGTCCAACGCCGTTCCGAGGGAGTACCCGGCTGACAGGAGCATGGCAAGCTGCTCGGCGATCACGGGCAGCTCGAGGAAGATGCGCCGCTGCCAGCGCGCTGAAGCCGCCACGGCGCGCTGCTCGAGGATCAGGAAGGCGAGCAGGGGGCTGCCGAGCAGGAGTAGGAGGATCACGACCGCCGGCGGGGTGGCGACGAGGGCGATGCCGACCCCTGCGCCCAGTGCGAGCACCGTGGTCCCGAGCTGGCGGGTGCGGAACTCCTCGACGCCGTAATCGGCGTGGAATCGGTCGAGGCGGAGCTCGAGCTCGTCGGTGACACCGAACCACCGCGACAGCCGATCGCCGGTCGTCCGTGCGAACGGGCCGACGAGGTCGGCGAAGGACTCCGCGACGTCGACATGACCGGCGGTCGCATGGCCCGTGTAGGGCCGGAGGCGGGCCGCCAGGCTCGACCGACGGAACCACCGCAGCTCACCGAAGACCAGCACGAGCCCGCCCCACAGCCCGATCCCGGCGATCATGACGAGGCGGCTCACTCGAAGACCCGGTCGTCATCGGGTAGGCGCATGAGCGCTCCCGCCCACAGCCAGCAGGCGACGACACAGCTCAACCCCAGCGCCACCGCGGTCTGGCCGAGCGGTGTGGCGTACGCCGACCGGCCGGTCCCGATCGACAACCCCGCCATCGCCATGCCCGCCGGTACCACCAGCACGAAGCGACGGGCGAACCGGACGCCCGCCTGCTTGGCCCTTGCGTCCTTCCGTCCCTGCAGATCCTGTACGCGGTCCTCGGCCAGTGCCGCAAGGCGACGGTCGAGATCGCCCCCGCCGATCTGATGGGCGACGAGCAACGTCTCGCAGGTGGCATCCGCTGTGGGGTCGGCGAGCCGGCTCTTCAGCACGTTCATGGTGCGCTCGAAGTCCGTCGTCACTCGCCACTCCCGTTCGGCGGCGGCAAAGTGGGGGCGCAAGAGCAGCGGTCCCCGCCGGCCCACGTCGAACAGGGCCTGAGGAACCGACCGGCCGAGCGAGCCGGTCTGGAGGCGGATCTCCTCGATGAGGCGCGGCCAGGCCTCACGCGCCGTGGCCTGCCGCTGTTGCCTGGTGGCCCGAGCCAGCGCCGAGGGAGCCGAGGCGGCGAAACCGCCGGCGACGAGCGCCGGCAACAGCCCCCCGAAGGTGACGAGCGCAAGGACCATCCCGGCGCCGCCGGCCGCCGTAATGGCCAGGATCCGGTGCAGTCCCACCGGGCGGAATCGGTGCCCGCGGGGCGCGCGCCCGGGCCCGACTCCGAGGCCGGTCCAGCCGAGGGCGAGCGCCGAGTACAGGAGGTACACGCCGTACGCGCCGGCCACGGCGACGAGGACACCGATCAGGCGGTGGTCCATGCCACTGTCTCCATATCGCGCCGGTCACCGGCACCCAGCAGGTGCCGGATGTCATACCCGGCGCGCTCGAGCGGACGGGTGAGCCGCGACGGGACGCTGCCCGTCCACCGCAGCGGCGCCGTTTCTCGTTCGCGGTCGAACAACGGGGTGACGGTGAAGGCCGTGCTTTCCGGGCCGGCGAGCGAGTCCTCGACGGCCACGATCTCCATGATCTGCGGCCGCCCGTCGACGCGTGCGCAATGCACGACGACGTCGATCGCCTCGCTCACGAGAGTGTTCAACGCGTTCATGGGGATCGCAGCGGCGATCTCCGCCAGTTGGCAGATGAATCGCAGACGGCTGAGGGCTTGCCGGGCGCTCCCGGCGTGAATGGTCGTGAAGCCCTTGACACCCGACGACAACGTCAGAAGGAGGGGAAGTGCCTCGCGGTCGCGCACTTCTCCGACGATGGCGACGTCCGGGGCCATCCGCAGGAACCCGGCGACCAGCCGCCGCAGGTCGACTTCCTTGCGGTCGGCGCGAGGCGGCCGGGTCTGCATGTGGGCCACGTTCGGGAGCGGTATCTCCGCCTCGAAGACCTCCTCGGCGATCACCACCCGCAGCGTCGGGTCGAGCTCTGCGGCGCAGCAGGTCAGGAGCGTCGTCTTGCCCGACCCAGGCGCCCCTGCGAACACGATCGACTGGCGGGCGGCGACGCAAGCGCGCAGGAAAGCGGCGGCCCGCGGGTCCAGCATCTCCCTGGCCACGAGCTCGTCGAGTCGGGCATGGGGGAGCCCGGTGAACTTCCGGATGTTGACGAGCATGTTGCCGTCGCGACCGATGTCGCCGTGGACGATGTGGAGGCGGGCGCCGGTGTCGAGTTGCGCGTCCTGGAGCCCTTCGGCGGCGTCGAGCTTGCGGTGCGACCCGCTGGCGTCGTCGAGGATTCTCGTGAGGACGCGCACGACGTGGTCAGCGTCGTGGAAGACCTCGTCGTGGTAACCGCTGGTCCCGCGGTGCCGGCGTACGAAGATCTGCGACGGGCCGTTGACCATGATCTCCCACACATCGGGATCGGCCAGGAGCGGGTCGAGCGGCCCGTATCCACCCAGGTTGCGGAGCGCCCGTTCCCGCAGGAGCCCGTGGTCGGGGAGGTCGAACTCCCTCCGGCCGCGCTTGTAGTCGTCGGACCACGCGGCGATCTCGTCGGCGACGAGCTGCTCGAGCAGACGGCGGCCCGATGCCGATGACAGGTCGAGCGAGAGGTGCTTTGCCCGCTCCTGGACGGCGGCTTCGACCTCGGCCAGCGGTGACGCGTGGGTCATGCTCACGAGGCCGTCGCACCGACATCATCCGGACTCCATCGTCCGAGGGTCCCAACCGACACCGCTACGGAGGTCGGCTCGCGCTGCCCGTGTGGCGAAGCGAGCAGCGGGCCGACGGCGGCGAGAACGGGGTCGACGACGGCGTCGGGGAGCATGGTGCCGTCGATGAACGCGGACTCGACGCGGCGTTCCGAAATCCCGATCGCGGGGGTCGTGATCGCCGACGGGAGGAGGTCGGCGAGCGCTCGCAGAGGGTGGACGGTATGGCGGCGACCGCGGCCGAGACGGTTGACGACGGGGACGATGCGCGCCGGCGCCACTCCGAACGCGATGAGTTCGGCGGCGGTCCGCAGGAGCGCATGGAGCCCCTTCAGGCCGGACGCGCCGACCACCACGACGGCCTGAGCTTCGCCCAGCGCGGTACGGGCCATCACGTTGCGCTCCTCGACATCTGCGGAGCCGCCGTCGGCCTCGCCCTCCACATCGGCGTCGGTGTCGGCGACCACGATGTCCCAAGTGGCGCGCAACGTCTGGAACGAGGCCTCGAAGGCGCGGGGACGGAGAGCGGCCCACCCGCGTGACCGCCGCAACCCGACCAGCAGGTCGTAGCCGCGGGAAGGAACCGTGTGGGCGAGCCGCCTCGCATCGTCGGTGGTGATCGTTGCGATGCGGTGGGCCTCGACCAGCTCCTGGACCGATGGGCCGAGGTCACCGGCGTCGTGCAACATCGCCTGCTCGGCATGGAGGCAGAGGTCGGCGAGCAGCACTCGCCGGTCGCCGGCCCGTGCCAGTCCCTGGGCCAGCGCTGCCGCCACCGTCGAGGCGCCGGTGCCGCCCGGTCCACACACTGCGACCACGGTGCCGGAGCCTGCGCACGCGCCCGACTCCCGGCGCGTGGAAGCGCTCACGAGCGTCGGGTCCCCGACGGTGACGGCGTGACGCGCCAGTGCTTCGAGAAGGTCCGCCCGCTCCAGGGCGGGGTCGAGCAGCGCATCCGCACCGAGCTGACGCCAGTCGAGACGACCGCGCGCTTCTCCCACGAGCAGCACGGCACAGCCGGACCGGCGGGCCAGATCGACGAGGTCCCGGTCGAGCCCGGAGGAAACCATGTCGACCAGTAGGGCGGAGAACACTTGCTCGGATGCGAGACGGGCTCGGACCTCCTCGGCCGACTGGCACTTCAGGAAGTCGGCGGCGATGGTGCCGGTGTGCGACCAGTGTGCGACCGTCGTGAACCAGCTCTGGCGGGCGGGGGCCAGTCCGAGCAGGACGTACCGGTCGGCGCGCATCAAGGCTCGGGCGAGGGGGCGCGGTAGGAAGTCGGCTCGCCGTCTGTGGCGCGCCCGCTGCGGACCAGCATCACCTTGCCCACGTGGACGGCGTGGCCGACCGCAAGGGCATCGGCAGCGGTGACGACTGACAGCGACACGGTCTGGGACTGGCCGTCTCCGAAGCCACCGCCCCCTTGGTCGATGCGCAGGACGCGCGCCCTCCGGACGACAGTGACGGTGAAGGAGTCGGCGCCGGTGCCGAAGGTGGCCAGGACGTCGACGTCCTCACCCGGTCGCAACAGCCCGCCGACGGCGCTACTGCGCTCGATCGGGAACGACAGCTCACGCGCCTCGACCGACGCGCGCCGCTTTACGACGCCGCTGGCCTGGATGAGCTCGCCGGCCGCGACCGGGCCGAGCACGGTGGCGCCGACAAGGAGAGTCGGCGAGCGGAAAGCTCGCCCGTTCGTGCCCCGCAGGTCGATGCGAACGGTCCTCAGATCGCCGGCGGTGAGGACGCTTCCGATGGCCAGGTCGCGACTGGCGACGACATAGGGCACGCGGTGGTCGGCCACGGCCTGCAGGTGGGCGGCGAACAGGGTGACGAGGCTGGCGGCGACGAGGAGTGCTCCGACGACGGCCCGGTTGGCCGGCAGCGCCCGGCGCCGGCCGACCACGTGCGGGTGGGTGTCCGTTCGATCCGCCGTACCAAGGATCTCCCGGTCGAGCACCCCAGCCCCCATCAGGGGCGAGGATCACAGCGACGGCTGGGAAAATCCACTGAAACGTGAGATTTCCCTCATTTCGCCACGCTGCGCGGTGGGAGGTGGTGAAACTACACGGAAGGCAACGCGGTAACCTGTGTCCAATGACTGAGAAGTCGACCACCAGCGCCATCGTGTGGCTGAGCACCCAGGAGGCGGCGGACCGCCTCGGAATCGTCGTGCGGACCCTGTACCGGCTGATCGACGAGGGCCAGATCCCCGGCTACAAGATCGGGCGGGTGATCCGGGTGAAGGAGTCCGACGTGGACGCGTTCATCGAGTCGTCGAGGATCGAGCCGGGCTCGCTCGAGCACCTCTATCCCGAGGCCCGCGTCGACAGCCAGGCCGCGGAGTGAGCCGTATCACCGGTGATACCGAGGTGGCGATGGGCACGGCGTCGATCCGCGATCTCAGGAACCACGGAGGCGACATCGTCGACCGGGTCCAAGCGGGCGAGCGGATCACGATCACACGCGACGGCATGCCGGTGGCAGAGCTCTGTCCCGTGCCCCGCGACGAGCTCAGTACGGACGCGCTCATGGAGCTGCTGGGCATTGCCGCTCATCGACCCGCGTCGTCTCCGTGAGGACGTCGACTCGGTCATCGATCAGTCGCTGTGATCAGTGATCCGGTGGGGATCCTCGACACCGACGCCCTGATCCTCCTGCCGGACCTGGACCGAGCCGAGCTGCCGGCCAAGGTTCGGATCACGTCGATCACCCTCGCCGAGCTGTCACTCGGACCGCTCATCGCTCCGGACGAAGCGGAGCGGGCGCGCCGTCAGGTCCACCTCCAACAGACCGAGGCGGCCTACGAGCCGTTGGCCTTCGACACCGGAGCGGCGCGCGCCTTCGCGGGAGTGGCGGCGTCACTTCGTCGTGCCGAGCGGAAGACCGAAGCGCGCGCGTTCGACGCGCTGATTGCCGCCACCGCCATCGCCAACCGGCTGCCCCTGTTCACGTGCAATCCGGACGATTTCCGGGGCATCGACGGGCTCATGTTGCGGCCGGTCAGCCACCCAACGCGATCTCGGTGATGGACGCCGTCGACAGGTAGACAGAGCGGCCGTCGTCGAGCGACATGGTGACGACATCGGCGCCGCAGGC
>DATLDH010000139.1:0-18063 GCA_035526015.1 Acidimicrobiales bacterium
GTTCTGGCTGGTGATCTCCACGGCGTGGTCGCTCATCCGGCGCACGGGGTGGTTGCCGCCGTGGTGACCGAACCGCAGCTTGAACGTGCTGGCTCCCAGGGCCCGGCCGAGGATCTGGTGGCCGAGGCAGATGCCGAAGACCGGCACCTTGCCGAGCAGCTCGCGCACGGTCCCGGTGGCGCCTGACACCGCGGCGGGGTCGCCGGGGCCGTTGGAGAGGAACACGCCGTCGGGTCCGGACGCGAGCACCTCGGCGGCAGGAGTGCCGGCGGGAACCACCTCGATCGTGCCGAGCCCGGAGAGGTGGCGCAGGATCGTGGTCTTGATGCCGAAGTCGTAGGCGACGATGCGCAGGTCTGCCTCCGGAGTGGTGGCCTCGACGGTGTACCCGGCGTCGGCGGTGACGGTGGCGACGAGGTCGACGCCGTCGGTGCCCGGCTCGGACTCCGCCGCGGCCAGCAGTGTGGCGCGGTCGGCGGTGCCGAACGCACCGGGGAGAGCCCCGGCGTCGCGCAGGTGGCGCGTGAGCCGGCGGGTGTCGATGCCGGTGATGCCCGGCACACCCTGACGGCGCAGGAACACGTCGAGGTCCTCCTCCGAGCGCCAGTTGCTCGCACGGGGCGACAGGTCGCGCACGATGACGCCGCGGCAGAACGGGCGGCGGCTCTCGGCGTCGTCGGCCGTCACGCCGTAGTTGCCGATGTGGGGTGACGTGAAGGCGATGACCTGGCCGGCGTAGGAGGGGTCGGTGAGGACCTCCTGGTAGCCCGACATGACGGTGTTGAAGACGACCTCACCGGTAGCCACGCCGCCGGGCGCGTCGGCGCCGATGGCCTCGCCCTCGAAGGTCGTGCCGTCGGCGAGGACCAGCAGCGCGGGTCGGCGCCGCTCGGTCATCGCTGGGCCTCGCCGTCGACGACGACGGGCTCGCCCCGCAGGACGGTGTGGCGGACCCGGCCGGTGAGGGTACGGCCGGCATAGGGGGTGTTACGGCTGCGGCTGGCCTGGCGCGCGGGGTCGACGGTCCAGGTCGCGGTGGGGTCGAGCACGCACAGGTTGGCCGGGCCGCCGGGCGCGACCGGCGCGCCGTGCTTGTCGCCGAGCCCGGCGATGGCGGCCGGCTGCCAGGAGAGGAGGGCGAGGAGGCGCTCGGCCGGCAGGTCGAGCTCGGTGTGGCACAGGGCCCACGCCGTCTCCAGACCGAGCATGCCCGGGGGCGCCTCGTCGAACGGCGCCTCCTTGTCGTCCTGGGTGTGGGGGGCGTGGTCGGTGGCGATGGCGTCGATCGTGCCGTCCACCAGCGCGGCGCGCAAAGCGGCGACGTCGGCCGCCGAGCGCAGCGGCGGGTTGACCTTGAACACCGGGTCGTAACCGGCCACGTCGGCGTCGGTGAGCACCAGGTGGTGGGGCGCGACCTCGGCCGTGACCGGGAGCCCCTCGGCCCGGGCGGCGGCGACCAGCGCCACCGAGCCGGCGGTCGAGAGATGGAGGAAGTGGATCGGTGCACCGGTCAGGCGGCACAGCGAGATGTCGCGGGCGACCATGACCTCCTCGGCCGCGGCCGGCACGCCTGCCAGGCCGAGCCGGCTCGACCACTCTCCTTCGTGCATGTGGCCGCCGGCCGCGAGACGGGCGTCCTCGCAGTGCTGGGCCAGCGTGGCGTCGCACGTGAGGGCGTACTCGAAGGCCCGGCGCATCAGACGGGCGTCCTGCACGCCGGCGCCGTCGTCGGTGAACAACCGCACGCCGAGGGCGGCCATCTCCCCCATCGGCGCCAGCTGCTCGCCGGCTCGTCCCACGGTGATGGCGCCGGCCACGTGCACATCCGCAGCGGCGCCGGTGGCCAGCTCCAGCACGTGCCGGACGGCGGCCGCCGAGTCGATGGCAGGAGACGTGTTGGGCATGGCCACGACAGCGGTGTAGCCGCCGAGTGCGGCCGCCCGCGCCCCCGTCTCCACCGTCTCGGCACCCTCCCGGCCCGGCTCACGCAGGTGGGTGTGGAGGTCGACCAGCCCGGGGGCGACCAGGCAGCCACCGGCGTCGAGGACCCGTGCGCCGGCGGCGTGACCGTCGAGATCTTCGGCCACGGCGACGATCACGCCGTCTTCGATGGCCACGTCGGCTCGCCGCGTGCCGGTGACGTCGACGACCGTGCCGCCGCGGATGACGAGGCGATCAGCCACGGGCACCGTCCAGCTCGGCGGCGGTCTCCGGCGAGCTCAGCATGAGGAAGAGCACGGCCATGCGGACGGCCACGCCGTTGGCGACCTGGCGGGTGATGACCGAGCCGGGGAGCTCGGCCACCTCGGCCACCAGCTCGACGCCTCGGTTGGCCGGGCCCGGGTGCATGACGAGGGCGTCGGGCTGGAGGCGGGCGGCGCGGGCCACGTCCATCCCCCAGCGAGCGGCGTACTCGCGAAGGGACGGCACGAGGGCCTCGTGCTGGCGCTCGAGCTGCATGCGCAGGAGGTAGACGACGTCGAGCTTGGGGAGCACCGTGTCGAGATCGTGGGAGACCTCGACCGGCCAGCCCGCCAGCGACGCCGGCAGCAGGGTGGGCGGGGCGATGAGGGTGACGTCGGCGCCGAGGGCGGTGAAGGCGAGCACGTTGGAGCGGGCCACCCGGCTGTGGGCGATGTCGCCGACGATGCCGATGCGCAGCCCGTCGAGCGAGCCCCGCCGCTGACGGATCGTGTAGCAGTCGAGGAGGGCCTGGGTCGGGTGCTCGTGCCAGCCGTCCCCGGCATTGACGACGCCGGCATCCGACCACGCCGCCACCTGCTGCGGGACGCCGGCCGACGCGTGGCGCACGACGAAGGCGTCGACACCCATCGCCTCGATGGTCTGCACGGTGTCGCGCAGTGACTCGCCCTTGTTCACCGAGGACGACTTCACGTTGAACGTCATCACGTCGGCCGACAGCCGCTTGGCGGCGGTCTCGAACGACAGGCGGGTACGGGTGGAGTCCTCGTAGAACAGCGACACCACCGTCTTGCCGCGGAGGGCGGGGACGCGGGGGATGGCGCGCTCACTGACCTCGACGAAGCTGTCGGTGACGCGCATGACCTCCTCGATACCGTCGCGCCCGAGATCGGCGATCGACAGGAGGTGCTTCATGCCCGGCCTCCGACCCGGTCGCCGATGGAGACCCCGTCGGCCGTGACGTCGACCAGCTCGTCGCGCCTCGTGGGGAGGTTCTTGCCCACGTAGTCGGGCCGGATCGGCAGCTCCCGATGGCCCCGGTCGACCATGACCGCCAGCTGCACGGCCTGGGCCCGGCCGTGGTCGGCCAGGGCGTTGAGGGCGGCCCGCACCGTGCGGCCGGTGAACAGCACGTCGTCGACCAGGACGACGGTGCGACCGGTGAGGTCGAAGGGGATGTCGGTGACGGCCTCGGGGAGCACCGGTCGGAGCCCGATGTCGTCGCGGTAGAAGGCCACGTCGAGGGTGCCCATGGGCACCTCGCTGGTGCCCTCGGCGATCCGGGCCAGCTCGCCGGCCATGCGCTGGGCCAGCGGGACCCCGCCGGTCTGCAGGCCCATGAGGGCTACGCCGTCCAGCCCGTGGTTGCGCTCGACGATCTCGTGGGCGATCCGGGTGATGGCCCGGCGGACGTCGTCAGCCGACATCACCTGGGCCCGGGCAACGAAAACGCCCCCACCCGGGGGCGTCAGCGGTCGCTCTCGTTCGGCCAACAGCGTCGTCCTTTGCTCCGTGCGGGCCTCACAGGACCCGCTTCACGGTGTGCTCCACTGAAGGTAGCAGGCCCGCGTACCCAAACGGAACCACCGTTCTCCGTCGGTGCCACCGTTTTCGTGCATGGGAAGCCGCTCACGGCGGCGCGTCATGCACGAGAACCGGCGATGGCGAGGCGGATGCGGTTGGCCACGAGGGCGGGGCGGCGGTTGATCTCGGTCCAACCGAACCGGCAGACCCGCCAACCGTCGGTCTCGAGGAGGAGGTCGCGCTCGGCGTCCCTGAGCCGATCGCCGGGGGCGCCGTGCCAGCGGCCGCCGTCGATCTCGATGGCGACCATGCTGTCGGGATAGGCGAAGTCGACGTGGAAGCGGCGGTGGCCGACGGTGACCGGGTACTGCGGGGCGGGCACGGGCAGGTCGAAGGGGCGCACGACCCGGCGGATGAAGCGGACCTCGGCCTCGCTCTCGGTCGGCCCACCCGCTTGCCGGACATCGGCCAGCACGGCGCGGAGGGTCGCCGCTCCCGCCCGACCGCGGAGCGGCCGCCCCAGTAGTCGCTCGATGTCACCGACCACGAGCAGCCCTCGGAACAGGGCGTCATGGGTGGCGGTCTCGAGTTCCCCTTTGGGAACCGTCGACCCGTAGTCGAGGAGCGTGAGGGCTGGGCTCGTGACCCGCAGACCGTTCGGCAACGTCACGACTTCCTCCGGCCAGAGCACCGCACCGTGCACGACGATCCCGGGCAGCCGTCGGATGCCGCCCCTCGGGACCGTGATCGTCACATCGTCCCCAGTCGCACCCCGCAGCTCCCAGATCCGCGCGCCGCTCCCGTGGGAGAGGGCGGACAAGGGGCCGGCGGCGAGGAGCGCGGCCATCGCCACCCGCTCGAACGTCCATGGCACTCCGCTCATGGCGTCGACCGATGGGAACGGCATCATCCACACCCCCGTTGCCAGCCGACGGTGGAGCTGATGACGGGTCATCCCCCGACGACGGGCCTGGGCCGTCGTGACGAGGGCGAACTGCGTTTCCGCCAGCCGCAACACGTCCGCTTCGACCGAGTGCATGACCTCAAGTCAACCGAGCACCTGTGACAACAACCCCGCCCGCTCCGTTCTCGTGCATGGAAAGCCGTTCAGGGCGGCGTGCCGTGCACGAGAACGGTGGTTGCGGGGTCAGGAGGGGCGGACTTCGGTGGCGATGCGGCTGAGGAGGCCGTTGAGGAAGCGGCCGGAGTCGTCGGTGGAGTAGCGCTTGGCCAGCTCGACGGCTTCGTCGATGACGACGGCGACGGGGACATCGGGCTGGCCGAGGAGCTCGAAGATGGCGAGGCGGAGGAGGGCGCGGTCGACCGCCGGCATGCGGTCGATGGCCCAGCCCTTGGCGTAGGTGGTGATGAAGCCGTCGATCTCCGCCGCCCGCGCCGCCACCCCGTTCACCAGGTCGGTGACGTAGGCATCGGGCGCGACGGGCTGCTCGGTCAGCAAGACATCGGCGCCCTGGGACTTGGCCTCGGCCTCGTAGAGGAGCGAGAGGGCGCGCTCACGAGCCTCCCGGCGGGTGCCGGTCGTCACGAGGTTCGTCAGCCGCCGGCGCGGGTCAGGTACTCGCCCGAGCGGGTGTCGACCTTGATCTTCTCGCCCTGGTTGACGAAGAGGGGAACCTGCACGACGAGGCCGGTCTCGAGCGTGGCCGGCTTCCGCGCGCCCGACACGCGGTCACCCTGCACGCCGGGCTCGGTCTCGGTCACCGTCAGCTCCACCGCGGCCGGCAGGTCGACGCCGACGATGTCGTCTCGGTACATCTGCAGGACGGCGGAGTCGCCCTCTTTCATGTAGTTGGCGGCGTCGCCAAGGACGGCGGGCGTCACATGGAGCTGGTCGTAGGACACGTTGTCCATGAACACGAAGTCGTTGCCGTCCTTGTACAGGTACTGCATCTCCCGCTTGTCGATCACGGCCTGCTCGAGCTTCTCGTCGGCGCGGTAGGTGCGGTCGATCACCGCGCCGGTGCGCACGTTCTTGAGCTTGGTCCGCACGAAGGCGCCGCCCTTGCCCGGCTTCACGTGCTGGAACTCGACGACGGTGAAGAGCCCCTCGGGGAGATCGAGGGACATGCCGTTCTTGAGATCGTTGGTGCTGACCGCCATCAGACCGCCAGCTCCTTCGTCGCGTTGGTGAGGCACCGCGAGCCGTCGGCGGTGACGACGAGGGTGTCCTCGATGCGCACACCGCCGTGCTCGGCCAGGTACACGCCGGGCTCGACCGTGACGACGTAGCCCTCCTCGATGGTGTCGGTGGAGATGGTGCTGACGCCGGGCGCCTCGTGGATGTCGAGGCCGACGCCGTGGCCGGTGGAGTGCAGGAAGGCGTCGGCCCAGCCCGCCTCGGCGATGACGTCGCGGCACACCTTGTCGACCTCGGCCGCCGACACGCCGGGCCGCACCGCGGCCACGCCGGCCCGCTGGCTCTCGGCCACGACCTCGACCATGCGACGCAAGGTGTCGGACGCCGGCTCGCCCACGCAGACGGTGCGGGTCATGTCCGAGCAGTAGCCGTCGACGATGGCGCCGAAGTCGAGGACGACGAGCTCGCCGGCCCGGATGCGGCGGTCCGACGGACGGGCATGCGGCTTGGCCCCGTTGGGCCCGGACGCGACGATGGTCTCGAAGGAGTTGCCCTCGGCCCCCAGCTTGCGGATCTCGAAGTCCAGGGCCACGGCGAACTCGGCCTCGGTCGGCTCGGTGGCCAGCATGGGACGCACCGCCGCCAGGGCGTCGTCGGCCGCCTTGGCCGCGGCGGCCATGCGGTCGAGCTCACCGGCGTCCTTCACCCGGCGCAGCTCCTCGACCAGGTTCTCGGTCGGCACCAGCTCGGCGCCGCTGAACCAGTCGGCGGCGAAGGTGCGTTGCCGCGACCACGTCACGTTGGTGGCCTCCAGCCCGATGCGGCCGAAGCCGGTGGCGGCCTTGGCGATGGCCTCGCGCTGGGCGGCCATACCGCCGATCTCGATCCTGGCGTCGACGCCGGCCGCCGCCAGTTGCTCGGCCGACTGGAACTGGTAGCGGCCGTCGGTCACGAACGTCAGGTCGTCGGGTCCCACCAGCAGCACGGCGGCCGAGCCGGTGAACCCGGTGAGGTACCGCACGTTGGTGAGGTTGGTGACGACCAGGGCGTCGCACCCGGCCGCCTCCAGCCGGGCGCGCAGCCGCGGCAGCCGTCCGGCGACGTCCATTTCGGCGAGCTTCATGACCCCAGCATCGCCGCGACGGCGTCGATCGCCAATTCGTAGCCGTGGCCCCCGAACCCCACGATCGATCCCGAGGCCACCGGGGCGATGACCGAGGTGTGCCGCCACGGCTCCCTCGCGTTCGGGTTCGACAGGTGCAGCTCGACGACCGGGCCGTCGAAGGCGGCGAGGGCGTCGTGCAGTGACCAGGCGTAGTGGGTGAGGGCCCCCGCGTTGACGACGATGGCCGCGCACCGGCCCCTGGCCCCGTGGATGGCGGCCACCAGCTCGGCCTCGGCCGCCGACTGCAGGTGCTCGACGGTGAGCCCGTGACGGCCGGCCGCGGCGGTGGCGGTGGCGACGTGCTCGGCCAGCGTGGCGGTGCCGTAGACGGCCGGCTCGCGCTCGCCGAGCAGGTCGAGGTTGGGGCCCGACAGCAGCAGGATGATCGGTGCGGTCACATCTCCTCCAGGGTGGCGGTGACGACGTCGCGGTCGACGGCGACGGGCTCGACGCCGGCCGGTCCGTCGAGGACGAAGGCCAGACGGCCGTCGCCGGTGGCGGCGCGCTTCTTGTCCCGGCCCATGAGGGCGACGAGGCCGGCGATCTCGGTGTCGGCCGGCAACGCGACCGGCAGCTCGTAGCCGGTCACGACCCGGTGGTGGTCCTCGACGCGCGCCGCGTCGATGCGGCCGAGCCGGTGGGCGAGGCGCGCCGCGAACACCAGTCCGATGCCGACGGCCTCGCCGTGTCGCAGGTCGTAGCGGCCTGCCGTCTCCAGGGCATGGGCCAGGGTGTGGCCGTAATTGAGGATGGCGCGCCGCCCGTCTTCGCGCTCGTCGGCGGCCACGATCTCGGCTTTCATGGCCACACACCGCGCCACTCGCTCGTCGAGCGGCAGGTCGTCCAGGTCGTCGAGGCCGAGGAAGTGGTACTTGGCCATCTCCCCCAGCCCGCTGCGGTACTCGCGCGGCGGCAGCTGGGCCAGGACATCGGTGTCACACAGCACGGCGTGGGGCTGCCAGAACGCGCCGATCAGGTTCTTGCCCTCCGGGATGTTCACGCCCGTCTTGCCGCCGATGGCGGCATCGACCTGACCGAGCAGCGTGGTCGCGACATGGATGACCGCCACGCCGCGCTGGTACACGGCCGCCGCGAACCCGGCCGTGTCGGTGACGACGCCGCCGCCGACGGCGACCACCACGTCCTGACGGGTGAGACCCCAGCGGCTGAAGGCCCGGCACAGCTCCTCCACCGTCTCGATGCACTTGGCGTCCTCACCGTCGTCGATCGTGAACACCTGCTGGTCGACCCCGGCGTCGACGGCCACGCCGACCGCGTCCTGGGTGACGATGGCGGCGCGGCGCGCGCCGGTGGGGAGGACCTCGAGCAGCCGATGGCGGGCGCCGGCGCCGACCAGGACGTCGTAGCTGCGCTCCCCCACCGCCACGGGGACGGTGATCATGTCGGCTCCCCGATGGCGGCGACGATGCGGTCGACGACCTCGTCGACGGAGCGGTCGTCGACGTCGACGGTGAGGTCGGCCACCTCGGCGTAGAGCGGACGGCGCTCGACCAGTAGGCCGTCGAGGGCGCGCCGTGGGTCGCCGGCCAGCAGGGGCCGGCCCGCTCCGTCGCCGACCCGTTCCACCAGTGTGTCGATGGTGGCGCGCAGCCAGACGACGGTGCCGGCGCCGGTGATGACGGCGCGGTTGGCGGCGTCGAGCACGGCTCCTCCTGCCACCGACACCACGACCGGCGGCCCCGTGGCGGTCGCGGCTCGCAGTGCCTGCGACTCCTGGGCCCGGAACGCGGCCTCGCCGTCGGTCGCGAAGATCTCGGCGACGGTACGGCCGGTGGCGGCCTCGACCTGCTCGTCGCTGTCGAGGTACTGCGCCCCGATACGCGCCGCCAGGGCCCGCCCCACCCTCGTCTTCCCGGCGCCCATCATCCCCACGAGGAGCACCCGGCCGGGCCCGTCAGCCAAGGCTCGCGACGAAGCTCTGGTGGTTGCGGGTCAGCTCGGCGACGGAGTCGCCGCCGAACTTGCGCAGCGCCTCGGCGGCCAGCACAAGGGCGACCATGGTCTCGGCCACCACCCCCATGGCGGGCACGGCGGTGACGTCGGTGCGCTCCTTGAACGACACCGTCGCCTCCTTGGTCTCGACGTCGACGGTGGCGAGCACGGGGCGGTTGAGCGTGGCCAGCGGCTTCATGGCCACCCGGGCCGTGAGCAGGCCGCCGGTGCTGATGCCGCCCTCCACGCCGCCGGCGCGGGCCGTCTCGCGCACGTAACCGGGCGTGGCCACCGCCGGGTCCCAGGTGATGGCGTCATGGGCTTCGGAGCCGCGCAGCCCGGCGACGGTGAACCCGTCGCCGACCTCCACGCCCTTGACGGCCTGGATGCTCATGAGGGCCTGGGCCAGCAGGGCGTCGAGCTTGCGGTCCCAGTGCACGTGGCTGCCGAGCCCGACCGGCACGCCGTAGGCCAGCACCTCGACCACGCCGCCGAGGGAGTCGCCGTCCTTGGCCGCCGCCTTCACCGCCGCGATCATCCCGGCCTCGGCCCCGGCGTCGAAGCACCGCACCTCCGACGCATCGACGATGGCGAGGTCGGCCGGCGTCGGACGTGGCCCCTCATCGGTGTGCACCGCCCCGAGCTGCACCACGTGACTGAGGATGTCGACGCCGAGCGCGCCCAGCAGGGCCTTGGCGCACGTGCCGGCCGCCACCCGCGCCGCCGTCTCCCGGGCCGAGGCCCGCTCCAGCACGTTGCGGGCGTCGTCGAAGCCGTACTTCTGCATGCCGGCCAGGTCGGCGTGGCCGGGCCGCGGCTCGGTGAGGGGCGACGCTGTGGCGCCGGGCGCGGGCGACATCTCCTCGGTCCACTTCGGCCACTCGGTGTTGGCGATCTCGATGGCGACCGGCGAGCCGAGCGTGCGGCCGTGGCGTACCCCGCCCACGAGCGTCACCTCGTCCTGCTCGAATCGCATCCGGGGTCCCCGACCGAACCCGAGCCGGCGCCGCGCCAACTCCGCCTGCAGCTGCTCGACGGTCAGCGCGAGGCCGGCCGGCAGCCCCTCCACGATGACGACCAGGGCGCGCCCGTGCGACTCACCGGCGGTCAGAAAACGCAGCACACCCCAAACCTACCGGGGGGTGGCCAGCCACCCCCCGGTGATCAACAATTCGTGACGCCGGTGGGGCACTCGCGCCAGTCGAAGACGCGGTACTTGCCGGTGTGCAGCTGCCGCTGGCTCGAGGCGTCGAAGTAGAACTCGAACTGGTTACCGGTGCCGCTGTAGAACTGCGCCATCACCGCGCCGTACATGAACGTCTGGTGCGAGCCGTTGCACTGCACGGTCATTCCCGGCACGTAGAGCATCCCGAACACCACGGCGTCGCACATCCCGCTGTCGTTGGTGCCGCTGCACGGCGGGTTGGGCGGGTCGAGGAAGTAGATCTGGACCTTGAGCGGTGACTGGTTGAGGTTGACTTGGGCGCCGTCCATGTACAGGCGGCACTTGGGCCACACCCGGATGCGACCGGTGCCGGTGTTGGCCACGTTGACGGTGCCCTGGAACGTCACGTTCGTGCAGACGTAGTCGCCCGGCTGCACGGTGCCGGTGAAGATGCCGCCGCGGGGGCAGGAGACCACGGCGGGAGGACGCACGGCGGCGTCGGTGGTCAGCACCTTGAGCTGGTCGGCGAAGGGGCGGACCGTCCCGCCCGCCGCGCTGCACCCGTCGCAGGCGGCGTCAGCGGCGGATTGCGTCGCTCGCCCGTACATGTTGAAGCCGGCCCAGCGCTCGACGAAGTTCTCGCGCTCTCCACTCTGCAGACCGGACAGGTCGAACGAGCCGTTGGTGCCGATGCTCGCCTCCCTGTCGTCGGGCCCCTGGAACGGGTTGAGCTTGGAGACGAACTGGGTCGGGTAGGCCGTCGAGTCGTAGGCGCGGGGGGAGTGCTGGTTGCCCGACAGGTAGAAGCCGTCGACGGTGAAGAAGCCGTCCTTGAACAGCAGCTCGGCCTCGATCCGGGCCACGGCCTGGCGCAGGCGGCCCGACTTGTCACGGCCCACCGACTGCACCCGCCACTCCGCCGTCTGGCCCGCGGGGGTGGCGGTGGCGGTGATCTCGTAATCCACCCCGCCGGCGGTCACATGCTCGGTCCAGCTGGCCACCTTGCCGTTCACGACGGTGGGCACGTAACTGCCCACGGCCGTGCCGGGAAGGACGCCGGCGCTGATGTTGCCGCCCGACTTGTCGAGACGGTACAGGGCCTGGTCCATGCCGCCGCTGGCCTGCTGGAACGCGCTCGTGCGGTCCTGGTCGGTACGGGCCAGCTTCATCCCGCCCTGCACACTTCGCATGACGGCGGTGAGGCTCACCGACAGGATCACGATGATGAGGATGGCGATGATGATGCTGCCCTCCTCCTCGCGCTCGGGCTCACGGAACAGTCGGCCTATGGCAAGCAATTCGACACCTCGTTGAAGTTGCGCAGCGCGACCACGGTGCGCAGCTCGGCCGGCGTCCTGGTGTTGCCGTTCTCGGTGATCACCCGGAGCCGGATGCGGATGGTCTGCGCGCAGTCGCGGAACTTCTCGGGCAGGGCGGCGTCCGTCCCCTGCGTGATCAGGGGCGCGAGATTGGACTTCAGGTAGGTGAACACCGGCTCGGCCGCCACGTTGACGACGGCGAACTGCCGGGACGTGAGCGGCCCGGTGGCGGCGTCGGGCTTGAGCAGCGAGCGGAATGCGCCGCCGTTGTAGCTGTACTCGAGGGCGTTGTTCAGCACCCGGTAGGTCACCAGCCGCAGCCCGCTGGCCGGGCAGTCGGCCGAGGTGGCGGGGTTGCAGAAGACGGAGAACTTGATCTGGGAGTCGTACAGGCTCACGGGGGTCTGCACGTCGATGGGGTTGGCGGCCCGGACGTCGCGGGCGATCCGCTCGAGGGCGAGGCGGATGGCGGCGTTGGACTCCGACCGGTCCTGGTTGGTCTTGGCCGCCTTGGACATGTTGATGAGCCCGGCCCCCGCCATGGCCATGACCACACCCATGAGACTCATGGTGATGAGCAGCTCGACCATCGTGAGACCGCGCTGGTCGCGCTCCCGCAGCCGGCGCAGGGTCTCACGCACTGCCGGTGCCCGCCGTGAAGGTGAGGACCTGCGTGCCGTTGCCGGTGGGCCCGGTGCCGCTGATCGTCGCGCTCTGGGTGCCCGAGTTGAAGCGCACCGTCGCGCCCACGCTGGCGGTGGCCCGCCAGAGCCGGGTGTTGCCCACGGTCGAGATCTCGGTCAGGGTCGTGACGAAGCTGCCCGTGGACTGGGGGATGCTGAGCGAGGCGCCGGTGCAGAACGCATTCGTCTTGACCTCGATGAGGAAGTCCAGGTCCTGGGGCCGGCCGGCACCCGTGACCCTGATGCGGTTGTTGATCGTGTTGGCTGCCGGGTTCTTGAAGAAATTGTCGCCGACGACCGACGAGATGGTGCAGCCCGTCGTGCCGATGGTGATGAGCCTCGACACGGGCGGGCTCGAGCGGCCGCCGGGGTCGGACACGACCAGGGTCAGGTTGAAGACGCCGCCGTTGGTGTAGTTGTGCGTGGGCGCCGCCGCCGTGCCCGTGGTGGTCAGGCCGTCACCCCAGGAGTAGGTGTAGAGGAGCGGGTCGCCGTCGGGATCGGTGGACGCACCGCCGTTGGCCGTGACCCGCAGCGGGGCCGAAGGGATCGGTGACGAGACGTAGTTGGTGGTGAACGAGGCCGTCGGAGCCAGGTTGTAGAGCGAGGTCTCGGGGGGGCCGTTGGGCTTGTCCACGCCCACGAGCACCTCCCGGGTGGCGGTGGCGAAGCCCTGGGGCGTGGCCGTGTTCTGCACGGTGAGGATGATCGTGTAGTGGCCACTCTGGGCGTAGGTGTGGGTGCCGGGGGATGCGCCGACGGCGAGGCAGCCGCCGGAATTGATGTCGCAGTCGCCCCAGTTCCAGGAGTAGGTCAGCGCCAGACCGTTCGGATCGCTCGAGGTGTTGTTGACGCTGAACTGGGTGAAGTTGGCCCGGCCCAGGGCCGGGGTCGACGGGGCCCCTGAGCACGTGGAGGCGGGGCACACCACGAAGGCTGCGGTCGGGAGGTCGCCGGCCGCCGGAGCCGGCGCGCCGAGGTTGCCCGGGTAGTAGAGCGAGCTGTACCTGACGTCCTGTGGCCTCCCCCGCTCGGTCCACTCGATCTTCACGTCCACCCGCTTGAACTTGTGGCTCGTGCCGCCGGCGTCGTCGGTCCAGGTGACCCACCGCCTGATCGTGTACGGGGCGATGAGCCCGGGCGTCGGGCTGGTCGTCACCTCGATCACGGCCGCCACCGCACCGGCCCGCGCCGGGTTGAAGATCACCGCGTCGCGACCCTCGAACTGGTTGCCGGGATAGGCCGTCGCCAGGTTGGGGTCGGGCGACACCGTCCCGCCGTTGACGCCGGCGTCGTCGTAGTTGAGGGCCCTGACCTTCTCGACCTCGGCGTTGGCCAGCTCGAGGAACGAGGTCTTGTGGCGGGCGACCTGCAGCGCGTTCATTCCCGAGTACATCCCGTACGACAGTGACAGCAGGGCCAGGGCGAGCATGGTCAGGGCGACGATCAGCTCGACGAGGGTGAAACCGTCCTCCGACGGCTCACCCCGCATCGTCACCTCGCCCCGCGATCGACCCACCTTGTGCACCTCGTTCTCTTCGGCACCACGGGGCGTAGCCTTTACTCTCACGCTCCGTGGTCGATCCATCTGCCGCCTACTTGAGCGTTTCCTCGCCCTCGCAGAGCCGGAACTGGTCGTCACCGAAGACGAAGCGCCCACAGGCCTCACCGGCCGACAGGGAGAGCACCCGGTAGTTGCCGGCGAAGGTCTCGCCGCTGTGGACCTTGTGCACGGTGCTGTTCACCCGGACATTGGCCGTCACCCGGCCACCCTCGGTGAACACGTCGAGCAGGGCGACCCGCTGGCCCTGGCGGGGCTCGGTGTTGCCCTCGGCCCGCCTGGTGGTGGTGGCCGTCGTGCCGCCACCGCCACTGCCCGATGATCCGCTGCCGCTCCCCGAACCGGTCCCGCTGCCGGAGCCGCTGCCGCTGCCGGCCGTGGTGGTGGTCGTGGCCCGGCCGGTGAAGGCGCCGACGCCGGCGCCCGTGCTCGACGGCACCGGGGTGGAGCCGCTCCCCGAACCGGACGGGGTCGTGGCCAGGCCGCTCCCGATGGGGCCGGCCAGCGGCGTGAACGGGTTCTTGGTGCGGAACACGTCGAAGGACTCGAGGACGCCGCCGCCGACCGCAGGGGCGATCGTCGTGGTGGTCTCGACGGGGGGCGCGGGCGGCGGCACGGCCGCCTCCTCCTCCCCGCCCCCTCCGCCACCGAGAAGCCGGGTGGCGACGAGGAACAGCAGCAGCAGCGAGACGCCCACCAGGCCGATGATGGCGATGCGGCGGTTGGGATCGTCGGCCGGGGGCAGCGCGAAGCGGCTGCGGCGGACGGCGGTCGGGCCGGCAGGATCGACGACGGGCTCGGTCACGGCTGGCCTCCGGTGCTCGCCGGCGTGGCGTTGGTCGGCGCGCTGGTGGCGGTCGTGGGCGCGCCGGTGCTGATGGTGGTCGAGGTGGTCGGCACGGTCGGGGCCGGGGTGAGGGCCTCCGGGGGAAGGCCGCTGACGAACATGCGGGCGGTGATCTGGGCGCTGATGACCGGGTTGCCCGACAGGTTCAAGGTGTCGACCACGACGATGCGGGGCATGGCCTCGAGCCGGTTCATGAAGTCGAGCACCTGGAAGTACCCGCCGGTCACCGACAACCCGATGTTGATCTGCGACGGGGTGCCGGGCGCCGAGCCGGGAGCGGGCGGCGCCGGCGGCGACGGCGCCACGCTCAGGAAGTCGATGCCGGAGGAGTTGGCGGCGCTGTTGGTGTCGAGGATGAACTCGGCCAGCTGGGGATTGTCGGGGATGGCGGCGCGCAGGCCTGACAGCCGGGCCAGCTTGATGGGCTGCTCGGCCTGGGCCTTCTTCAGGCGCTCCAGCTGCAGGTTGAGGTCGGCGATGCGCAACGTCGCCGCCTCGGTGCGGGCCTTGGCCTCGCTGAGATCGCTGTTGCGCGGGCTCCAGAGCATGAAGTACCAGAGCAGGAGGATCAGCAACGCGGCGATGCCGCCGAAGAGCAGGGCGCGGCGGTTCACTGCTGCCCCTGACCGAAGCGCTGGTTGTAGCGGTCGGACCTGGCCCGGTCGGTGAACCCGGCCGACGAGCCGAACGTCACGAGGCTCCTCGCTCCGGGTCCCTTGTTGGACGACGGCACCCACAGCCCGTTGAGCGACGGGAGGAGGCCGACCCGCATGATCCAGTGGGCGGTGGACGTGTGGTCGAAGCCCTGGGCGTTGACGCTGATGCCGCCGCTGGTGCCGCTGAAGGAGGTGAGCCACACGTCGCCGGGCATCACGAGGGCGACCTCGTTGAGGACGCGGACCCAGGCGACCTCCCCGGTGAGCACGGCCTTGACGGCGGTGTCGCGGGCCGCGATCTCGGTGTCGGCCTTGGTCACGTCCTGCAGAGCGGCGACCTGGCGCTCGAGCACGACGGCCTGCTCCTCGGCCTCCTGGGCGCGCTTGCGCTCCTCGTCGACGGCCGCGCCCCGCCACGCCCACAGCAGCAGGAGGAGCAGGGCGAGGGCGGCCACGGCGCTGCCGGTGAGGATGGCCTGGCGCCGCTGCTCGACGGCTTCGGTGACCTCTCGCGGCAGCAGCGTGATGCGACGGACGCCCTTGCCCAGTGGCGCGCCGGCGAGGGCGAGCCCGATGGGGACGGTGAGCAGGCTCTCGGCCTCGCGCAGCTGGTCCTCGGAGAGGCCGACCGCGCCGACCTTGACCAGCGACAGCGGGCGGGCGACTTCGACCGGCGCGAACAGCTGCTGCTGCAGCCGCTCGACCAGGCCTGCCGTGCGACTCCCGCCGCCGGTCACCAGCACGCGCTGCAACGGCAGGGCGTCCGGCTGGGCCACGTAGTACTCGAGCGAGCTGCGGATCTCCTCGACGAGGAAGCTGAGGCGCTCGGCGACGATGCGCACGGCCTGCGGGTCGGCGCCGCCGAAGGCGGCGCGCCGCGTCATCTCCTCGGCGCCGTCGAGCTCGACGCCCATCTCGCGGGCGATGGCCTCGGTGATGTCGTCGCCGCCGGTGAGCATCACCCGGACGAAGCGGGGCACGCCCTGCTCGTGCACGACCACGTTGGTGATACCACCACCGATGTTGACGATGGCGTCGACGGCTCCATCGGGCAGGACGCTGGGCGACGTGCCGACGGTGAGGGCCCGCACCAGGGCGAAGGGCACGACGTCGACGACGGAGGCGGCCAGGCCGCCCCGCTCCACGGCGGCCAGGTGGGTGCGCACCATGTCGCGCTGGGCGGCCGCCAGAAGGATGCGCACGCGCGCCTCGGCCGCGCCGACGGCCGGCAGCTGCTCGAGGACCTGGAAGTCGAGGATGGCTTCCTCGACCGGAATCGGGATGAGCTCCTGGGCCTCGAACTGGAGGGCGGAGACGAGGTCGGCCTCGCTCATGGCCGGCAGCTCGGCCTGACGCACGATCACGCGCTGGTTGGCGATGCCGAAGGTGACCTTCTTGCCCCGGAAGCCGCCCTCCCGCCACAGGCGGCGGATGGCGGCGCCGACGGCCTCGGTGTCGACGATCTCGCCGTCGACGACGACGCCGGGCGCCAGGGCGACCTGGCCGAAGCGGTTGAGGGTCGGCTGGCCGCTGCCGACGTCGAGCTCGACGGCGCGCACCGCGAAGGTGCCGATGTCGAGGCCGGTGACGCGCGCCATCAGGCCGGTTCCCGGGCCAGGTAGGCGTCGACCGCCTGCTCCCAGATGCGGTAGCTGCGTCCGACACGGGTCGCGTCGAGGTGGCCCGTCTTGATCAGGCGGTACACGGTCATGTTCGACACACGCATGACGTCGGCGACCTCTCGCACGGTCAGCAATCGCTGCTCGGTTTGCACCGGCCCCCTCAGAGCTCGGACCCCTACCCAGGAGCAACCCTAGGCAACAGGAACAACAATTGCAACACCAGCCACGACTGTCCCAATGGGAACAGCCGTGACGGTAGCCTCAGGGGCGCTCAAGGAGTGGGATACCAGGCCAGCAGCGGCGAGCCCCAGAGCACGGCCAGGAGTGTGCCCAGGACCAGGAACGGGGCGAAGGGCAGGGCGTCCTTGCGTCCGCGCCGCCCCGAGAGCAGGAGGGCCGAGCCCACCACGGCGCCGGCCAGGAAGCCCAGGAACAGGCCCACGGCCACGTGGCCCAGGCTGAGCCAGCCGAGCAGGAGGCCGAGCAGGGTGGCCAGCCTCACGTCGCCGAAGCCCATTCCCCTGGGCTGGACGACGTGGATCACCCACAGGGCCGTGCGGGCGAAGACGGCGCCGATCACGGCCCGCATCAGGTGGCCCCACTCCCCGTCCAGGGCGGCGGCGGCAGCCAGCAGTACGAGGGCGGCGGCCAGGCACGGGTACACCAGCCGGGTCGGCACGATGCGGTGCTCGAGGTCGATGGCGGAGATGGCGACACCGGCGGCGCCGAGCACGAGGAAGGCGGGAAGGGCAGCGTCGAGGCCGAACCGGGCGCCGAGGGCCACGAACACCGCCGCCGTGAGGAGCTCCACCAGCGGGTAGCGCGACGAGATGGGCTCACCGCACGACCGGCACCGGCCCCGGAGCACGAGCCACGACACCACCGGGACGTTGTCGCGCGCGGCCAGCTGGCTCCCACAGCCCGGACAGCGCGACCGGGGCCGCACGATCGACTCCTTGCGGGGCAGTCGCACGATCACCACGTTCAGGAACGACCCGATCACCAGCCCGAACAGCCCGCAGTACAGGACCACGACGGCGTAGGCGCTCATGGGCCGAGCGTAAGCCCGGACGCGACAGTGGCCGGGCCTTGCGGCCCGGCCACCATCGGCTCGGCCGGGCCTTGCGGCCCGGCCACCATCGGCTCGGCCGGGCCTTGCGGCCCGGCCACTGTCAACTGATCGAAGCGATCAGACGACTGCTACCACTTGGCGGCGCAGGCCGTCATCGTGGCTGCGCTGGCCGTCCAGCTGGGGGCGGTGTCGCTCT
>DATLDH010000010.1:0-3929 GCA_035526015.1 Acidimicrobiales bacterium
CACCCGGGCCGGGCGCTCAACCCCGGTGACGTCAGCCTCGGCGTGCTGCCGCTGTTCCACATCTTCGGCCTCAACGTCGTGCTCGGGCTGTCGCTCGTCGCCGGCGCGTCGGTGGTGCTGGTCGAGCGCTTCGACCCGGCCACTGCGCTGGAGACCATCGCCCGCCACGGTGTGACCCTGGTGGCCGGCGCCCCGCCGATGTTCGCGGCCTGGGCCGTGCTCCCCGATGCCGATCCCCGCGCCATGCAGAGCGTGCGGCTGTGCGTGTCGGGCGCGGCGCCGCTGTCGCCGGCCGTGGCCGAGGAGTTCGAGGAGCGCTTCGGGGTTCCCATCTGGGAGGGCTACGGGTTGACCGAGGCCGCCCCGACCGTCACCTCGTCGGTGATGGGCGGCACGGCCAAGCCAGGCTCCATCGGCGTGCCGCTGCCGGGTATGGAGGTGCGCCTGGTCGACGACGATGGCGAGGACGCGCTGCTGGGTGACCCCGGCGAGATCTGGGTGCGCGGACCCAACGTCTTCCTGGGCTACTGGGAGGACGAGCCCGCCTCACGCGCCGCCCTCACCGACGACGGCTGGTTGCGCACCGGCGACGTGGCGGTGGCCGACGACGACGGCTACCTCTACATCGTCGACCGGTCCAAGGACCTCATCATCGTGTCGGGCTTCAACGTGTACCCGGCCGAGGTCGAGGACGTGCTGCGGTCGCACCCCGGCATCGCCGACGTGGCGGTCGTCGGCGTCGCCCATCCCCACACCGGCGAGGCGGTCAAGGCCTTCGTCGTGGCCAAGGCCGGCCACCACCTCGAGGAGGAGGAGGTGTCGGCGTTCTGCGCCGACAACCTGGCCCGCTACAAGTGCCCCACCAAGGTGATGTTCGTCGACGAGGTGCCCCACGCCACCAGCGGCAAGCTCCTCAGACGCCAGTTGCGGTAGTTCGCTCCGTCGTCGCCAGCAGGAAGCCCAGGAAGATGAGGGCGATGCCGAGGACGAGGGCGACGGCGAAGCCGGTCATCTCGTCGAGCACGCTGTTCATCAGGCCGCTGGCGCCGGTGACGACGGTCCCGACGGCGATGAGGACGTTGCCCGCCGCCAGCCGCCGCCGGCCCCTCCGTTCCCGCACCGCGCTGAGGACCGCACCGCCCACGATCACCACCGACGCCAGGCCGGAACCGGCGGCGGCGAGGATGCGGGGGAGCGCGCCGAACACCTCCGAGCCGCGCGCCAGCTCCTCACGCGGCAAGGCGTGGGTGAACGGCGCCGTCATCACGACGCCTGCCGCGAACGCGCCGAGCAACGCGACGCCGATCGACGCCCGTCGCCCCCGGTCGACCCCGCCCAGCAGGAACACGGTGCCGAGGGCCAGCACCGGCACGTTGAGGATGGCGCCGAAGAGATAGAAGAGCCGGAACGACCAGCCCGACCAGCCGAGCCCGGCCCCGGCGGCCAGGGCGGCCGACGCGAGCATGAACATGGCGAGAGCGATGGTCCACGCCAGCTCGTGCGGTCGGCGGCGCGCCAACCACCGCTCGAAGGTCGAAAGCCCGCACGCCAGCGCGACCAGGGCGGCGGCCACGGCCAGGGCGGTGTGCAGCACGGTCGGCGAGGTTAGGTGGCAAAGTTTCGCCCCGAGCCATGACCACGCACTACGACGTGATGGGCGTCCGCCCCCACGCCCCCCTTCCGGAGATCAAGCGCGCCTACTACCGCAAGGCGCGGGCGTACCACCCGGACGCGCACGCCGGCTCGACCACACCCGTCCTCCACGAGGCGTCGCGCGCCATGGCGGCGCTGAACGCGGCGTGGAACGTCCTGCGCGACGAGCGCCTGCGCTCGGAGTACGACGAGGCGCTCGAGCGGGCGGAGGCGGCACTGCAGCAGGTCGGCGGTCGCCGGCCCCGGCCCACCCGGCGGCGGCAGGCCGCGCCCCCGCTGATGATCGGCAGCGGGTTCCGCTACTGGCTCGGGAGCGTCAGCGGCTCGTTGCCCGACGAGGACGGCATGCCGCGCTGCAACCTCAGCGTCGAAAAGGGCGCCGACCTCGCCGCACTCCGGCACCTGGCGCCGAACGGGCTGTGGGGTCTCCACTGCGAGGGCAGCACCGTCGACGACACCCAGCTCGCCCACCTCCATGGCATGAACGGGCTGCGCATCCTCGACCTGGCCGGCACCGATGTCTCCGATGCCGGGCTCGTGCACATCCAGGGGTTGGACCGGCTGGAGACCCTGTCGCTCTGGGACACCGGCGTCACCGACGGCGGCATGGGCCTCGTCGGCCGGCTGGCCGGGCTCCGCCAGCTCGGCCTGGGGCGCACCCGCATCACCGATGCCGGTCTCGCCCACCTCGGCACCCTCGTGCAGCTCAACGTGCTCCAGCTGTGGGGCACCGACGTGGAGGGCCCGGGCCTGGCCCACCTCCACGGACTCGTCGACCTCGAGATCCTCACCCTCCCCCGTGGCGTCCCGGCGCGCTTCCGCCGCCGCCTCCGCCGCGCCCTCCCCCACACCCTCATCCAGTAACGGGCCTCTTTTTCCCGAACTCGTGCATGGAAAGCCGCTCAGAGCGGCGCGCCATGCACGAGAACGGGCTGGGCCGGGGCGCTCGTGAACTTGTGCACGAGGGCGTACGATGGGGCCGTGGCCGAGCCCGCACCGCGTCGCATCCCGGAGGCAACCGTGGCCCGCCTGCCGGTGTACCTGCGTGGTCTGGTCGAGGCGGCCGACGGCAAGATCGGCACCATCTCCTCCGAGCGCCTGGCCGAGCTGTCGGGCGTCAACGCCGCCAAGGTGCGCAAGGACCTGTCGTACCTGGGCTCCTACGGCACCCGCGGCGTCGGGTACGACGTCGAGTACCTGCTGTACCAGATCAGCCGCGAGCTGGGCCTCACCCAGGACTGGCCGGTCGTGATCGTCGGGCTGGGCAACCTGGGCCACGCCCTGGCCAACTACCGGGGCTTCCCGGCCCGCGGGTTCCGCATCGTGGCCCTCGTCGACGAGGACCCCACCAAGGTCGGCGAGCAGCTGGGCGACCTCGTCGTGCAGTCGGTCGACGACCTGCCCACCATCGTCGCCCGGGAGGAGGTCGCCATCGGCATCATCGCCACACCCGCGCCCGCCGCCCAGGATGTCGCCGACAAGCTGGTGGCCGCCGGCGTCCGGAGCATCCTGAACTTCGCGCCGGTGGTGCTCAACGTCCCCGACCACGTCTCGCTGCGCAAGGTCGACCTCTCGATCGAGCTGCAGATCCTCAGCTTCTACCAACAGCGCCGGGCCACCGCCGCCCTGACATGAGCGCGGACTTCCCTGTCGTGCTCGACCTCGAAGGTCGGGACTGCCTCGTGGTCGGTGCCGGCCGCATCGCGGCGCGCAAGATCGCCGGGCTGCTCGCCGCCGGCGCCACCGTGCGGGTGGTGGCGCCCGACATCGGCGAGGAAGTCAGCGCGCTCGCCGATCGTGTGGGTGTCACCCGCCGCCCGTTCGAGCCCGCCGATGTCGACGGCGCGTGGCTCGTCGTGGCCGCCACCGCGGATGCGGCCGTCGACGCCGAGGTGTTCGCCGCCGGTCAGGCGGCCCGCGTCTGGGTCAACGCCGCCGACCACCCGGCGGCGTGCTCGGTCACCCTGCCGGCCGTGGGCCGGCGAGGCCCGGTCACCGTGGCGGTGTCGACCGCCGGCCAGAGCCCGGCTCTGGCCGTGTGGCTCCGCGACCGCATCGTCGCCGACCTCGGGCCCGAGTACGAGGTGCTCGTCGACCTCCTCGCCGCTGAGCGCCGGGCCCGTCACGCCGAGGGTCAGGGCACCGAGGCCCTCGATTGGCAGGGCGCGTTGGATTCCGACATGCTCGACCTGATCCGGTCCGGCCGGGTCGACCGAGCAAGGGAGCGCCTGCAGGCGTGTCTGTCGTCGTCGTAGGGCTGAACCAGCGCACCGTGC
>DATLDH010000017.1:0-8151 GCA_035526015.1 Acidimicrobiales bacterium
TCCCACTTCCCCTGGATGGTGTCGTGGCGCAGAAGGTGGGCCATCAGCTCCTTGGAGCCGAACGGGTCGTTGGCGGCCACGAAGTCGATGTCGACGCCGCGCTGCTTGGCGGCCTTGAAGAAGTTGCGCCCGATCCGCCCGAAGCCGTTGATCCCGACCTTGACCGCCATGTGTCCGCTCTCCCTCGTTAGGTGGATCTATCCAACCAAGTTCTTCAGCACCTCTGCCAACCGGGCCGGATCGTGACCGGTCCCGTCGTCGGAGGTGACGGCCGCCGCCACCGCCGGCAGGTCGAGCTCACCGACGGGGATGGCAGCCGGGTCGTAGACGACCACGTCGGGGTCGATCCCGTGGGCCATCAGGCTGTCGACGTGGCCGGCGACGTCGTAGCCCGCCGTCTCGGGCTCGTGGGCCCGGAGGTTGCAGACGTAGACGCGGTGGGCCCTGGTCGCGGCCAGGGCGGCGCGGAGCTCTGGTACCAGCGCGGCGGCCAGGACGCTGGTGAACAGCGACCCGGGGCCGAGCACGATCTGATCGGCGGCGAGGATGGCCTCGATGGCGGCAGGAGGTGCAGGAGCGTCGGGCGGGATGAGGGAGACACCGGCGATCCGCCCGACCTGCTCGATGGCGACCTGCCCCTCGACCTCTCCCCCGGCGGCGTCGGCCTTGAGCACGACGGGGCCGACGGTGGCCGGCAGGACGCGCCCGACGGCGCCGAGCAGCCGGCCCATCTCGTCCAGGGCGGCGCCGAAGTCACCGGTGGTGGCGGTGAGCCCGGCGATGACGAGGTTGCCGAGCGAGTGCCCGTCGAGCTCGCCGGCCGAGAACCGGTGATCGAGGGCCCTGGCCCATACCGACGCCTCGTCGCTCAACGCCATCAGGCAGCGACGCAGGTCCCCTGGCGCAGGCAGGCCGAGAGCGTCGCGGAGTCGCCCACTCGACCCGCCGTCGTCGGCCACCGAGACGATGGCGGTGATGTCGCCGGCGTAGCGGCAGGCGGCCCGGAGTGTGGCCGCCAGACCGTGGCCGCCACCGAGGGCGACCACACGCGGTCCTCCCGGTGCCAGCTTCACCGCTCGATGTCCCGGTGGTGCACGGTCGGCGAGAACCCCTGTGCGGCCAGCCGGTCGGCCAGCTCCTGGGCGAGCACGACCGAACGGTGGCGGCCACCGGTGCACCCCACCGCGATCGTGAGGTACGACTTGCCTTCCTTCACATAGGCCGGCAGAAGGAGGCCGAACAGGTCGTCGAGCTTGTCGAGGAAGGCGGCCGTCTCGGGTTGGCCGAGGACGAACTCCTTGACCTGCTCGTCGCGGCCGGTGAAGGGACGCAGCTCATCGTCCCAGTAGGGGTTGGGCAGGAAGCGGCAGTCGAACACGAGGTCGACGTCGAGCGGGATGCCGTGGGTGTAGCCGAACGACACGACAGCCGTCCGCATGTTGCCGGTGGGGTCATCGCGACCGAAGGTGCGTACGAGCCGTTCGCGCAGCTGGTGGACGTTGAGCTCGGTGGTGTCGACCACCACGTCGGCCTGGGCCTTGATGGAGGCCAGCAGCTCGCGCTCGCTGGCGATGCTGCCCACCACCCCCTCCTCGCCCTGCACCGGATGGCGACGGCGCGTCCCTTCGTAGCGGCGGACGAGCACGTCGTCGGCGGCGTCGAGGAACAGGACCTGCACGGTCGCGCCCGAGCTGCGCAGCTGTTGGAGGGCCAGCTCGATGCCCTGCACCTCGGCCTGGTCGAGGCTGCGGCCCACGACGAGGGCCAGTCGCTCGGCCGATCCGGTGAGTTCCGGGATGAGGCGGGGCGGGAGGTTGTCGATGACCTCCCAACCGAGGTCCTCGAGGGCGGCGGCGGCGGTGCTGCGGCCCGCGCCCGACAACCCGGCGATCACGAGGAACTCGTTCATGTCGAACCCATTCTCGCCTGCTGCTTGACCGTGCGGAGCATGAGGAGGCGCGGGATGCTCGGCGCCTGCTGGTACTCCTCGGCCCGGGCCAGGAAGCCGGGCGGCGGGGCCGGCTCCTCCATGCGGGTGACGAGCAGGCCGTTGGCGGCCAAGGTGTTGACGTAGCGCGACAGCGGCCGGTGGACGAACGGGATGAACACGTCCTTGTCGACCTCCTCCATGGAGGAGTCCTCGACCAGGTACGGCCCGATGCGCCAGTACTGCTCGTCGAGGATGTGGTCGTCGATCCAGCCACTGCCCGGCGTCTGCAGCAGCGGATGGTTGAGGAGGAACAGAAACGTGCCGCCCGGCTGCAGGACGCGACCGATCTCGGCCAGCGCCTCGTCGACGGCGTCGATGTGCTCGAACACGAGACAGGCGAGGGCGAAGTCGAAGGAGCCGTCCGGGAACGGCAGGCGGTCGGCGGTTCCGAGGGCGTAGTGGGGGCCCTCGCCGCGTGTACGGGCCGCCGTCAGCTGCGCGGTGATCGGGTCGACGCCGACCACGAGGGACGCGCCCTCCTCGTGGGCGACCCGGGCCAGCTGCCCCTCCCCGGTACCCACGTCGAGCACCCGGGTCGCATCCGCAACACCCAGCTCACGCCGCACCAGCGGAATGATCTGCTCGACGTACTCGGCGTCAGCCCCGTCGGTGAACCCCTCCTGCCACCACGTGGCGACGTCGTCCCACCCGAAGCGTTGCCCGGACACGGTGCAACCGTAGAGTGCGTCGGGGGGATTGCATCGTGCACGAGAACGAACGGATCATCCGAGATGCGTATGCCGCGATGGCACGGGGCGACGGCCGGGGGCTGGCGACACTCCTCACGCCGGAGACGCGCTGGATCATCGCCGGTCAGGGACCTCTCGCCGGCACCTATGCGGGCCCCGACGCGATCTTCGGTCTGTGGAAGGAGATCGCCGCCCAGACCGGCGGTGGCCTGCGGCTCGAGGTCCGCGACGTGCTCGCCAACGACGACCGCGCCGTCGTGCTCGTGCATGCACGGGGGAATCGGGACGGGCAGGCCCTCGACGAGCGGCAGGTCGCAGTCTTCGAGCTGGCCGGCGGAAAGGTGACCACCGCGACCTTCATCTACGAAGACCCCGTGGCCTACGACGAGTTCTGGAGCTGATGGTGCGGCGCACGTTCGACCTCGCCGTCGCCCACAAGCCCTTCGTGTACCTGCTCGACCGCATCGTCGGCGTCACGGACGACGAGATCCTCTGGGAACCGGTGCAGGGATGCCTGACCGTGCGCGACGTCGAGGGAAGGTGGGTGCCGGACCCACCATCGGAGGTGACGCACTTCACCCACTTCGACGGGAGGCCGGCGCCGTTCACGACTATGGCGTGGCGGCTCGCCCATGTCGTGTGCGATGTCCTCGGTAGCCGGCGAAACCCCCTGTGGCTCGGGGTGACCGACGCTCCGGAACCGCCGACGCCCGTGGTCGCCTCCCTCCCAGCGGGGGCCGATGCCGCGGTGGCGAATCTCCGAGAGGCACATGTGTGGTGGAGCGCCATCGTGGCCGGCTGCGACGACGAGTACCTCATGGAGCCGATGGGTGAGGTCGCTGGGCGCTTCGACGGACCGAGGGTCGGCTTCCTCTCCTACATCAACATGGAGCTGGCCCACCACAGCGCCGAGATCGGCCTGCTGCGCGACCTCTGGGCCTCGGGCCTCCGCTGACGTCATGAATCGAGGTGCGGAGCGTGTCGTCGTGAAAACCTTGGGCCCATGACTGCGTTCCCCACCGTCCGGGTGGCCGCACTGCAGGCCACGCCGGTGGTGCTCGACAGCGAGGCCACGATCGACAAGTCGGTCGCGCTGATCGCCCAGGCCGCCGAGGCCGGGGCACAGCTGGCGGTGCTGCCGGAGTGCTTCGTGTCGGTCTATCCGAGCGGCGCGTGGGCCGCCGCCGGCGCGCAGTTCGGTGGCGTCGACGAGCTGTGGGAGCGGCTGTGGGACTCCTCCGTCGACGTGTCCGGGCCCGAGGTGCAGCGCCTCGTCGACGCGTGCCGCACCCACAGGCTGCACCTGGTCATCGGCGTGAACGAGCGGGAGGACGTGCGTCCCGGCACCTTGTACAACGCCATGCTGTTGCTGGGCCCCGACGGCCTGCTGTGGCACCACCGCAAGACGATGCCGACCATGCAGGAGCGGGTCTTCTACGGCATGGGTGCCGGCAAGGACCTGCACGTGACCGATGTCCCCGGCGTCGGCCGCGTCGCCGGCCTCATCTGCTGGGAGAACCGCATGCCCATGGCGCGGTGGGCGCTCTATCAGGGCGGACCGCAGATCTGGGTCGCCCCCACCGCCGACGACAGTGACGGGTGGCAGGCGAGCATGCGGAGCCTCGCCATCGAAGCCGGTGCGTTCGTGGTGAGCGTGCCGCAGTACCTGCCACGGGCCGCGTTCCCCGACGACTTCCCAGCCGAGATCCCCGCCGGTCTCGACTGCCTCGGCCGCGGTGGTGCCGCTGTCATCGACCCCATGGGAAGGGTCATCGCCGGCCCGCTCTACGACACCGAGGGCATGGTCGTGGCCGACTGCGACCTACGGGTCGGCCTGCAGGCCAAGCGTTGGTTCGACAGCGTCGGCCACTACTCCCGCCCCGACCTCTTCCCGCCGTCAGCCGCTGGTGTGGAGCTTGTCGTAGAGGGCGTGGGCGACGGCTGAGGGGAGCCAGGGAAGAGCCTCGAGCGTCTCAAGGGGTGCGTCCTTGATGGCCTTGACGCTGCCGAGCTCGGTGAGGAGGCGCTTCTTGCGGGTGGGGCCGAGGCCGGGGACGTTGTCGATCGAGCTCACCGTCATGCGCTTGCCGCGCAGCTGTCGGTGGTAGGTGATGGCGAAGCGGTGGGCCTCGTCGCGGATGCGCTGGAGCATGTAGAGCGCCTCTGACTGACGGGGGATGCGCACCGGCTCGGCCTGGCCGGGGACGAACACCTCCTCGAACTGCTTGGCCAGCGAGGCGACGGGGATCTCCTCGGCCAGACCCAGCTCCTCGACGACCCGCATGGCGACACTGAGCTGGCCCTTGCCGCCGTCGACCAGCAGCAGCTGCGGAGGGTACTGGAAGCGCCGCGGTCTGCGGTCCTCCTCCGTGGGCCGCTCGCGCTCGATGAGCAGGGCAGTGAGGCGACGGGTCAGCACCTCCTCCATGGCCGCGTAGTCGTCGTTGCCGTCGACCTCGCGGACCTTGAAGCGGCGGTACTCGCTCTTCTTGGGCAGGCCGTCCTCCATCACGACCATGGAGCCGACGTAGTCACTCCCCTGGATGTGGCTCATGTCGAAGCACTCGATGCGCAGCGGCGCCTCGGGCAGGCCGAGGGCGTCCTGCAGCGCGTTGAGGGCGCGCGCGCGGCTGTTGTGGTCAGAGGAACGGCGCATGCGGTGGCGTTGGAACTCCTCGGCCGCGTTGCGCGTGACCGTCTCCTGCAGGGCGCGCTTGTCGCCCCGCTTGGCGACGCGGATGGCGACGCGCGAGCCGCGGGCCAACGCCAGCCATTCCTCGTAGAAGCGATGGTCCTCGGGCTCGCACGGGACGATCACCTCTTTGGGCGGGTCGGCCTCGGGCTCCGCATACAGCTGGCCCAGCACGTGGGCCAGCAGCTGGGGCGGCGTGAGGTCCTCGACCTTGTCGACGATGAACCCCTTGCGCCCGACGACGCGGCCCTTGCGCACGTAGAAGATCTGTACCGCCGCCTCGAGCTCGTCCTCGACCAGGCCGATGACATCGAGGTCCTCGGAGGTGTCGGCCACCATCTGCTGGCGCTCGATGACCTTGCGCACCGACGCCAGCCGGTCGCGCACCCGCGCCGCCTTCTCGTATTCCAGAGCTGAAGCCGCCGTCTTCATCTCCGCTTCCAGTCGGCGCACCACCGGCTGCGTGTCGCCGTCGAGGAACCCGATCAGCTCGCCGACGAGCTCGTCGTAGCGCTCCTTCTCCACCTCGCCCACACACGGCCCGGCGCACTTCTCGATGTGGAACAGCAGGCACGGCCGGCCCTGCTTGCGGTGGCGCTCGAACTTGGAGTCCGAGCACGTGCGGATCGGGAAGGTCCGCAGCAGGAGGTCGAGGGTCTCCCGGATGGCGTAGGCGTGGGCGTAGGGCCCGAAGTAGGTGACCCCTTTGCGCTTCTTGCCCCGCATCACCATGGCCCGGGGCCACTCGTCGACCGGGGTCGTGATCGACATGTAGGGGTAGCTCTTGTCGTCCCGCAGCCGGATGTTGAAGCGCGGCCGGTGCTGCTTGATCAGGTTGTACTCGAGCATGAGCGCTTCCACGTCGTTGGCGACCTGGATCCACTCGACGGTCTCGGCCGCCGCCACCATGCCGGCGGTGCGGACGTGCAGCCCGGCCGGGTCCTGGAAGTAGCTGCCCACCCGCGACCGGAGCGAGCTGGCCTTGCCGACGTAGATCACCCGGCCGTCCCGGTCCTTGAACTGGTACGAGCCGGGGGCGTCGGGAATGGAGCCGGCGGGCGGGCGTTGCACCACATGCCCACACTGCCTCAGGAAGAACAGCCTCAGGAACTACAGTGGGTGACAACGCCGGCCTGGTACCCGGCGACATATCAGCTCCGAGGCCGACAACCCCGCGGATGGGCGACCAGGCTGTCCCCGCCGGTCATATCGGAGCTTCCTCCACCGGAGGTCCATCCGAAGATGCTGCGGCTCCAGTCACCGCTCCCCGACACCTACACCAACGCCACGCCCGAGGACCTGGCGGCGCGCATCGCCGCCGCCAAGGCGACCCTCGGCTCCCGGCTGTTCATCCTCGGCCACCACTACCAGCGCGACGAGGTCATGCGCTGGGCCGACGCCAGGGGCGACAGCTTCGGCCTGTCCCGCATGGCGGCCGACAACCACGACGCCGACTTCATCGTGTTCTGCGGCGTGCACTTCATGGCCGAGTCCGCCGACATCCTCACCGCCCCCCACCAGCAGGTGATGCTCCCCGACCTCAACGCCGGCTGCTCCATGGCCGACATGGCCGACATCGAGTCGGTCGAGGAGGCGTGGGAGGCCATCTCCGGCGTCACCGACATCGAGCGGGTCGTGCCCATCACCTACATGAACTCCTCGGCGGCGCTGAAGGCGTTCGTCGGGCGTCACGGCGGCGTGGTGTGCACGTCGACCAACGCCCGCGGCGTGCTGGAGTGGGCCCTGGGACGAGGCGAGAAGGTGCTCTTCTTCCCCGACCAGCACCTGGGCCGCAACACCGCGTCTGCCATGGGCTACGAGGCCGAAGACATGCGCGTCTGGAACCCGCGCTTCGAACTGGGCGGCCTGACCGAGGCCGAGGTCAAGGAGTCGACGTTCCTGCTGTGGAAGGGCCACTGCTCGGTGCACCAGCGCTTCACCGCCGACCATGTGGCGGCGGCCCGCGCCGAGCACCCCGGCGTGATCGTCGTCGCCCATCCCGAGTGCTCGCGTGAGGTGTGCTCGATCGCCGATGAGGTGGGCTCCACCGACTACATCATCAAGACCGTCGAGCGGGCCCCGGCCGGCGCCACCCTCGCCATCGCGACGGAGATCCACCTCGTGCAGCGCCTGGCCGCCGAGCACCCCGACAAGACGATCTTCAGCCTCGACCCGCTCATCTGCCCGTGCTCGACCATGTTCCGCATCGACGCCGCCCACCTGTGCTGGGTGCTCGAGAACCTGGTCGCCGGCACCGTCGTCAACCACATCACCGTCGACGACGAGACCGCCAAATGGGCAAAGGTCGCCCTCGAACGAATGCTGGCGATCACCTGAGTCGCTACAGGCCGAGCAGGGGGGCGAGGAAGCGGCCGGTATGGGACTCCGGGGTCTTGGCCACGGTCTCCGGGGTGCCCTCGACGACGACGAGGCCGCCGCCGTCGCCGCCCTCGGGGCCGAGGTCGACGATCCAGTCGGCGGTCTTCACCACGTCGAGGTTGTGCTCGATGACGAGGACCGTGTTGCCGGCGTCGACAAGACGGCCGAGCACGGTGAGGAGCTTGCGCACGTCCTCGAAGTGGAGGCCGGTGGTCGGCTCGTCGAGGATGTAGATGGTGTGGCCGGTCGGCCGCTTCGACAGCTCACTCGCCAGCTTCACCCGCTGGGCCTCGCCACCCGACAGGGTCGGCGCCGGCTGCCCGAGCCGCACGTAGCCGAGGCCCACGTCGGTGATGGTCTGCATGTGGCGGGCGATCACCGGCTGGTTGGCGAAGAACTCC
>DATLDH010000096.1:0-32542 GCA_035526015.1 Acidimicrobiales bacterium
CCGTGGATGGCGGCCGCCTTCACGCCCTCGCGGTTGAGCTGCTCGACGAGGCGGTCGGCGCCCCGCTTGGTGCGCACGAACACCAGGGTGCGGAAGTTGTGACGACCGATGGACGCCGCCACCTTCGGCTTGTCCATCTGGTGCACGGCGAGGAAGCGGTGGGCCATGTCGTCGACGGTGACGGTGTCGGAGATGACCTCGTGGCGGACGGGATCGCGCAGGTACAGCTTGATGAGGTGGTCGACGTCGCGGTCGAGGGTGGCCGAGAAGAGCAGCGTCTGGTGGTCCTTCTCGAGCCGGCGCAGGAACCACTCGACCTGGGGCATGAAGCCCATGTCGGCCATGCGATCGGCCTCGTCGAGGACGATCGTGGTCACATCGGCGACCGACAGCTCCCCCCGCTCGCCCAGGTCGATGAGCCGGCCGGGCGTGGCGATCACGAGATCGACACCCTTGCGCAGCGCCTTGGCCTGCTTGTCGAGCGGCGTGCCGCCGTAGAAGGAGTGGATACGCACACCGCAGGCGGCCGCCAGCGGCTCGAGCACCTCGAAGACCTGCACGGCGAGCTCGCGGGTCGGAACCAGCACCAGTGACGTCGGGCGCCCGGGCTTTGCTTTCGTGGTGCGCATCAGGACCGGCAGGCCGAAGGCGAGCGTCTTGCCCGAGCCCGTCTTGGCCTTGCCGCACACATCGCGCCCGGCCAGGGCGTCGGCGATGGTGAGGGCCTGCACGGCGAACGGCTCGGTGATGCCACCGGCGGCCAGCGCCTCCACCAGGTCAGGTGCCACGCCGAGCGCGGCAAAGGTGGTCGTGCTCATGATTTCCTCGTTCTCGGTTCTGTCAGGGGCGGGAACACAGTGGGTCGCCCTCGACGCGAGACGGGTGAGGATGACCCGCGAAGGCACGCCGTGTGCGCGCTCCGCCACTCCCAGCGTACCTGACAGGTACCATGGAGTGGTCGACACAGCCGTGTCGGCCCTTCCGAGGAGCTTGCCGCTGTGCCCACGCGCCACGACCTACGCAATGTGGCCATCATCGCCCACGTCGACCACGGCAAGACCACGCTGGTCGACGCCATGCTCTGGCAGTCGGGCGCGTTCCGCGCCGGCCAGGACGTCAACGACCGCGTCATGGACTCGATGGACCTCGAGCGCGAGAAGGGCATCACCATCCTGGCCAAGAACACGGCCGTCGACCACGGTGGCGTGAAGTTCAACATCATCGACACGCCCGGCCACGCCGACTTCGGCGGCGAGGTCGAGCGGGGCCTGACGATGGTCGACGGCGTCGTCCTGTTGGTCGACGCCAGCGAGGGCCCGCTCCCCCAGACGCGCTTCGTGCTGCGCAAGGCCCTGGAGAAGAAGTTGGCCGTCATCGTCGTGGTGAACAAGGTCGACCGCCCCGACGCGCGCATCCGCGAGGTCGTCGACGAGGTGTACGAGCTGTTCCTCGACCTCGGCGCCGACGACCACCAGATCGAGTTCCCCATCGTCTATGCCAACGCGCGCGCCGGGCGAGCCGGACTCGACCACCACGAGCTGGCCCCCGACCTCGAGCCGCTCTTCCAGGTGCTGCTCGACCACGTGCCGGCGCCGACCTATGAAGAAGGCCACCCGTTGCAGGCCCTGGTTACCAACCTCGACGCGTCGCCCTACGTCGGCCGTCTCGCCCTGTGCCGGGTGTGGAACGGCACGATCCGCAAGGGTCAGCGCGTGGCCTGGTGCCGGGCCACCGGCGAGATCGAGTCGGTCAAGATCACCGAGCTCTACATCACCCAGGCCCTCGACCGCGTCGACGCCGAGGAGGTCGGTCCTGGCGAGATCATCGCCATCGCCGGCATCCCGGAGATCACCATCGGCGAGACACTGGCCGACCCCGACGACCCCCGGCCGCTGCCGGTCATCCACGTCGACGAGCCCAGCATCGCCGTCACGATCGGCACCAACACCTCGCCGCTGGCCGGTCGGGAGGGCAAGAAGCTCACTGCCCGCCTCATCAAGGCCAGGCTCGACACCGAGTTGATCGGCAACGTCAGCATCCGCGTCCTGCCCACCGATCGCCCCGACACCTGGGAGGTCCAGGGTCGCGGCGAGTTGCAGCTGGCGGTGCTCGTCGAGATCATGCGCCGCGAGGGCTTCGAGCTCACCGTGGGCAAGCCGCAGGTGCTCACGCGCGAGATCGACGGCCACCTGTGCGAGCCGCAGGAGCGCGTGACGGTCGATGTTCCCGAGGACCACCTCGGCTCCATCACCCAGCTGCTGGCCGTGCGCAAGGGCCTGCTGCAGGAGATGGTCAACCACGGCAACGGCTGGGTGCGCATGGAGTACCGCATGCCGTCGCGTGGCCTCATCGGGTTCCGCACCGAGCTCCTCACCGAGACCCGCGGCACCGCGGTGCTCCACCACGTGTTCGACGGCTGGGAGCGCTGGGCCGGCGAGATGAAGCTGCGCAACTCCGGCTCGCTGGTCGCGGACCGCACCGGCCCGACCACGACGTATGCGCTGATGAACCTGCAGGACCGCGCCTCGATGTACGTCGGCCCGGGTGTGGAGGTCTACGAGGGCATGGTGGTCGGACAGAACTCACGGGCCGAGGACATGGACGTGAACCCCACCAAGGAGAAGAAGCTCACCAACATCCGCACCTCGATCGCCGAGGAGCTGGTGCGCCTGACTCCCCCCAAGCAGATGACGCTCGAGTCGGCGTTGGAGGACATCGCCGACGACGAGTGCGTGGAGGTCACCCCGCTGAGCGTGAGGATGCGCAAGATCGTCCTCGACGGCCACCAGCGCGGCCGCACCACCAAGCGCCTGAAGGCAGCGAACGCCAGCTAGGGGCTAGTACTCCTCGTCGTAGTACTCGTCCTCGTACGTGCGGGACTGCCAGAGGAGGTAGCCGACGATGCCGACGATGCCGGCCACGGCGAGGACGGCGGCGAAGATGCGGAGGCCGTCACTGGGGCCGTCGTCACCGCTGGCGATGGCGACGGTGTTGTCGGTGCTCGTGGTGCTGGTGGTCTTCTCGGGCTTGGGCACCTCGACGGTCGTCGACGTCGCGTCGGGATCCTCGGTGGTCGAGGTCGTCGTGGCCTCGGTGCTCGTCGTGGTCGAGGCCTTCTTCACCGTCGTCGTCGTGCCGCCGGGCGCGGTCGTGGTCGTCGTCCGCGGACGGGTCGTCGTCGGCCCGCCGCCGGGTGGGACGCCGGTGGCGTTGTTGTCGTCGTTGGATGAGCCGGGCGTCACCGTGTAGTCGGCGAAGGCCTCGGCGGCCGAACCGCGGGCCTTGACCTGGGCTCCGCCGTCGGTCGGCACCTGTCCGGCCGGGCGCTCGGCGGCGGTGTCACCGTCGGGCACGTAGACCTTGGCGTACAGCTTTCCCTGGGGGGACGGGTGGGCGGTGCCGATCTCCCAGACCTTCCCGCCCTGCTCGAAGGTGAGCGCCACGTCGGTCTCCTGCTCGGGCGTGGCGTTGGGGCCATCCGGGCAGTTGCGGAACCAGTTGTCGCCCCTGACCTCGAACGCGCTGCCGCGCGGGCCGCTGGTGGGCGTCAGCGTGATGTTCGGCAGCGTGCAGGCGGCCCGGACCGGTGCCGCGCCGAGCAGGATCGGGGCGGCGGCGAGCAGCAACATGGGCCCCAGCAGGAGTCGTCGCATCAGTCGCAGGTTACCTGCGCGCTCGCGCCGGTTCGCGGCAGGGCCGTGCATCGGGCCCATCTCAGGCGTCGAGCGCGGCGCGGATGGCGCCCACGAACTCGGCCGCCTCCTCGGGCCCGGCCCCGTCGAGGAGGCGGCGCATCAGGGCCGAGGCGACGACCACGCCGTCGGCGTCGGCGGCGGCCGTCACCGCCTGCTCCGGTGTGGAGATGCCGAAGCCGACGATCACCGGCCGGTCGGTGACGGCCTGCAGGCGTCGCCCCATCACGGCCGCCGACGAGGCGACCGCGCCCCGCTCGCCGGTGACACCCATGACGCTGACGGCGTAGACGAAGCCCCGCGAACGCGCACAGATCGCGGCCAGGCGGTCGTCGGGTGTGACCGGCGCGGCGAGGAGCACGGTCTCCACCCCGGCGTCGGCGGCCTCGGCCTCCCAGCCCCCGCCCTCCTCCAGGTTCAGGTCGGGCACGATGGCGCCGGCCACGCCGGCATCGGCGAGGTCGCGAGCGAACCGGTGGTGTCCGGCCCGGAACACGAGGTTGTAATAGGTCATGGCGACGAGCGGCACGCCGACGTCGACGCCGTGCAGCGCGCCGAGGATGCCCTGCGGCGTGGCGCCCTGGGCCAGGGCCCGGGCCGAGGCCTCCTGAATGGTCGGGCCGTCCATCACGGGGTCGGAGAACGGGAGGCCGATCTCGATGGCGTCGGCGCCGGCGGCGGCCACGGCTCGCACCACGTCGACCCATCGGTCGGACAAGCCACCGGTGACATAGGGAACGAGCAGCTTGCGGCCGGCGTCGCGCCGGGCCCGCAGGTGGGTCTCGAGCGCGCCCTCCGTCATCCGGCCGGCGGGGTCAGCAGGTCCATGAGCTGGCCCACGTCCTTGTCGCCGCGACCGGACAGCGTGATGAGGACCGTCGACCCGGGGGGGAGCTCGTCGGTGCCGGCCGCCCGCGCCACCCACGCCACGGCGTGGGCCGACTCCAGCGCGGCGAGGATGCCCTCGGTCTCCGACAGCAGCCGGATGGCGGCCACGACCTCGTCGTCGCCGACCGGCACATAGGTCGCTCGGCCGATGGTGGCGAGGTGGGAGTGCTCGGGGCCGACGCCCGGGTAGTCGAGGCCGGCGGAGATGGAGTGGGCCTCGGTCACCTGCCCGTGCTCGTCCTGCATCAGGTACGAGTGCGAGCCGTGCACCACACCGGGGATGCCGCGGCCGATGGCGGCACCGCCTGCCGCCTCCACGCCGACGAGCCGGGCGCCGGTGTCCACGAACCCGGCGAAGGTCCCCGCCGCGTTCGATCCGCCACCGACACACGCCGTCACCGCGTCGGGATCGGCGCCGCCCAGGATCTCACGGCACTGCGCGCGGGCTTCGTCGCCGACGACGCGTTGCAGCTCCCGCACCATCCACGGGTACGGATGCGGCCCCATCACCGAGCCGATGCAGTAGTGCGTCGTCTCGACGCTGGCGACCCAGTCGCGCATGGCCTCGTTGATGGCGTCCTTCAGCGTGCGGCTGCCCGAGACGACAGGACGGACCTCGGCGCCCAGCAGCTGCATACGGAAGACGTTGAGCTCCTGGCGGTGGACGTCGACCTCACCCATGTACACGACGCACTCGAGCCCGAGGAGCGCGGCGGCCGTCGCCGTGGCCACACCGTGCTGGCCGGCGCCCGTCTCGGCGATCATCCGTCCCTTGCCCATGCGCTCGGTGAGCAGCGCCTGCCCGAGCACGTTGTTGATCTTGTGCGACCCGGTGTGGGCCAGGTCCTCGCGCTTCAGCAGCACCCGTACCCCGAGGCGGTCGGACAGCCGGTGGCACTCGGTCACCGGTGTGGGGCGGCCGGCGTAGCTGTGCAGGAGGCCGTCGAGGCGCGCCCGGAATGCGGTGTCGGCCCACGCGTCGCGGAATGCCGCCTCCAGCTCCTGGCACGCCGGCACCAGCGCCTCGGGGACGTACCGCCCGCCGAACTCCCCGAACCGCCCGTCGGACTCCGACGGCATCAGTGACGGCTCGCTCACGCGTCGTCCTGCCAGTCGTAGGGGCCGTGCTCGTCGCCCTGGAAGCTCGGGCTGGCGGCCGCCTTGGCGGCCGCGATGAACGCCCGCAGCTTGCGCGGGTCCTTGTGGCCGGGCGACGACTCGACACCCGTGGCCACGTCGACGCCCCACGGACGGACCTGGGCGATGGCCCTGGCCACGTTGTCGGCGTTCAGGCCACCGGCCAGGAGCACGCGCACACCGTTCGGCACACCTTCGGCGAGCTGCCAGTCGAACAGCTGCCCGGAGCCGGGCTCGGGCCCCTCCACCAGGATGGCATCGGCGCCGTAGTCCGCTGCGCCCGAGAGCGTGGAGTGGCCGGCGGCGAACCCCTTTATCACCATCGGGACGCGGCGGCGGATCCACTTGGTCTGCTCCGCCGTCTCGGCGCCGGAGAGCTGCGCCGCCTTCAGACCCGTCTTGCCCATGATCTCCACCACGCGCTCCTGGCCCGCGTCGCGGAAGATGCCGACGGTCAGCACCTCCGGAGGGAGGCGCTTGGCGATGTCGGCCGCGACCTGGGGCGAGACCTGGCGCGTGGACGGGGCGAAGATGAACCCGATGGCGTCGGCGCCGAGGGCCACGGCCAGAAGCGCGTCCTGCTCGTTGGTCGTGCCGCAGATCTTCACGAACATGCGGACGCCCCCAGGAGATCCCTGACCGCGGCCGCCGTGTCGGGAGCGGTCACCAGCGTCTCGCCCACCAGCACGGCGTCGTACCCGGCGTCCTGCAGCCGCCGGCTGTCAGCCGCGTCGCGGACGCCGGACTCGGCGACGGCGACGACACCGGCGGGGATCGACGGCCGCAGGGCCACGGCCCGGTCGCGGTCGACCTCGAACGTGGCGAGGTCACGCTGGTTCACCCCGACGATCCGGGCGCCGGCGGCGACGGCGCGGTCCAGCTCGGCCTCGTCGTGCACCTCGACCACGGCTGCCATATCGAGCTCATCGGCCAGTGAGGCGAAGGCGCGCAGCTCGGCATCGTCGAGGGCGGCGACGATCAGCAGCACGGCGTCGGCGCCCATGATCCGGGCGTCGCACACGTCGGCCTCGCTGACGGTGAAGTCCTTGCGCAGCACCGGGAGGGCGACCGCCGCCCTGGCGGAGGCGAGATCGTCGGCCGACCCGCCGAAGAACTCTGCGTCGGTCAGCACCGACAGGCACGCGGCGCCCCCGTCGGCGTACTCGCGGGCCACCCGCTCGGCGACCAGGCCCGGCGCCAGCTCACCCTTGGACGGCGATCGCCGCTTGATCTCGGCGATGACCGAGAGGCCGGGACCGAGGAGGGCATCGGCGAACGGGCGACAGGGGGCGGTGGCCCTTGCCGCCTCCAGTAGCGGACCCGCGTCGCGGCCCGCGCTCATGGCGCGGTGCGCGGCGATGATGCGGGGCAGGTAGGACGGCACGGCGCTCGCAGCGTACCGGCGCCCGCTCAGGCTGAGGTGGTGGTGGTACGGCGGCCCGTGGTCGACGTCGTCGATCGCGGCCGGCCCGTGGTCGTACCCGTGCCGCCTGTCGTCGTCGTCGACGCCACGGGTGGGGGCGTCAGCGCGCATGCCTCGACGTCGACCGGCACCGACTCCTCCTGGCCCACGAGGACCGTCAGCGGATGGCGTCCGGTCGAGTTGCACCGCAGCTCCCACTCGCCCCGGCCCGCGGAGTCCGAGGTGGTCGGGTTCGCGCTGCCGATCTCCCATGCCCCGCCGCCGAACAGCTCGAGCCGGGTGAGCGGCACCGACGACGACCTCACCACGCCCTGCTCGTCCACCAGCCGGCGGGCGACCTGCACGACGAGGGTCACCGGCTCGTCGACGATGGGCGGAGCCGGAGCCGTGGCCGGCACCGCCACCAGCCCGACGTAGCGCTGCACGGGGATGGGCACGTCCCTCTCCTCGGTCGCGCCGAGGAACAGCACCTCGGGCTTCACCAGGGCCAGCTCGGGGGCCAACCATGCCCGCACGCGATACCGGCCACCCAGGATGCGCGGCAGCTCCCAGTGACCGGCCCCGTCGGCCTGGACGTCGGCGACGGCGACCCCGCCACCCACGAGCCGCTCGACCCGTACGTGGGCGCCCGGCACCGGGCCCGACGGGCCGTTCACCACGCCCGAGAGCCTGGCCTTGCCCGGGCCGATCGCCACCGTCGTGCTCGTCGTACCGGGCACGCCGCCGAGGTCGATCAGGCTGAGGTCGGGCGCCGCCGTCGTGCTCGTCGTCGGCGCGGTGGTGGGCGGCGCCGGGAGCTCGGCGGCGGGGTCGCTGCATGCGGCAACCACGACGGAGAGCGCGACGGACAGCAGGACGGCGCGTCGCTTCATGGCTCGACCCTCGCGGCTGCGCCGGCCACCGTCACCTCGCGGCCGGGATCGACTTCGCGACGGACATAGCCGAGGGCGACGACGACCTCACGGGTGGTCGACCACGCCGCGCTGGTGAGCACGCCGACCTCCTTGTCACCGGACTCGACCGTCGTCCCCGGAGCCGGCACGGCGCCGGGCCCGCCGGTCATGGTCAGTCGGCGGAGATGGCGGTTCACGTGGCCCCGAGAGTCGATGCGGGCCACCAGCTCCTGGCCGGTGTAGCAGCCCTTGGTGAAGCTCACGGCCCGGTCGACGAGGCCGGTCTCGGCGGGGATCGTCCGGTCGTCTATCTCCACACCCGAACGGGGAACGCCGCGAATGATGCGCGCCACCTCCATCTCCTCCGGTGTGCATGCGGCGATGCCGTCGGGCAGCGGCGGTGGCGACTCGCCGAAGACGTCGACGCCCGGCCAGTCGGGCCAGAGCGAAGGCAGGCCGGCGACGCCTTCCGGTCGCTCCGACCCGCGCACGGAGATGCACCGCCACGGCGCCACCGTGATGTCGGCCTTCACCCGCAGCTTGAAGCGCTCGAGCCTGTCCACCAGGACTCGAGCCAGCCCCCCGTCGGTGTCGAGCAGCACGACGTCGTCGTCGAGGCGCGTGACGCGCAACAGCGCCACCACCTTGCCCTGCGGGTGGAGCAGGAAGCTCAACGCCGAGCCGCCCGCGTCCATCGCCTCGACGTCCTGCGACAGTTGCCCCTGCAGGAAGCTGACGGCGTCGGGACCGGTGACGGTGACGAACGTGCGCGGTACCTCGGCGGCGCCGACACCGTCGAGAAGGGCAGCCTCGCTCACGCTTTCACCGGGGCCCTGGCTGCCGTCATCCGCCTTGCCGCCGGCACCGCCGCCAGCAGCGCGGCCGCCTTGTTGCGGCACTCGAGGTCCTCCTGGTCGGGATCGCTGTCGGCCACGATCCCGGCGCCGGCCTGCACCGAAGCCCGGCCGTCGGCACCGATCACCATGGTGCGGATGGCGATGGCGGTGTCGAGGTTGCCGGAGAAGTCGAAATAGCCGACCACGCCGGCATAGGGGCCGCGCCGGGTCGGCTCCAGGGCGTCGATGATCTGCATCGCTCTGACCTTGGGCGCCCCCGACACCGTGCCCGCCGGCAGCGTGGCGCGGAGCACGTCGACCGGGCCATGGCCGCCCGCCAGCCGCCCCGACACCTGGGACGTGAGGTGCATCACGTGGCTGTAGCGCTCGAGCGTCATCAGCTCGTCGACCTGCTCGGTGCCGAACGCCACCACGCGGCCCACGTCGTTGCGCGCCAGATCGACGAGCATGACGTGCTCGGCCCGCTCCTTGGGGTGCTCGGCCAGCTCGCCCGCCATCCGGCGGTCCTCGTCGTCGGTGCGGCCCCGGCGACGGGTGCCGGCGATGGGGCGCGAGACGACCCGTCCGTCCAGCAGCTGCACCATGGGCTCGGGCGACGACCCCACGATGGTCGCTTCGGGGTGGCGGAGGAAGTACATGTACGGCGACGGGTTCACCTGCCGCAATGCCCGGTACATGTCGAACGGGTCGGCCCGCAGGTCGAGGTCGAAACGTTGGGCGAGGACGACCTGGAAGATGTCGCCCTCGACGATGTGCTCGCGCGCCACCTCCACGGCACGGGTCCAGTCGCGGCCCGCCATGGTCGAGCGCACGTCGGGCAGCGCGTCCGAGGGGTCGGGTGGCAGCAGCACGGGCTCGTCCAGAGGGCGGGCACCGTCGGCAGCCAGCCCGTCGAGCCGATCGAGCGCGTCGTCGTACGCGGCGTTGAGCTCGGCCTCGCCCCACGCCGGGTCGATGACGACGTTGGCCACGAGCACCACCCGCTGACGGAAGTGGTCGAAGGCGGCCAGCTCGCCGATGATCGAAAGCACGGCGTCGGGATGGCCCTGGTCGTCGGGCGGCGCGTCGGGGAGGTCCTCGATCTCTCGCACGACGTCGTAGCCGAGGTAGCCGACGATGCCGCCGTGCAGCGGCGGGAGATCGGGCATGGCCGGCGACCGGTAGGCGGCGAGGATCGCCTCCACCGCCGCCAGCACGCCGCCGTCGAGCGGGACGCCGGCCGGAAGGCGGCCGGTGACGTCGATGCGCCCATCGCGGGCGACGAGCGTGGCGCTGGGGTTGCGGCCGACGAACGACCACCTCCCCCACCGCTCGTGCTCCACCGACTCGAAGAGGAAGCCGGCGTCGTCGCCGACGAGCCGCAGGAAGATGGCGACCGGCGTGATGAGATCGGACAACACCTCGCGCCACACCGGCACGACGGTGGCGTCGGCCGCCAGCCGGCGGAACTCGTCCCTATCCGGAGCCGGCAAGGGGAAGCCTCCGGGAGAAGCAGGTGAAGTCGCCGGTGTGGCACGCGCCCTTGCCCTGCTGATCGACGAGAAAGAGCAGCGTGTCGGCATCGCAGTCGTAGAACGCCTCGCGCACGAGCTGGATGTCACCGGACGTGTCGCCCTTGGCCCAGCGCTCCTGGCGCGACCGGCTCCAGTAGACCATGCGGCCCGTCGCCAATGTCTCCTCGATGCTCTCGCGCTTCATGTAACCGAGCATGAGCACCCGGCCCGTCTCGCGGTCCTGGGCGATGGCCGGCACCAACCCGTTGACATCGAAGGCCACGTCGTCGATGGAGAAAGTGGCCTCGCTCACAGGTAGAGCCCCGTTCCACCGTCCATGCGCTCCGACGCCACGGCATGCACGTCACGTTCGCGCAGGATGATGTACTCCTCGCCCCTCACCTCGACCTCGTAACGGTCCTCGGGGTTGAACAGCACGCGGTCGCCGGTGGTCACGTTGCGCACCTGGGGGCCGACGGCCACGACCTCGGCCCAGGCCAGGCGCTTGGAGACCTGGGCCGTCGCCGGGATGAGGATGCCGGCGCGTGACTTGCGCTCGCCTTCGCTGTCGGGGATCTGCACCAACAGACGGTCGGCGAGCATGTTGATCGGCTGCTTCTGGTCGTCGTCGCCCACCCCGGCACGGTACCGCCCGGTCATGCCGGGCGGACGGCGAGGCCGGCGGCGGACATGTGCTCCTTGGCCTCGGCGATGGTGTGCTCACCGAAGTGGAAGATGGATGCGGCGAGCACGGCGTCGGCGCCACCGTCGCGCGCTCCCTCCACCAGATGGTCGAGGGTGCCGACCCCTCCACTGGCGATCACCGGGATGCCGACGGCCTCGACGACCCGCCGGGTGAGGTCGATGTCGAAGCCGTCCTTGGTGCCGTCCCGGTCCATCGACGTGAGCAGGATCTCGCCGGCGCCGAGCCGCTCGGCGATCGCGGCCCATGTGACGGCATCGAGCCCCGTCGGGGTGCGGCCGCCGTGGGTGAAGACCTCGCCGTGACGCACGTCGATCGACACCACGACGCACTGGGCACCGAACTCGCGGGACAGCTCGTGGATGAGGGCTGGGCGCTCGACGGCGGCGGTCATCACACTGACCTTGTCGGCACCGACCCGCAGCAGCCGGCGGGCATCGTCGACCGAGCGGATACCGCCGCCCACGGTGAGCGGGATGAAGACCCGCTCGGCCGTGCGCCGGACGACATCGACCATCGTCTCGCGTCCCCCCGACGAGGCGGTGATGTCGAGGAAGCAGATCTCATCGGCGCCGGCCTCGTCGTACCGCGCCGCCAGCAGCACGGGGTCGCCGGCCTCCCGCAGGTCGACGAACTGCACACCCTTCACCACCTGGCCGTCGTCGACGTCCAGGCACGGGATCACCCGGGTCGTGCGCACGCCGCCACCGCCTCCCCGACCGTGAACGACCCCTCGTGGATGGCGGTGCCGACGATGGCGCCGGCCAAGCGGCGGCCGCCCACCTCCAGTGCGGCCAGTGCCCCGAGATCGGCCAGGGTGGCGACGCCTCCCGAGGCGATCACCGGCAGGCGGGTCGACGCCAGCACCTCGGCCAGCTGGGCCAGGTTCGGGCCCTCGAGCATGCCGTCGCGGCCGATGTCGGTGACCACGACGGCGGCCGCGCCCTTACCCTCGGCCTGCGCCACGGCATCGAGGAGGGCGACCTCTGACTGCGACTCCCAACCGCGCACGGCGACCAGGCCGTCGCGCGTGTCGAGCCCCACGGCGACCCGGCCGGGGAACTGCTCCTCGAGAATGCCGACCAGCATCGGCTGCTCGACGGCGGCGGTACCCACCACCACCCGCGCCACGCCGACGTCGAACAGCGCGCCGGCGGCCTCCACGCTGCGGACACCGCCGCCGGTCTGCACGGGGATGTCGACGGCGGCGGCGATGGCGGCCACGACCTTGCGGTTCTCGGGGCGTCCGGTGCGCGCCGCGTCGAGGTCGACGACGTGGATCCACGGGGCGCCGGCGGCGGCGAAGTCGCGCGCCACCGCCACCGGATCGCCGCCGTAGTCGGTCTCGCGGCCGAAGTCGCCCTGCACGAGGCGAACGCAGCGGCCGTCGCGGATGTCGATGGCGGGATAGAGGTCCACTACGAGGCCTTGCACCTGCGGACGAAGTTGTCGAGCAGGGCCAGCCCGGCCACGCCCGACTTCTCGGGGTGGAACTGGGTGCCCCACACGTTGTCGCGTGCGATGGCGGCAACCACCTCGCCGCCGTACTCGCACGTGGCGGCCACGTGGCCGCCGGGCGGCGGCGCGTAGGAGTGGACGAAGTAGACCCATGCCGGGTCGGGCAGACCGGCCATCAGCTCGGCGCCGACGGATGTCGGGTGGAGCACGTTCCACTGCATCTGCGGCCGCTTCACGGAGTCGGACAGCCGCCCGTTGATGCCAGGCAGCACACCGAGGCCGGCGACACCGGGGTCCTCCTCCGAGCCATCGAACAGCATCTGGAGGCCGACGCAGATCCCCAGGAAGGGCCGGCCCGAGGCGATCCCCTGGCGCGCCACCTCGGCCAGACCGGAGGCCACCAACGCATCCATGCACGGCCCGAAGCCTCCGACACCGGGCAGCACCAGTCCGTCGGCCGCGGCCGCCTCGTCGGGGTCGGCCACCAGCCGCGCGTCGGCGCCGACGTGCTGCAGCGCCTTCTCCGCCGACCGCAGGTTCCCGATCCCGTAGTCCAGGACAGCGATCAACTACAGGCTTCCCTTGGTGGAGGGCACGTCGGCGCCTTCGATGCGGACGGCGTCGCGGAGGGCGCGGGCCACGCCCTTGAAGCTGGCCTCGAGGATGTGGTGGGTGTTCTTGCCGCTGCGCATCGACACATGCAGCGTGATGGCGGCGCTGGTGACGAAGGCGCGCCAGAACTCCTCGGCCAGCTGCGGGTCGAACCCGGGCGTGCCCAGCTTGGGTGTGTCGGGCGGGAAGTCGATGCCGTAGGCGAGGAAGGGCCGGCCGGAGAGATCGACGGCGACCTCGACCAAAGCCTCGTCGAGCGGCACGGCCAACGACGCGAAGCGACGGACGCCGGCCTTGTCGCCGAGGGCCTCGCGCAGGGCCTCGCCCAGGAGGATGCCGACGTCCTCGACGGTGTGGTGGGCGTCGACGTCGAGGTCGCCCCTGGCCGCGACCGCCAGGTCGAAGCCCCCGTGCTTGCCCAGCTGGCTGAGCATGTGGTCGAAGAACGGCAGGCCGCTCGAGACCTCGACCGCGCCGGTGCCATCCACGGTGAGGTCGATGGCGATCGACGTCTCCTTGGTCTCCCGCGTGCGGTGGGCGGTGCGCGTCATGCCAGGACCTCCGTGAGGGCGGCGAGGAACAGGTCATCCTCTTCGGGTGTGCCGATGGTGACCCGGAGGCATCCTTCGAGGCCGGGCCACGACGAGCAGTCGCGGACCAGTACCGAGCGCTCCACGAGGGAGGCCCACACCTCGGCGCCGTCGCGGCGGCGGGGCCGGAACAGCACGAAGTTGGCGTCGGATGGCCACACGTCGACATCCAGGCCCTCGAGCCCGTCCACCAGGCGGCGGCGCTCGGTCGTGATCGCCTCGACCCGCCCGTCCATCTCGGCCCGAAAGTCGAGGGCGAGGGTGCCCGCAGCCTGCTTCACCGCGTCGAGGTGGTACGGCAGCGTGACGTGCTCGAGGTCGGCGACCACGGCGGCGGGGGCTATGAGATAGCCCAGGCGAAGGGCGGCCATCGACCACGTCTTGGAGAACGTGCGCACCACGACGAGCGGACGGTCGTCATCGACCAGCTCGACGGCCGACCAGCGGGCGAACTGGCCGTAGGCCTCGTCGACCACGACCAGGCCCGGCGTGCCGTCGACGAGATCGCGCACCGTCCCTGGCTCCTCGGCCAGACCGGTCGGGTTGTTCGGTGAGCAGACGAAGGTCACGGCGGGACGGTGCTGTTCGACGGCGGCGGCGGCGGTGGGGTCGATGGTGAAGCCCGGTGTGCGCTCGACGGTGACGACGTCGGTGCCGGTGATGCGCGCGATGTGGGAGTGCAGGGCATAGGTGGGCTCGAACACGAGTGCCCGGCGGCCATGGCCTCCGTAGGCGAGCAGCAGCAGCTGCAGCACCTCGTTCGAACCGTTGGCCGCGAGGACGTTGGCCGGCTCGACGCCGTGCAGCGCGGCGAGGCGCGCCCGCAACCCGGTGACGCCCCGATCGGGATAGCGGTGGAAGGCGATCCCGCGCGCCTCTTCGGCGACGGACTCCACCCAGGACGCCGGGGGCGGGTAGGGCGACTCGTTGGTGTTGAGGCGGACCTTCACCTCGACCTGGGGCGAGTGGTAGCCCTCGCGCAACCGGAGGCCGGGGCGCGGCTCGGGCAGTGTCACTACTGCTCGCCCCGGATGCGCACCGAGCGGGCGTGGGTGGTGAGCCCCTCGGCCTCGGCCAGGATGGCGACGTCGGGGGCGACACGGGCGAGCGCGGCCTCGTCCATCGACACGACGTGCACGTGCTTCACGAAGTCATCCACGCGCAACGCGCCCGCGAACCGGGCCGTGCCGTCGGTGGGCAGCACGTGGTTGGGGCCGGCGAGGTAGTCGCCGACGCTGGCCGGCGCCCACGGCCCGCAGAACACGGCCCCGGCGTTGCGGACGCGCTCGAGCAGGTCGTCGGCGCCCGCCACCATGAGTTGCAGGTGCTCGGGGGCGATGGCGTTGGCCACGTCGACGGCGTGGGCGGCGTCGTCGACGAGAGCGACGTAGCCGTTGGCCTCGAGGTTGGCGGTGATGACGTCACGGCGATCGGCGTCGGTCAACAGCTTGGCCACCGCCTCCTCGATGCGGTCGGCCACGTCGGGCAGCCACGTGATGAGCCAGGCCAGGCCGTCGGGGCCGTGCTCGACCTGCACCATGAGATCGACGGCCGCGTACTCGGCGGCCACGGAGTCATCGGCCACGACGACGACCTCGGAGGGGCCGGGGAAGCTCGACGGAACGCCGACCTGGCCCGATGCCGCCACCTCGCGCTTGGCCTGGGCCACCCAGAGGTTCCCGGGGCCGACGATGACGTCGACGGGCCGGATGGACTCGGTGCCGTAGGCCAGGGCGGCGATGGCCTGGGCCCCGCCCACCCGGTAGACCTCGTCGACCCCCGCCAGGGCGGCGGCGGCCAGGAGGGCGGGCGCGACCGTGCCGTCGGGGCCGGGAGGGGTGCAGAGGACGATCTCCTCGACCCCGGCGACCCATGCCGGCACCGCGGTCATGAGCACGGTCGAGATGAGCGGCGCCAGCCCCCCCGGCACGTAGCAGCCGGCCCGCTGCACCGGCCGGCGCAGCTCCCGCACGGTGATGCCGTCCCGCTCGTGCGTGCGCTCGGCCGTCACCTGACCCCGGTGGTAGTCGGTGATGTTGGCGAGCGCGGTGTCGAGGGCGGCCCGCAGCTCGGGGGTCAGGCCGGCCAGGGCGGCGTCGATCTCGGCGGCCGGGACCCGCAACTCGTCGATGCGCACCTTGTCGAACCGCTCGGTGCAGTCCCGCACGGCGGCGTCGCCGCCCGCCCGCACCTCGGCGATGATCGCCTGGACGGCTTCCGCAGGGGGCGGGGTGGCCGCCGACGGGCGCGGCAGGTCGCGCAGGCCCGCGGGCCCGGTCCCCCGGAGGTCGATGCGCCGCAGCATGAGGGGTCGATGCTACCGGCGGGTAAGGAGCGCCCCCTCTGGATTCCTCTGCGTTCTCGGCACGCCGGAAGCACCATTCCGCTGCCCACGTGCCCAGATCGGTCGGGGTGGGGGCACAATGCGGGCGTGCCCGAGCTTCCCGTCGCCGAGCTGTCGTCCGTCGCCACCGCCCTGGAGGAGCTGGCCACGCGGGTGTCGGCCCTGGCCGACGGCCTGTCGGGTGGCCGCCGGGAGGGCAAGGCGGCCGACCTGTACGAGATCGAGCGGGCCCTGGCCGGCGCCCACCGGCGCCTCACCAAGCTGGTCGCCGACCACTGACGCGCTCACGACGCCCCGGAAGGCGCCGTGAGGGGAGCGGGCCGGGCGGCGGATCCCGGCGCCCACTCGGGGAGGACCGGCGGCGGGACTGGTCCTCCGACTGTCACAACCTCGGGTCGATCGGAGTTGTTCCCGGGTTCGAGGTTCGGTTCAGACGCGGGAGCTCGGGCAGAAGTCGTTGAGGACGCACACCTCGCACCGGGGGGTCCGGGCCAGGCAGACCTTGCGCCCGTGGAGGATGAGGCGGAGGCTGAACGCCCCCCGCTCGGCCGCCGGCACCATGGCGTTCAGCTCGTGCTCGACCTTGACCGGGTCGGTCTCGGTCGTCAGGCCGAGTCGGCGGGCCAGGCGCCCCACATGGGTGTCGACCGGCAGGCCGGGGAGGCCCAATGCCACCGACCGCACGACGTTGGCCGTCTTGCGCCCCACACCGGGGATCTCCACCAGGTCCTCCATGGCGCCGGGCACCTCCCCGCCGTGGCGCTCGATCAGCGTCGCCGCCATGCCGAGGAGGCTCTTGGTCTTGCTGCGGAAGAAGCCGGTGGGGTGGACCAGCTCCTCGACGCGCCCCGGGTCGGCGGCGGCCAGTGCCTCGGGGGTCGGGTAGGCGGCGAAGAGGGCCGGGGTCACCTGGTTGACGCGCTCGTCGGTCGTCTGGGCCGACAGGATCGTGGCGGCCAGGAGCTGGAACGGGCTGTCGTGCACGAGGGCGCAGATCGCCTCGGGGTACTCCACCGTCAGCCGGGCCCTGGTCTCTGCCGCCCGGCCCTTGGGGGTGCGCGGCCGGGCCATGGGTCGGGGAGGATAGGTGCCGTGCGCGTCGAGGTGGCCAGGCCCGAGGGAGTGGCGCGCGCCGTGCGCGGCCCCCACGGCTGGTCGATCGACCTCACCGGCGATGACCGGCTCCACGCCAGGGCGGGCCTGATCACCAGCGTGCTCGACGCCGTCAGGGCCGCCGGCGGCGGGCCGGTCCACCTCTGGGTCCCGCGCCCGACCGCGGCCGACGACGCGTTGGCCGGGACGACGGGCCTGGTTTCTGGGCGCGAGCTGTTCCAGATGCGCCGCCCGCTGCCGGCCGACGAGCACTCGACGCTGACGGTGCGGGCCTTCCGGCCCGGTGAGGACGACGCCTCCTGGCTGGAGGTGAACAACCGCGCCTTCGCCTCCCACCCCGAGCAGGGAGCGTGGGACACCTCGACGCTGCGGACGAAGCTGGCCGAGCCCTGGTTCGACGCGTCAGGCTTCCTCCTCTACGAGGAGGACGGCCGCCTCCTGGGGTTCTGCTGGACGAAAATCCATGCCGACGACCACCCACCGGTGGGCGAGATCTTCGTGATCGCCGTCGACCCCGATGCCTCCGGGCGCGGTCTCGGTCGCGGCCTCACCCTCGCCGGCCTCGACCACCTGGCCGGGCGCGGCCTCGCGGTGGGGATGCTGTACGTCGACACCACGAACGTTCCTGCCCTGGAGCTGTACCGCCAGCTCGGCTTCACCGTCGACCATGTCCACCGCGCCTACACGGCGATGGTCTAAGCGGCGGCGGCGCCGACTCCCAACACCGCGCCGACGGCGTAGGTCACGGCCGCTGCTGCTGCAGCGACCAGCAGTTGGCGGAGGGCCGAGCGCAGCCACGGTCGCTTGGTGAACACGGCGAGGGCGGCGCCGACGGCGACGGCGGCCACCGCCGCGAGCACGATCGATGCCACGACCGCCGCCGTGCCGCCGGCGACGAACCACGGCGCCAGCGGCACGAGCGCACCGAGGCCGAACGAGGCGAACGACGACGAGGCGGCGGCCACCGGCGACCCCAGCGAGTCGGGCGAGACGCCGAGCTCCTCGCGCGCATGGGTCTCGAGCGCCAGATCGGGGTCGCGCATCATCTCCGTGGCCAGCTCGCTGGCGACCCTGGGGTCGACGCCGCGGGCCTCGTAGATGCCGGCCAGCTCGCGGCGCTCCTTCTCGGGGCGGCGATGGAGCTCGATGCGCTCGAGCTCGAGCTCGCGCTCGAGCAGCTCGACCTGGGCCTTCACCGAGATGTACTCCCCCGCCGCCATCGAGAAGGCGCCCCCGACCAGGCCGGCCAGGCCGGCGAGCCGCACGAAGCCGGGAGCGGCATCGGCGCCCACGACGCCGAGGATGATCGAGATGTTGGAGACGAGCCCGTCGCTCACGCCGAACACGGCGGCGCGTGCGGCACCGCCGGAGATGTCACGGTGATGGTGGTCGTGGGCCTCGGCCGGTCGCGGTTGGGTCATCGGATCTGACGCCGACGCTACCCGCCTACCCTTGTGCCGTGGCCCGATTCGACCTGTCCCGGGTTGACCTGGCCGACGTCCTCGACGGCGAGCCCCGGTACCGCGTCGACCAGGTGTGGGAGGGCCTGCACCACCGGTCCGCCGACGTCGCCGGCCTGACCGACCTGCCCAAGGCGCTGCGGCAGCGCCTGGCCGACGAGCCACGCTTGGCGCCGGGGCTCACCGAGCTGCGCCGCTCGGACTCCGAGGGCGGCATGACCACGAAGTGGCTGTGGTCGCTGGACGACGGCCGCCAGGTCGAAACCGTGCTGATGCACTACCGCGATCGCTCGACGGTGTGCGTCTCGACCCAGGCCGGTTGCGCCATGGCGTGCGGCTTCTGCGCCACCGGCCAGGCCGGGTTCGACCGCAACCTCGGCGTCGGCGAGATCGTCGAGCAGGTCGTGCGCGCCCGTTTCGCGGCCCGGCCCCGCCGGCTGTCCAACGTCGTGTTCATGGGGATGGGCGAGCCGCTCGCCAACTACGACCGCGTGTGGGGAGCGGTCGAGCGCATTCACGGCGACCTCGGGATCTCGGCCCGTCACCTGACGCTCTCGACCGTCGGCATCGTGCCGGGGATCCGCCGGCTGGCGACCGAGGCGTTGCCGGTCAACCTGGCCGTTTCCCTGCACGCCGCCAACGACGCCAAGCGCGACGAGCTCGTTCCCATCAACCGGCGCTATCCGCTCGACGAGCTCATGGGAGCGTGCCGCGACTACCTCGCGGCCAAGGGACGGCGGTTGTCGTTCGAGTGGGCACTGATCGACGGCGTGAACGACCAGCCCGGTGACGCGAGCGAGCTGGCCGGTCTGGCCCGGCCCCTCGGGGCCCACGTCAACGTCATCCCCCTGAACCCGACCCCCGGCTATCCCACGCGCGGCACTCCGCCGGCCGGTGTGCGGGCCTTCCGCGATGCCCTCCTCGCGGCCGGAGTCAATGCGACCGTGCGGCGGACCCGCGGCAGCGACATCGACGCCGCCTGCGGACAGCTGCGCGCCATCACCGTCGCCTCCCCGGGCTGACAGACTGCGCCGGTGCCGCCCCTTCAGGAACAGCGCTGGGTCAACCCCCACCAGCCGCAGACGCTGCAGATCGCCGTCTTCCTCATGTACTTCGACGCCGTGTTCCTCGTGCTGCTCGGTGGCGGCTTCTCCGCCATGGGCATCGTCTTCCTGGCCGCGTTCGTCGCCGCCGGGTGGGGCATCGCCAACGAGCGCCGCTGGGCCTACGTGCTCGGGGTCGTCATCGCCGCTCTCGGGCTGCTGCCCTACGTCCTCGCCATCGGTCGGGGCCACTCGATCTTCCAGTTCGACCTCATCAGCCTGATGTTCGCCATCGCCAAGCTGGCCCTCCTCCTCCACCCGCAGAGCCGCGACTACCAGCGGATCTGGTTCAAGTAGCTCGAGGGCGTGGCTACGCTCCGGCACCTATGGCAACCACCATCGACGGCATCGCCGGGCTCAAGGCCAGTATCGGGCAGCACCTCGGGTACTCCGACTGGCACGAGGTCACCCAGGAGCGCGTGAACCAGTTCGCCGAGGCCACCGGCGACCACCAGTGGATCCACGTCGACCCGGAGCGGGCCAAGGCCGGGCCCTTCGGTGGGCCGATCGCCCACGGGTATCTCACGCTGTCGCTGGCTCCGGTCCTGCTCGGGGAGGTCATGCGCGTGGACGGCGTGCAGATGGGGGTGAACTACGGCCTCAACAAGCTCCGCTTCCCCGCGCCCGTGAAGGTCGGGTCGAAGCTGCGCCTCGGCGCCACTGTCGTCGAGGTGGAGGACATCGCCGGTGGCGCCCAGTACACCGTCGACCTCACCTTCGAGAGCGAGAACGGCGACAAGCCCAACTGCGTGGCCCAGGCCGTCTACCGCGTGTACACCTGAGCCACAGGGGGCTCAGAGGAGCCCGCGCAGGTCCTCGATGTCGCCCGTGCCACTGAAGTAGGCGACGAGCCGGTCGAGCACCGGGCCGGCCGTGGGCGGAACATCCCAGCGCAGCACCAGGTCATCGCCCTCCCGATCGACGGCGAACCCGAAGAACCCGCAGCACCGCTTCTCGTCGCGAGCGAACCGCGCCACCTCGTCGTCGACGCCGCCCCCCGGGCCGAATCGCAGGACGAGACCGTGCTCGGTTCGGTCGATCGAGGCGGCGGCGTGACGCAACCGCTCGATCGTCGCCATCCGGGCCGGCACATCCGCGTCGTCCAGGCTGCACGCCACTGCCGCCCCGGGGTCGTAGAGCGGCACCGCGATGCGCGTCACGAGCCGAGTTCCTCGGCCCAGCGCGCCCCAGCCGGACCGAACCAGGCCAACGCGCCGCCGAGGACGACGGCGACGAGCATGGTCACCAGGCCCTTGTCGCCGTCGGGCGCCAACTCACCCGCAATGGTGAGGAGGCCGGCGCCGATGAAGGCCAGGCCCGCCCACATCGTGCCGCGCCGGTCACCGCCCGATGCGGCGATGCAGAGCGCGGCTCCGATCACGAGGGCCAGCAGACCACCGATGAGCGCACCGTTCTCCGCGCCGATGGCGAAGAGGCCGAAGGCGGCGGCGAGGATGCCGATGGTGAGGAAGGGCGTCGCCATGGCGCGCAGCCCGTTGTGGTCGAGCCACCACGCCGCGCCCAGGAACAGGGCCCCGGCGACGAGCGAGATCGAGCCACCCATGGTGAAGGCCGAGTCGATCGACGGCAGCCCACCACCCACGCCGAGGGAGTCCTCGGTGAGGCCGATCAGCAGGAACCACATCGACACGACGGCCATGGTCAGATGGAAGGTGTGCCCGGGCGCGGGCCCGACCAGGTAGAGGGCGAGCAGGGCGACCGCCGACAGCAACCCGACGATGGTGAAGTTGGGCTCACCCCCGGAGGCCAGCAGGAAGGTGATGGCGGCGGGGACGGCGATACCGGACATGGCTACGCCGGCCGGACGGAGCTCCTCGGGGCCGCGCAGCAGCAGCGCGATGCCGGCGCCGGCGAGTAGAGCGGCGACGAGGAAGGCCAACAGGTTGGAGTCGGCCAGTTGGCCCCCGGCGAAGGTGAGCACGCCCATGGCGGCGACGGCGCCGCCGACGCCGACGGTGCCGACTTCCAGCGACGGGCGGGGCCGCTCGACGGCGCGCTCGCCGGCCCGCTCGTGCAGCCACTGCGCCGGCCCGTCGCCGACGGGCCTGGCAACCGCGATGGTGTCACTGCCCGGCGAGGACGGAGCGGCGGCGAACGGCGCCTCCGCTCCCGAGACCATCGGCTGGGTGATCGCCGGCGCCGTGGGCGGGAAGTAGGGGTCGGCGGCCGGCGGTGCGGTGGCGACCGGTGCTGCCGATGCCGGGGCCGCCGGACGGCCAGGCGCCCACCCGCACTCCGAGCACGACATGGCATCGGCAGGTACCAGGGCGCTGCAGGACGGGCACTGCTTCCTCGCCACGACGACCTCCTCGATCGGTACGGGGTGAATCTACGGCGCGGCGGTGGTCGAAGTGGTGCCAAACAGCGGCGGCACGGTGGAGCTCGGAGCCGTCGAGGTCGTCGTCGTGGTCGGCGGAGGCTCGGTCGTGGTCGTGGTGGCGGGCCCTGCCCGACCGAGCACGGCATCGGCGCGCAGGTCGTCGAAGATGGCCGCAGCCTCGTGGCCGAGGAAGACCACGGACTGACCGTTGGCGGTGCCGACCCGACCCGGCGTCACGATGTTCCGAACGTCGGACGGGTCGAGGCTGCGGGCCAGCGCGGCCAGACCGGGTAGCCGGTCGCGCGGCACGTCGAGCTCGGTGTGGCGGAGCAGCACGTCGATCCACTTGCGCAGGCCGCCGTCGTCGGTCACCTCGTGGCGCAGCTTGGCCAACGCCGCCAGCACCAGGGTGCCCTGGTTCTCCGACCGGGAGAAATCGCCGTGGGCGGTGTCGTGGCGGTTGCGCGAGAACGCCAGTGCGTCCTGGCCGTCGAAGTGGTGCCAGCCGCGCTCGAACCGCGCGCCCGAGTACGGGTCGTTCATTCGCCGGTCGACGAACACGTCGACACCACCGAGCTCGTCGACCATGGCCGGCAGCCCGTTGAACCCGGTGAGCGCGTAGTACTCCATGGGCAGGCCGCTCAGGTGCCGCACCGTCTTGGCGAACAGCTCGGGGCCGCCGTGCAGGACGGTGGACAGCTTCTGGTTCCCCCGGCCGGGGACCTCGACCCACGCGTCGCGCGGGATGCCGACGATCGTGCCCTGCCCGCTGGCCGGGTTGACGGCGAGGATGTGGATGGAGTCGCCGTTGGCGCGACGCATGTCCTCGCGGGGTCGGGCGTCTGACCCGACGATCAGCATGAACACGAGGTCGTCGGGCACCGGCGTCGAGCTCCGGAACACCAGCGCCCCGCCCGGCGAGCGGCCGTTGGCGCGCTTGAGGTTGGGCGCCGGCGCCGGCTCCTTGCGTGCCGGGGCGCGGAGGTCGACGACCTCGGGTCCCGGGGGGCCCTCGGTGGGGAGGACGAACGAGGGTGCCGCGGTCGTCGTCGCGGCCGTCGTCGGCACGCCAAGGACGATGGGCTTCGGGCTGGAGTCGCGGGAACAGGCCGCCGCAGTGGCGAGGACACACAAGGCCAACGCCAGCCGTCGCATGGGCCGCCACCCTAGGGGCGGCACCGTGCCCACAGGCGGCACCTCCGCACTACGGTCGCAGGCATGGAGCACAACCTGGCCGACATCTTCGAGGCCGTCGCCGACGCCGTGCCCGACCGCGAAGCCCTGGTCTGCGGCGACGCGCGGCTGACCTTCGCCGATCTCGACGCCCGGGCCAACCGGCTGGCCCACGTGCTGGCCGAGAGCGGCATCGGTGCCGGGGACCATGTCGCCCTCTACCTCTACAACGGCAACGAGTACATCGAGGGCATGCTGGCGGCCTACAAGCTGCGCGCCGTCCCCATCAACGTCAACTACCGCTACGTGGCCGACGAGCTGCGGTACCTCTTCACCGACAGCGACACCAAGGCGATCATCCACGAGCCCGACTTCGCCGAGACCATCGCCGGCATCCGCACCGAGCTCCCGTTGGTGCAGGTCACCATCGCCCGCGGCGAGGAGTACGAGAAGGCGCTGGCGGCGGCGTCGCCGGCCCGCGACTTCGGGCCCCGCTCCGGTGACGACCTCTACATCCTCTACACCGGGGGCACCACGGGCATGCCCAAGGGCGTTATGTGGCGCCACGAGGACATCCTCTTCGGCGCCATGGCCGGCGGCACCACGCCCGGCGAGACCCCCGAGGACCTGGCCAAGCGCGTGGAGGGGGGGCGGACCCGGTGCCTGCCGGCCTGCCCGTTCATGCACGGCACCGCCCACTGGATGGCGTTCTCGACCCTGTTCGGCGGCGGCACCGTCGTCGTGTCGACCGATCGCGGCCTCGACCCGCCCAAGCTGCTGAAGCTCATCGCCGACGAGAAGGTCTCGTTCCTCGTGATCGTGGGCGACGCTTTCGCCCGCCCCGTCGTCGACTCCCTCGACGAGTTGGGCGCGGAGACCTTCGACCTCTCGAGCCTGTCGGTGATCCTGTCGGGCGGGGCCATCCTGTCGCCGTCGTTGAAGTCCGAGTTGGCGCGCCTGCTGCCGGCCACGATCGTCGTCGACGGCTATGGCGCCAGCGAGACCGGCGGCCAGGGCCAGATGGTGTCGTCGCCGGGAGCCGCCGGCGGTCATCCCAAGTTCCGCATGAACGACGAGACGATGGTCCTCGACGACGACTTCAAGCCGGTGGCGCCCGGCTCCGACGTCGTCGGGCGGGTGGCGCGCAAGGGCCGCATCCCGCTCGGGTACTACAAGGATCCGGTCAAGACGGCCGCCACCTTCCCGGAGATCGACGGCGTGCGGTGGTCGGTGCCCGGTGACATGGGAACCGTCGACGCCGACGGCGTCATCACCCTCTACGGGCGCGGCTCGGTCTCGATCAACTCCGGCGGCGAGAAGATCTACCCCGAGGAGGTCGAGGCCGCGCTCAAGTCGCACCCCGCGGTGTTCGACGCCGTCGTGGTCGGCATCCCCGACGAGCGATGGGGCGAGAGGGTGACGGCCGTCATCGCCGTGCGCGAGGGCGTCGAGGCGCCGAGTGAGACCGAAGTCGCCGAGCACTGCCGCTCCACGATCGCCGGCTACAAGGTGCCCCGCGCCGTCGTCGTCGTGCCGGAGGTGGTGCGGTCGCCGTCGGGCAAGCCCGACTACCGGTGGGCCAAGGCCGAGGCCCTCACCGCCTCCTCGCAGTAGTGCGATGAGCCCGACGGTGGAGGCGCTCCCCCAGGGCGAGGCCAAGGCGACCGCGGTGCGGTCGATGTTCGACGCCATCGCCCCGCGCTACGACCTGGTCAACCGCATCATGACCTTCGGCCTCGATCGCGGCTGGCGCCGGCGGACGGTGGGCGCGTTGGGGCTGCCGTCCGGCTCGGTGGTGGTCGACCTGGCCGCCGGCACCGGCGATCTGTGCCGCGACCTTCAGTCGGCCGGCCAGCGGGCGTACGGCTTCGACCTCTCGGCCGGGATGCTCGACCACGCCCGTACGACCGCTCCCCTGGTGCAGGCCGACGCGCTGCGGCTGCCCGTCGCCACCGGCGCGGCCGACGGCGCCGTGTGCGGGTTCGCACTCCGCAACTTCGTGGCTTTGCCCCCGTTCTTCGCCGAGCTGGCGCGCGTGGTGCGGCCCGGTGGTCGCATCGCCCTTCTCGACGTGGCCGAGCCGCGCCAGGCCGTCCTCCGGCTCGGGCACCGGGTGTACTTCTCGGCCGTGGTCCCGAGGATCGGCGGGCTGCTCTCCGACGGCGCCGCTTACCGGTACCTGCCCCGGTCGGTCGCCTACCTTCCCGAGCCGGACGAGTTGGTGGCGTCGCTGGCCGCGGCCGGGTTCGCCGCCGTCGAGCGCCGCCTGCTCACCGGCGGCATCACCCAGCTCCTCACCGGGACGCGGGCCGCATGAGAGCCGTCACCCGGCCGGGGGACGGTCGCGCGCCGGCCTCGGACGGATCGGCCACGGTGTGGCGCCACGACGGTCGGGTGCTCGTGGCTCACGGCGAGGCGGCGCGCATCGAGCTGCCCGACGGCCTCGACGGCGCGGCCAAGCTGGTGGCCGCCTTTCTGGCCGACATCGACGTGGACGACACCGTCGGCCTGCCCGGATGCGGTCCTGTCGCGTTCGGCGCGCTGCCCTTCGACCGCACCGCGCCGTGCCACCTGATCGTTCCCGCCCAGGTTCGCGGCTGGGATGCCTCCGGTGTCTCCTGGGTGACGACCATCGAGGCCCCCGTCTCGCGCCGGGACGGCCGTGACGGCCCCCAGCCCGACGGGTTCTCGCTGGTGTCGAGCCGGCCGCAGCAGCACTATGTCGACGCCGTTGCCGCCGGCGTGGAGGCGATCCGCGCCGGGCGGGTGCGCAAGGTCGTGCTGGCCCGCGAGGTCGTGGTCGAGGCCGACCGTGACATCCCTGTCGGCACCGTCCTCGAGCGGCTCACCGCGCTGTACCCGTCCTGCATGGTGTTCTCGATCGAGGGGTTCGTGGGCGCCAGCCCCGAGCTGCTGGCGGCCCGGCTCGGCCCGCTCGTGCGCTCCCACCCGTTGGCCGGCACCACGGCGCGCAGCGGCGACCCCGAGACCGACGCCCGCCGCGAAGCCGAGCTGCGGACGTCGTCGAAGTGCCGCGAGGAGCACGAGTACGCCGTCGACGACGTCGTGCGCGGTCTGCGGGAGGCCGGGGTCGACGTCGACCGACCGGCCGGGCCGAGCGTCCTCCTGCTGCGCAACGTCATCCATCTGGGCACCGAGATCAGCGGCCACACCGCCGGTCCCGATCCCGACGCCCTGGCCATCGTCGAGCGCCTCCATCCGACCGCCGCCGTCGGTGGCACGCCGCGGGAGGCGGCCGTCGAGCTCATCGCCGAGCTCGAGCACCTCGACCGCGGCCGCTACGCCGGGCCGGTCGGCTGGGTCGACGCCATGGGCAACGGCGAGTGGGCCGTCGGCATCCGGTGCGCCGACATCGACGGCACCCGCGCCCGGCTCGTGGCCGGTTCGGGGATCGTGGCCGACTCCGACCCGGTCGCCGAGCTGACCGAGACCCAGCTGAAGTTCCAGGTGCTGCTCGCCGCCGTCGTCCGTCCTTAGGCGACTGTCGCCTCCACCGCGTCCGCCACCGCGGCGTGGATCTCGTCGTGCAGCGCCACGTTGGCGGCCCGGTCGGGGACGGTGACCCTCACCACCCGGATCCCGCCGGCGGCGATGGCCTCGTAGACGGCGGGCCACAGCGCGGCGGCGCGCGTGACGGTCGTGACGCCGATGCCGTAGCCCGCCGCGACCGATGCCACGTCGACGACGGGTGGCGTGCCGAACAACAGCTCGAAGTCGCTGGACCCGACGTCGGCCGCCTGAGGAAGGAACGAGAAGATCCCGCCGCCGGCGTTGTCGACGACGACCAACGTGGCATCGACCGCGCCCGCGCCAACGGCCAGCGCACCAGCGTCGTGGAGGAAGGCGAGGTCGCCCAGGAGAGCGACCGTCGGCCCGCCCGTCGCGCCGGCAGCGGCCACGCCGATCACCGTCGACACCACGCCGTCGATCCCGTTGGTGCCGCGGTTGGCGAGCACGCGCAGCCCCGGCCGCGGGCGACCGAACCACTCGGTGTCGCGCACCGGCATCGACGACGAGACGAACAGTGTGGCGTCGGCCGGGAGTCCGTCGACGAGGTCGCGGGCGAGGCCCGGCTCGGTGGCGTCGTCGCGCCGGGCCAGGACTCCGTCGATGGCCGACTGGGCCGCCGACTCGGCGTCGCGCCACGACGTCCACCACGCCGGGTCGACCCGTTCCTCGGTGGCGGCCTCGGCCACGATCCAGCACAGCTCGGTCGCGTCGGCCGCCACCATCACCGTCGCGGCCCGGTCGGGGTCTCCCCACCGTCCGAACGGGTCGACGACGACGTGGCGGGTGCCGGGATCGGCGGCCAGCCAGCCGCCCAGCACCTTCGAGGCCCACCGTCCACCGAGGTGGAGCACGATCCCGGGCCGGCTGGCACCAGCGAACGCCTGGCACCGGAGGATCCCGTCGGCGGCGCCGACCGTCATCTCGCCCGGCAGCCGGCACCCCGATCGGAGGTCGGCCAGCACCGGCCACCGCAGGGCGCGCGCCAGGCGCGCCACCGCCTCGCCGTCGCCGGCGCCGGCCCCGGCCACGATGAGGCCGCGCCCGCCGGGACGGGCCAGCTCGCTCACGATGTCGTCGCCGGGCGCCGCCGCGACGCGGCTCACCGCGTGCCACGGGCTGCCACCGTCCCGCCCCGGCGGGAGTTCGCCCGGCCCTCCCGTCAGCGGCTCCACGAACGCCAGGTTGAGGTGCACCGGCCCCGGGCCACCCGGCCCGCCGGTCGTCTCCGCCGCGGCCCGCGCCGCCAGCGACCGCCAGGTCGGCGCCGCCTCCGGTCGGGCCACCCCCGGCTCGGCGCTCCACCGCACCACGCCGTCGAAGAGCCGCGTCTGCTCGATCGTCTGCGGCGCTCCGACGTGGTGGAGCTCGGGCGGTCGGTCGCCCGTGCACACCAGCATCGGCACGCCACCGTGATGGGCCTCGAGCACGGCGGGGTGGAGCTCGGCGGCGGCCGTGCCGCTCGTGGTCACGACGACGGCGGGACGGCCGGATGCCGTCCCGATCCCGAGGGCGATGAAGCCGGCCGAGCGCTCGTCGAGCACGACCCGGACCCGGAACCGGCCGTCGGCCACGAGGGCGAGGGCCAGGGGGGCGGAGCGGGAACCGGGGGCGACGACGGCCTCGGTGACGCCGGCCCGCGCCCATTCGTCGACCAGGGTGGCCGCAAAGGTGGCCTGGGTCGCCGGGCGGGAGGCAGCCGTCGTCATGGGACCATCGTGGGGTGCTGGCCAGCGAGATCGTGGGAGAAGGCGATCGCCTGGTGCTGGTCCACGGCTTCACCCAGACCGGCGCATCGTGGCGTCCCGTGACCCCCTACCTGCGCCGCCACTACGAGCTGGTCGTCGCGGACGCCCCTGGCCACGGCGGGAGCGCGACCCTCGAGACCGACCTGGTCGAGGGCGCCCGCCATTTGGTCGAGACCGGCGGCCGGGCCCGGTACCTCGGCTATTCGATGGGGGGCCGCCTCTGCCTCCGTGCCGCCCTCGACCACCCCGAGGTCGTCGAGCAGCTCGTGCTCGTCAGCGCCACCGCCGGGTTGCAGGACGCGTCGGAGCGCGACGTGCGCCGGAAGTCCGATGAGGCCCTCGCCTGCCAGCTCGAGGACGGTGGGGTCGACGCCTTCCTGCAGCAGTGGATCGACAACCCCCTCTTCGACACCCTCCCCGACAAGGCGGCCCGCGTCGAGGAGCGCAGGACCAACACCGTGGCCGGCCTGGCGTCGAGCCTGCGGTTGGCCGGCGCCGGCGCCCAGGAGCCGGTGTGGAGTCGTCTCGGCGAGCTGACCATGCCCGTGCTGCTCGTGACCGGCGAGCTCGACGCCAAGTTCACCGAGCTGGCCACGCGCATGCGCGCCGCCATCGGCCCCAACGCCGAGCACGTCACCATCGCCGGGGCGGGGCACGCCCTTCACCTGGAGCGACCCGGCGTGTTCGCCGAGACGGTGCTCGGCTTCCTCGACGGGTCGCTCACCAGGACAGCCCCGCCGCGAACAGGGCGCCGAAGCACAGATGCAGTGTCGCCGTGGCCTGAAGGCACGCGATGAGCTCCCGGCCCTCGGTGCCGGCCAGCACCCGTCGCACCGGAGCAATGGCGAGCGGGATGGCCATGAGGGCGACGAGCGCACCCGGACGGGAGATGCCCACGGCTGCGGCAACTGCGAACGGCGTCAAGGCGCAGATCGCGTAGACGCGCCGCGTCGCCACGCGTCCGATCCGCACCGCCAACGTCGTCTTGCCCGCCACCCGGTCGCCGTCGATGTCGCGGAGGTTGTTGACGACGAGCAGCGCCGTGGCGAGCAGCCCCACGGCGACCGACGCCACCACGGCATGGGCCGGAAAGCGCTCGAGCTGCACATAGGTCGTGCCGGCGGTGGCGACGAGGCCGAAGAAGACGAAGACGAACAGCTCCCCGAACCCGGCGTACCCGTAAGGCCGCGGCCCGCCCGTGTAGAACCAGCCGGCGGCGATGGCGGCGACCCCGACAAAGATGAGCTCGGGGCCGACGGCAACGGTGAGCACGAGCCCCGCCACGGCGGCCACGGCGAACGCGGCGAACGCCGCCCGCTTCACCGCGGCCGGCGCCGCCAGCCCCGATGCCACCAGTCGCACCGGTCCGACGCGGGCCTCGTCGGTGCCGCGGATGCCGTCGCGGTAGTCGTTGGCGTAGTTGGTGGCGACCTGGAGGGCGAGGGACACGACGAGGGCGCAGCCGGCGCGCCACGCCACCGCACCACCCTCGTGCACGGCGATGCCGGTGCCGACCGCCACGGGCACCACCGCAGCGGGGAGGGTGCGCGGCCGGGCGCCGGCGACCCAGCGGTTCACGGTCGGCGGGGGAACCGGCTGAAGTCGGGAGCGCGCTTCTGGACGTACGCGTCCCGGCCCTCCTGCGCCTCCTCGCTCATGTAGAAGAGCATCGTGGCGTCGCCGGCCAGCTGCTGGACACCGGCGAGCCCGTCCACGTCGGCGTTGAACGACGCCTTGAGCATGCGCAAGGCGAGCGGCGACATGGCCAGCATCTCCCGGCACCACTGCACGGTCTCGGCCTCGAGCTCGGCGAGCGGCACGACGGTGTTCACCAGCCCCATGTCGAGCGCCTGCTGCGCGTCGTACTGGCGGCACAGGAACCAGATCTCCTTGGCCTTCTTCTGTCCGACCGTGCGGGCCAGGAGGCCGGCGCCGTAGCCGCCGTCGAACGACCCGACCTTGGGCCCGGTCTGCCCGAAGCGGGCGTTGTCGGCGGCGATGGTCAGGTCGCAGACCAGGTGCAGCACGTGGCCACCGCCGATGGCGAAGCCGGCGACCATGGCCACCACCGGCTTCGGCAGCCGCCGGATCTGGATCTGGAGGTCGAGCACGTTGAGGCGGCCGATGCCGTGACGCGCCACCTCGTCGTCGCCCATGTAGCCGTCGTCGCCGCGGATGCGCTGGTCGCCGCCCGAGCAGAACGCCAGGTCGCCCTCGCCGGTGAGGATGATCACACCGACCGACGGGTCGTCGCGCGCGGCGTCGAACGCCCGAGCCAGCTCGAACAGCGTCTGGGGCCGGAAGGCGTTGCGTACCTCGGGCCGGCAGATGGTGATCTTCGCCATGCCGTCGGCGGTGTCGTAGCGGATGTCGGCGTAGTCACCCGACGACACCCACTCGGGTAGTGCGGTCATGGGGTCGCTACGGTAGCCGGGGTGCCCCAGCTGGTCGCCCTGGCCATGCCTCCCGGCCCCCGCTTCGTCTACGAGTTGCGGCGCGCCTGGGACGGCGGCGACGCCGTCCTCCCCGTCGACCCGCGACTGCCACCGGCGGCCGTCGAACGGCTGCTCGACGCCATGGCGCCGGCGATCGTGGTCGACGGGGGCGGCGAGCGCGTCGGGCGACCCGGCGCCCGCCCGGCGGAGGACGGCGACGCGCTGGTCGTGGCCACCAGCGGGACCACCGGCGAGCCCCGTGGCGTGGTGCTCACCCACGACGCGGTGGCGGCCTCGGCGTACGCCACGAGTGCGCGACTCGACGTCGACCCGGCGCGCGACCGCTGGCTGGCGTGCCTCCCGGTCGCCCATGTCGGCGGGCTGGCGGTCGTGACCCGCTCGATCGTCACCGGCGTGCCGTTCGACATCCTCCCCGGCTTCGACGCCGAGGCCGTGGCAGAGAGTCGGGCCACGCTCGTGTCGCTGGTGGCGACCGCGTTGCAGCGCACCAGCACCTCGCATTTCCGGGCCGTGCTGCTTGGCGGCGCCGCACCCCCCGCCGAGGTCGCGCCCAACGTGGTCGTCACCTACGGGATGACCGAGACCGGCAGCGGCGTCGTCTACGACGGCGTGCCGCTCGACGGCGTCGAGGTGCGGATCACCGATCGCACCGGTGAGATCTTCCTGCGGGGGCCGATGCTGCTGCGCGCCTACCGCGACGGTGCCGACCCGCGGACGGCCGACGGCTGGTTCCGCACCGGTGACGCCGGAGCCTTCGACGCCATGGGCCGCCTCCGTGTGCACGGTCGCCTGAGCGAGCTGATCATCACCGGCGGGGAAAACGTGTGGCCCACCGCCGTGGAGGCGGCACTGCGTCCCCACCGATCGGTCGCCGATGTCGTGGTCCGCGGCGAGCCCGACGAGGAGTGGGGCGCGGTGGTCACAGCCGAGATCGTGCTGGACCGCGGGGCGTCGGAGCCGTCGCTCGACGAGCTGCGCCGCTTCGCCCGGGTCGTGCTTCCCGGTTACGCCCTCCCCCGCCGCGTCCGGTTCGTGGCCGCCATCGACCGCACGGCGAGTGGCAAGGTGCGGCGACCGGCCGCGGGCCCGGCATAGCGCGTCAGACGACAGAGCGCGTCAGACGGCGGCGCCCGCCCCCAGCACGGCGCCGCCGTCGGCCACGATCACGTGGCCGGTGATCCAGGATGCCGCCTCCGACACCAGGAACAGCGCCGAGTTGGCGATGTCCTGCGGCTCGCCCAGCCGCTTGAGCGGCAGGCGCCGAGCCACCGCCTCCTCGGCCGGCTCCCACAGGGCACGGGCGAAGTCGGTCTTCACCAGACCTGGGGCGATGGCATTGACCCGCACGTTGGGCGCCAGCTCGGTGGCGAGGTGGCGGGTCAGGTGGATCAGGGCGGCCTTGGTGTTGTCGTAGATGCCGATCCCGCCGCCGTAGGTCATCCCGCCGATGGACGCGATGTTGAGGACGCTGCTGCCCGGGGTATCACGCAGGCCCAGCTTCTTGGCCTCCTGCATCCACACCAGCGGGCC
>DATLDH010000052.1:0-2798 GCA_035526015.1 Acidimicrobiales bacterium
CGCCCTGCGCCTGCTGGCCGCCCGCGGGCTGATCGTCGCCGACAACGTGCTGTGGAGCGGTCGGGTGCTCGACGAGGCCGACCAGAGCGACGAGACGAAGGCCATCCGGGCGTTCAACGATATGGTCGTCAACGACGAACGAGTCACGTGTGTGATGGCGACGGTGCGAGATGGCGTGCTGCTGATCCGCCGGCGCGCCGGCTGACCAACCAGCCGGCGAAGGCGGTGCCGATGAGATTGGCCACGAGGTCCCGTCCGGTGTTCTCGTAGCCGCCGACGTTGGTGGCGGCCAGCAGGTGGCTGGCACCGAACTCGACGACCTCGTTGAACGCCCCGATCCCCCTGGCCGAGCAGGCAGACGACCAGCGCGGTCCCGAGCCGGTGGTGGGGCGCGGCCGGCAGCCAGCTTCGGGTGGCCTCCCACACGCCGATGCCGGCGGTCCCGAACCCGATGGCGTGGACCACGTTGTCGAAGTGGCCCCAGCGCAGGAACGTGGCGTTGTACAGGATGCGGTCGCCGGGGCCGTCGAGAGGGACCAGCCCGCCGGCCAGATGGCCGAAACCCCATATGGCCAGACCGACGAGCACCACCATCGAGAAGTGGACCTTGGCGTCGGCGGCCGCGATGGCCAGCGCGAGGCCGGCCACGATCACCACATACGGGGCCATTAACCGGGACCCGACGACCAGGCCGTAGACCAGCCAGGCGGCGACGTACGCAGCCACCACCGCCGACAGCACCGGGTGCCGGCGGGCTCCTTCAGCGACGGTCATGCGGGGATGGAAACCGCCTCGAAGGCCTGGCGGTGGCGCTTGACATTGTCGGCCCGGTCGGTCGGGACGACGATGAGGCGCACGCCACCAAGGCCCATCGCCCGCTGGACCGCCGGCATCAAGTCGTCGGCCTTGGTGACGCGCTCCGACGGAATGCCGTGCACCGCCGCCAGCTGGCTGAGGTCGATGCCGTGCGGGGTGCCGAACAACGTCTCGAAGTGATCCCCACCCGCCTGCGGCAGGAAGTTGAAGATGCCGCCGCCGTCGTTGTCGAGCACGACGAACGTGGCGTCGATCCCTCGCCGTGCCGCGCCGAGCAGCCCGCCGGCGTCGTGGAGGAGCGTGAGGTCACCGCAGAGGGCGACGACGGGGTCGCCGGCACTGGCTGCGCCCAACACGGTCGACACGAAGCCGTCGATGCCGTTGACCCCACGGTTCGAGAGGAACCGCAGCCCCGACCGGGGCCGGGCGAAGGACTCCACGTCGCGCACCGGCATGCTGGACCCGACGACGAGCGTCGTGCCCGACTCCAGCCCGGCCACGAGGTCGCGTGCCAGCCGGCCTTCGAACGGCTCGGTCCAGGAGTCAAGGAGGAGGTCGAGATCGCGCCGCGCCGCCCGTTCGGCCGAGAGCCACGTCGACAGCCAGAAGGACCCGCTACGGGCCGGCCCTCTCGCAGTGACCGCGTCGAGCAGCGCGCTCGGGTCGGCGACCACGCGCTCGGCCGAGGAGCGGTTGGGATCGAGCCAGGCGCCGTCGGGATCGACGAGGACCTGGCGCACGGACGCGTCGAGCCACGAGGAACCGGCCCGGCCGGTCAGGGGGGCGCCGAGCCGGACGGCGACGTCGGGGCGCAACGACTTCAGCACCCCGGGTGACCGCAACAGGGCGTCGTAGGTGGAGATGGCATTGGGGCCTTGGCGGGCGCCGGACAGGGGGTCGGCCAGGACGGGCCACTGGGCGGCGGCGGCGAAACGCTCCACGGCCTCCGGGTCCACGCCGGCGCCCCACCCGGCCACGATGACGCCCCGCGTCTCCGCCGCAATCAGGAACGCGAGACGGTCGACGTCGGTCGGGTGCGGCTGCGGCCGGCGCCCCGTCGATGCCACCCAGGGCAAGCCGTCGTCGCGCCCGGGGGGCAGGACGACCTCGGCGCCACTGGGCACGAGCGGCTCGCGGAACGCCAGGTTGAGGTGCACCGGCCCCGCGGGCGGGCCGGTGGCGGCGGCGACGGCACGAGCACCGATCGAGCGCCAGTACGGGCGCTCGGCGTCAGCGGGCGAGGGGGCGCCGACCTCTGCGAACCAGCGCAGGCTGTCGCCGTACAGCTTCAGCTGATCGACGGCCTGGCCGGCGCCGGTGTCGCGAAGCTCGGGTGGGCGGTCGGCCGTGCAGACGATCAACGGCACCCGGGCGTGGAACGCCTCCAGAACCGCGGGATGGAACTGCGCCGCCGCGGTGCCGGACGTGCACAGCACGACCGCCGGCCGCCCCGTCGCCTTGGCCGCGCCGAGAGCAAAGAACGACCCCGACCGCTCGTCGAGGAACACGTGCACCGTGATCCGGTCGTCGCCGGCGAGGGCCAGCGCCAGCGGCGTGGAGCGGGAGCCAGGGCTCACCGCTGCGGTTCTCACGCCCGCCCGGGCCCACTCGTCGACGAGGGTTCGGGACAGGGCGGCGTTGAGGTCCCCTTCGTTCATGCGCGGCTGCCGAGCCATGTGAAGATGCAGGAGTGACCGTGGCCCTGCATCGGGCGTTCGACTGGCGGGGTCCGGACCGGATCGTCCTCGTGCACGGGTTCACCCAGACCATGCGGTCCTGGGACCGCTTGGCGGCCCTGCTGAGTGAGACGTTCCAGGTCGTGCGGGTCGACCTGCCCGGCCATGGCGGATCGGGCACCGTCGACCTCAGCTTCGAGGAGACGGCCGAGGCCCTCGGCGAGGCCGGCGGGGCGGCAACCTACGTGGGCTACTCGCTCGGCGGCCGGCTGTGCCTGCGCCTGGCCGTCGACCGCCCTGAGCTCG
>DATLDH010000054.1:0-14801 GCA_035526015.1 Acidimicrobiales bacterium
TGGCCGAGCGGCTCGGCGTCTCCCGCCAGACGGTGATCTCGATCGAGCGCGGCCGGTTCGACCCGTCGCTTCCACTCGCCTTCGACATCGCCCGGCTGTTCGGGCTGAAGATCGAGGACGTCTTCCTTCCTCGCGGCTAGCGGCCGCTGAGGCCCGAGGCGGCCGCCACGGCATGCAGGGCGGCGATGTGGTCGTCGACCGAGGCGAAGCCGGCGCCCATGGTGTTCACCGACACATGGGTGGCGCCCGCCTCACGCCACTTCCCGATATGGGCGACGAGCTTGTCGACCCCCTCGACGCCCCAGCTGACTCGGCCCTCCATGCCGATGGTCGCGGGATCACGACCGGCGGCCACGGCGGCGGCGTCGACAACGGACTTGGCCTCTTCGAGGCCCCGAGCCGGCGGCACCTGGGGGAACCAGCCCTCGGCGAGACGGCCGGCCCGCTCGTAGGCCGGCGGGGACTGGCCGCCGATCCACACCGGGATGGGGCGCTGCACCGGCAACGGCGCGATGCCCGCACCGCGGAACGACTCGTACGATCCCTCGTGGGTCACGCTCGGCTCGGTCCACAACCGCCGCATGACCGCGATCTGCTCCTCGGACCGCTTGCCCCTGTTGCTGAACTCCATGCCAAGGGCCTCGTACTCCACCGGATTCCACCCCACGCCGATGCCGAGTCGGAATCGCCCGCCGGTGAGGAGGTCGACCTCGGCCGCCTGCTTGGCCACCAGCGCCGTCTGTCGCTGCGGGAGGATGACGATGCCGCTGACGAGGGCCATGGACGTGATGCCGGCGAGGAACCCGAACAGCACCATGGGCTCGTGAAACGTGCTGTCGAGGCCATACGGGCCGCGCCAGCCCACGTGCACATCGGGATCGGCGCCCAGCACGTGGTCATAGACCAGCGCATGACTGAACCCGAGCGTGTCGGCGGCCTGGGCGTAGGCCCGCACGGCGCCGGCATCGGCCCCGATCTCGGTCTGGGGGAACACGACTCCGATGTCCATCCCCAGGGTCTACCGCGCTGCGCGACACTTCGGCCCGTGACCGCCACCGCGCCGGACATGGCGCCGCAGGCCCTGGATCCGCGGCGGTGGTGGGTGTTGGCCCTGCTGTGCACCAGCCTGCTGATCGTCATCGTCGGCAACACCAGCCTGAACACAGCGCTGCCGACGTTGTCGCGCGAGCTGAAGGCCACCATCACCCAGTTGCAGTGGATGGTGGACGCCTATTCCCTCGTGTTCGCCGGGCTGCTGCTCACGGCCGGCGCCCTGGGTGACCGCTTCGGGCGAAAGGGCGCGTTGCAGATCGGTCTCGGGCTGTTCGCGCTGTCGTGCGTGGCCGCATCACAGGCCTCCTCGGCGGGGCAGCTCATCGCCGTCCGCGCCGTGATGGGCATTGCCGCCGCCTTCATCATGCCGTCGACGTTGTCGCTGTTGACCAACGTGTTCCCGCCCCACGAGCGGGCCAAGGCCATCGCCATCTGGGCCGGAGTCGCCGGCGGCGGCGCCGCCATCGGCCCCATCTCGAGCGGCTATCTCGTCGAGCACTTCTGGTGGGGCTCTGTGTTCCTGGTCAACGTTCCCATCATCGTGGTGGCGCTGCTCATCGGCCGTACCCTCCTGCCGAAGTCGAAGGACCCCGACCAGGGACGCCTCGACCCGCTGGGCGCGGTCTTGTCGACGGTGGGGATCTCCACGCTCGTCTACGCCATCATCGAGGCGCCGGGGCACGGGTGGGGCTCGCCCCAGACGATTGCGGCGTTCGCCGCCGCCGTCGTCCTCCTCGGACTGTTCGCGGCGTGGGAGATCCGGACACCCACCCCGATGCTCGATCTCGGGTTCTTCCGCAACCCGCAGTTCAGCGTGGCGGCCGGTGGCATCGCGCTGATCTTCTTTGCCATGTTCGGGATGTTCTTCCTCATCGCCCAGTACTTCCAGCTGGTGCTGGGTTACACGCCGTTCCAGGCGGGGATCCGCCAAGGCCCGGTCGCGCTGGTCATCATGATCGTGGCCCCCAACTCGGCCCCGCTCGCCCACCGGTTCGGCGCCAACCGCGTCGTGGCCGCTGGCCTGCTCCTCGTCAGCATCGCCATGCTGATGAACAGCCGGTTGGCGCTCGACACCGGCTACCCGTACATCCTCCTGAGCATGAGCATCATGGCGTGCGGCATGGCGCTCACCATGTCGCCCATGACGGCCTCGATCATGGCGTCGGTGCCGATGAACAAGGCCGGTATCGGCTCCGCCATCAACGACACGACCCGCGAGCTGGGCGGTGCGCTCGGCGTCGCCGTGCTCGGCAGCCTGGTGACGTCGCGCTACGTCCACCTGCTGAAGCCGGCCGTCATGAGCCTGCCGGCCGACGCCGCGTCGGCCACCCAGCGTTCGCTGGCCGGGGCCCTCGGCGTCGCCCGCAACCTGCCCGCGACCCAGGCCCACGACCTGGTGATGGCAGCCCGTTCCTCGTTCGTGAGCGGCATCCAGCTGGCCGCGGTCACGGCCGCCATCGTGGCGATGGCGGCATCGGCCATCGTCCTGCGCCTCCTGCCGCCGTCACTCGGCCCCGGCGACTGAGGCGATGACCGTTCCCCCGGCGGTCGTCACCGCCGACGAGCTGAACGAGTTCCTGCGCGACGCCTTCCCTGGCGCGCCGCGCGGCTATGGCATCGAGGCCGTCACCGAACTCGGAGTTCGTCTGCGCGCACCGATCGGACCGGAGAACCAGCGCCCCGGTGGAACGGTGTCGGGTCCCACGATGATGAGCCTGGCCGACGCCGGCGCCTGGTTCGCCACGCTGTCGCGCGTCGGGATCGTCCCGTTGGCCGTCACGTCCACGTTGACGATCAACTTCCTGCACAAGCCCGAGCTCGTCGACCTCGTGGCCGACGCTGAATTGCTCCGCCTCGGCGCGCGATCGTCGCTGACGGAGGTGCGCATCTTCAGCGGGGACGGCGGACCCCTCGTGGCCCAGGCGACGGTCGGCTACTCGATCCCGTCCTGACGATCACCAGGGACGCACGACCACCGGTGCCGGTCGGGGGGAACCGGCGGTGATGGCGACACCGAGCGCGACCAGCGCGCCGGTCTCGGCGGCGATGGTGCGCAAGGCAGCGGCCGACAGCCCGGGCTCCATGAACCCGGCGATCCCGATGGTCCGGCTGAGGGCCAGGGCCGCCAGCGACCCGGCGGCGAGCGCGAGCCCGGCCAGAGCCGCCCACCGGTCGCGACGGGCCGAGAGAGCGACGGCGACCATCACCGACGCGGCGACGTTGCCGAGGAACATCGGGCCCACGTAGGGGAGGTAGCGGTAACCGTTGCGCCAGAGCTGCAGATGCACCGCTCCTCCGACCAGCAAAAGAGCTGCGGCGAGCAGGCGCGAGAGGCGGGTCACGAGGGGAGTTCGACACCGCCGGGCCGGACGGATGGCATCGGACGGGCGGGCACGGGGCATAGACGGTCCATGAGATGGCGCAGAGGCGCTGATGGCAGCGCGGTCGAGGACAGGAGGGGCCAGGGCTTCACGCCCGGCCGCATCGGCGCCGCCGGTGGCGGCATGGGCCTGATCGGCCTGCTGTTGACCCTCCTGCTCAGTGGCGGCCTCGGCGGTGGTGGAGGGGGCCCGGTAGGGAGCACGGGCCTGCGGCCGGCGGGCGCGCCCGATCCCGACGCCGACATGAAGGACTTCGTCACCTTCGTCGTGAACGACGTGCAGGAGACCTGGGAGGCCGAGTTCGCGCGCACCGGGCGGACCTATGAACCCACGACGCTGGTGCTCTTCGAGCAGATGACGTCCACCGGATGCGGCACCGGGCAGTCGGCGAGCGGGCCCTTCTACTGCCCGGCCGACCGCAAGATCTACCTCGACATGAGCTTCTTCCGTGAGTTGGGCGATCGGTTCGGAGCACCGGGTGACTTCGCCCAGGCCTACGTCATCGCCCACGAGTTCGGCCACCACATCCAGACGCTGCTCGGCACGAGCGATCAGGTCCGACAGGGCGACAACGAGGCCTCCGTGCGGCTCGAGCTCCAGGCCGACTGCCTCGCCGGTGTGTGGGGCAACTCGGCCTTCGACGACGACCTGCTCGACCCCGGTGACGTCGAAGAAGGGCTGGCGGCGGCTGCGGCCATCGGCGACGACCGTCTCCAGAAACAGTCGGGCCAGCGGGTCAACCCCGAGTCGTGGACCCACGGGTCCTCCGAGCAACGGGTGAAGTGGTTCCGCTCCGGCTTCGACACCGGCAACGTGAACGACTGCAACACCTTCGCCTGACCCTTCACCCACCCATCCCGGCTGGTCGGGTCACCCCTGCATCAACCGCCCAGGCCCGTCCCGCCTTGGATCCGATGATGTTCGTGAGGCGGCCGATCCCGTCGATCTCCAGCACGACCTCGTCGCCCTCGGCCAGCCACGGGTAGGCGTCGCCGCCGTGGGTGAGGGCGAGCTCGAGGATGCAGCCGGTGCCGCAGGTGCCGGAGCCGAAGACGTCACCCGGACGCACCAGGCTGGCCTCGGCGGCATACGCCGTCATCTCCGCCACCGTCCACCAGCACTCGTCGATGGTCGCCTCGCTGTACTGGCGGCCGTTCACCCAGGCGCGCATCGTCGCGTCGGCCACCAGCTCGTCGGGCGTCACCAGCACGGGGCCGAGTGACGTGGCGAAGTCCTTGCCCTTGGCCGGCCCGAGCGAGAGCTTCATCTCCTCGCGTTGGAGGTCACGCGCCGACCAGTCGTTCATCACCGTGTAGCCGGCGACTCCACCGTCCTCACCGATCACCCACGCCAGCTCGAGCTCGAAGTCGAGCTCGGATGCGCGCGGCGGCACCGGCACCGTCGCTCCACCACCGAGGAGCACCGAGGGGTTGGAGAAGTAGAAGACCGGGCGTTCGTACCAGCCCGGCTCCATCTCCAGGCCCCGCCGGGCCCGAGCCGTGGCGACGTGGCGCTCGAAGGCGTAGAAGTCGCGCACCGCGCCGGGCGGGTCGACGGGTGGGAGCAGGTCGATCGACAGCAGGTCGACCGCGTCGCCCACCGGCTCACCACCGCCGGAGGCGAGCACCTCGAGCACGGTGCCGGCAACCGGCCTGGCGCGCGTGCCGTCGGACTCGACGACACCGACCACTGGACCGGAGGAGCCGGCCCAGCGGGCCAGCTTCACGGCTGTATGGAGGCCTGCGTGACCTTCTCGACCACCTTGTCGATGAAGCCGTACTCGAGGGCCTCCTCGGCGGTGAACCACCGGTCGCGGTCGGAGTCCTCGAGGATCTTGTCGACGGACTGGCCGGTGTGGTCGGCGATGCGCTCGGCCATCATCCGCTTCAGGTAGATGAACTGCTCGGCCTGGATGGCGATGTCGGCGGCCTGGCCCTGCACCTGTCCGAGGGGCTGGTGCATCATGATCCGCGCGTGCGGCAGGGCGTATCGCTTGCCGGGGGCGCCGGCGCACAGCAGGAACTGACCCATGGAGGCGGCAAGGCCCATGCAGAGCGTGGCCACGTCGCAGCTCACGTACTGCATCGTGTCGTAGATGGCCAGGCCGGCCGTGACCGAACCGCCCGGCGAGTTGATGTAGAGCGCGATGTCGCGCTCGGGGTCCTCGGCCGCCAGCAGCAGCAGCTGGGCGCAGAGCAGGTTGGCCGACGTGTCGTCGACCTGTCCGCCCAGGAAGACGATCCGCTCCTTCAGCAGGCGCTGGTACACCTCGCTGCTGCGGTCGAACAGCTGGCCATCCATCATCGGCATGTTCGTGCTCATCACGACTCCTCCTGCGCTCGCTGCGAGGGTAGTCCGGCCTAGCGTGGTGGTCAGACGCGGGCGTGGCGGAACTGGCAGACGCGCCGGCTTTAGGTGCCGGTGTCGAAAGACGTGGGGGTTCGAGTCCCTCCGCCCGCACGACCTAGCGTGACGCCGTCCAGGCGGCGGTTCAGGGAATGAGAGGGGGGAGGGAGAGATGCGGCTGCGTCGTCGGGTGCAGCTGCTGTTGCTGGCGTTCTTCGCCCTCGTCGCCGCCGACTTCGCCTTCGACCTCTACCTGGTCACCCAACGCGACCACGTGCAGGCCGACATCCAGGAGCGCCTCGATCCCGCCCAGGACGAGCTCGCCAACCTGCTGACCGCCCTGGTCGACCAGGAGACCGGTGAACGCGGTTACATCATCACCGGCCGCGAGGACTTCCTCCAGCCGTACCTGACGGGGCAGAGCCAGCTGAACCAGTCACTCGACGAGCTCAGCCACTCCCTCGAGGACCGACCGGCGCTGAGCGCCGGCGTCGAGCGGGTCGAGAGCCGGGTCGGGGCATGGCGCCAGCTGGGCGCCGACTTCGAGATCACAGCCAAGCGGGCCGGCCGCGACGCCGATGCCAGCACGCTGGTGTCGACGGGCACCTCCAAGACCCTGTTCGACCGGGCTCGGGCCGAGATCGAGGACCTCGAGGACGCCGTGCGGGCCGAGCTCGACCATGAGCGGTCCAGCTTGGAGAGCCTGCAGGCCCGACTGACTCGCTTCCGGGTGCTGACCCTGCTCGCCGCCCTTCTGTTGCTCGCCCTCGGTGGCGTACTCCTCAGGCGCTGGATCACCGCCCCGCTCCTCGAGCTCGGGACCGCCGTCCGACACGTCGTGTCGGGCGGGCTCACCGAGACCATCCCCGCCCCGGGACCGCCCGAGCTGGCCCAGCTCGGCCGCGACGTGGAGGCCATGCGCCGGCACCTTCTCACCGAGGTCGACGACGCATCGCGCGCCCGGGAGGCACTGGCCAAGCGGGGCATGATCGTGCTCACCCTGCAGGAGGAGCTGGCCGCCAGCCGGCCGGTGCTCCCCTCGAGCCTGCGGATGGCGGTCCGCTTCGCGCCGGCCGAGGGCATCGTCGCCGGCGACTGGCACGACGTCATCATCAGCGACGACGGCAAGGTCATCGTGGCCCTGGTCGACGTCTCCGGCCACGGGGCCGAGGCGGGAATCTTCGCCCTCCGCACGAAGGAGCTGACATGCGCGGCCGTGCGGATGGGCCTCGACCCAGGTGAGGCGTTCGCATGGGTGGCCCGTCAGCTCGGCGACACCGGAGAAGCGTTCCTCACCGGCGTCCTGATCGAGATCGACGGCGACACGGGTCGCCTGCGATACGCCAACGCCGGCCATCCTCCCGTGCTCGTGTACGGCGACCACGCAGTGGGTGCGCTGGCATCGACCGGGCCGCTGCTCGGCCCCGTCGGAGGGGCCTGGGCGACGGCCGAGAGCGAGTTGCTCCCTGGAGGGTTCCTGGCCGCCTACTCCGACGGGCTCGTGGAGGCGACCGACGACACCCAGGAGGAGTTCGGGGTCGACCGTCTGTCGCAGGCCTTGAAGAGCTGGCAGCACGGCGACGTGGAGCGCATCGCCGATGCGTGCCTCGCCTCGCTCGGGCGGTTCTCGGCCGGCCAGCGCCGCGACGACATGACACTGCTGTTGGTCGGACGGGGCCCCGCGACTACTTCTTCGGCGTCGCTTCCCGCCTGACGTCCTCCGGGACGCTGACGCCCAGGCGCAGCGCCACCTCGTCGTTGACGACGACGCGGAAGCCGCCCGGATCCTCGACCGGAACGTCGGCGGGCTTGGTCCCGTCCAGCAACCGGGCGGCCTGCCGCCCCATCTGCCGGTAGAGCACGGTCGCATCGGGCTCGAGAACGAGCAACGCGAACGGCAGCTTGGTGTTGGCGACGACCGGCACCTTGCTGGTGGCCACCGCCGCCCCGATGGCGGCGGCAGCCCGGGACGTCGTCGGCGAATTCGACAGGAGGATGGCGTCCACCCCGTCGGCCTCGAGGGAGCGGATGGCGGGAGCGATCTCCTGCTCGGACGCGAACGGCGATTGGACGATGCGGATGTTCAAGGCGGCCGCGGCGGTGACGGCGTTGTCGCGGCCGGGCAGCGCGCTCGGGTCGGCCGGCGGGAACAGGAGCCCCACCTCGTCGAGCCCCGGCAGGACGCGCCTGGCCAGGTCGAGCGTGCGGTCGGCGGGCACGCGGAACGTTGCGCCCGTCATGTTCCCGTCGGGATGGCGCTCGTCCTTCACGAGGCCGACCGCGGTCGGGTCGTTGGAGAGGAACAGCACCTTCACCTCGGGGGCCGCGGCAGCCGCTGTCTTCGCGCCGGAGCTGGACAGGGCGAAGATCAGGTCGACACCTTCGGCGTTCCACCGGGCCACGACGGCGGCGGCATCGGCGGGATCGGGGTGGGCCTCGGCCGGATCGCCACCCAGGATCTTCAGGTTGCGACCGGATCGATACCCCGCGGCCGAGAGCTCGGTCAGGACGGTCTCCTGGAACGTGCTGTCGACGCTGGCCACGGCGCGGAGGAAGGCGACCACCTTGGCCTTCGGCTCGGCCTTGGCCGGCGGGTTGTCATCGGCGCACGCGCCGACGAGCGCCAGACACACGCCGAGTGCCGCGGCCCGCGACAGCAGTGTCCCGCCCACCCGTCTCATCGCCACAACCTTCGGCACCCGGCCCCCCGAGCTGTAGGCGCCGAACGCTAGCGTCGTCCGGTGACCCGCCCGCCCCCCTCGGTGACCGACCTGGCGACGCCCGCCCTGGTGGTCGATGCCGAGGCATTCCGTCACAACCTCGCAACCATGGCGGAGGCGCTGCCCGGGGCGCGCATGCGCCCGCACGTCAAGGCCCACAAGTGCACCTCACTCGCCCGTGCCCAGCGGGAGGCCGGCCACCCCGGCTTCACCTGCGCCACCATCCGTGAGATCGAGGGCATGGCGGCCGCAGGGCTGGGCGACGACCTGTTGCTCGCCAACGAGGTCGTCGACGCCCGGCGGCTGGGCGCGGTCGTGGAGTCGGGGGCCCGCGTCACCCTGGCCGTCGACTCCGAGGCGACGATCATCGCCGCGGCCGAAGGGGGCCTGCGCGAGGTCGTCATCGACGTCAACGTGGGCCTTCCCCGATGCGGGTGCGCTCCGTCGGATGCAGGGCGGCTGGCGGACCTCGCCCGCGGGCGGGGGCTGAGCGTCCGCGGCGTCATGGGCTACGAAGGGCACGTCGTCGGCCTGGTCGACCGGGCCGAGCGGGTGGCCAAGGTCGCCGACGCCATGGCTCTGCTCGTGCAAGCCCACGAAGGCGTCGGCGGCGAGCTCGTGTCGGCCGGCGGCACCGGCACCTACGACATCAACACGTGGGCCACCGAGATCCAGGCCGGCTCCTACGCTCTGATGGACACCGCCTACGGCGCCCTCGATCTCCCTTTCCGCCAGGCCGTCACCGTCGTCGCCACCGTCATCTCGGTGAGCGGGAAGTTCGCCGTGGCCGACTGCGGGCTCAAGGCCCTGGGGATGGACCACGGGAACCCGACGGTGGTGGGCGGTGATGTGTGGTTCTGCTCCGACGAACACCTCACGTTCGCCCCCCACGAGCCCGTCGCCGTCGGCGACAGGGTGCGCGTCGTGCCCGCCCACGTCGACCCGACGCTCGCCTACCACGAGCAACTCTGGGTCGCCCGCGACGACGTGGTCGAGGATTGCTGGGAGATCGACCTGCGCGGTTGGTAGCGCGCTACTGGGCGAGCATCCGCCGCAGGCTGCGGAAAGCCTGGCCACGGTGGGAGACCGCGTTCTTCTCCGCCGTCGTCATCTGGGCGAAGGTCCGACCCGACGCACCGTCGGGAACGAACACCGAGTCGTAGCCGAAGCCGTTTTCGCCGATCGCCTCCGGCGAGATGCGACCGGTGACGATCCCCTCGGCGCACACTTCGTGGCCGTCGGGGAACATCACGAGGGCGACCGTGCGGAACCGTGCCGACCGGTCGCCCACGCCGTGGAGCTCGCGGAGCAGCTTGGCCACGTTGTCGGCGTACGTCGCGTCCTCGCCGGCGTAGCGCGCTGAACGCACTCCGGGCGCCCCTCCCAACGCCGCGACCTCGAGGCCGGTGTCGTCGGCGACGGCCGGCATCCCCGTGGCTGCGACGAGGGCCTCGGCCTTCAGCCTGGCGTTGTCCTCGAGGGTGTCGCCGTCCTCGACGACGTCGCCGACATCGCCCGGTCGGGGCACGAGCTCGATGCCGGCGAGCAGCGCCCCGATCTCGTGCGCCTTGCCCGGGTTGGCGGTGGCCAGGACGAGCTGCAGGCTCACCGGGAGGGCGGTCCTTGGGCGACGATGGCGGCCTGAGCCTCGAGGATCTGGGCGATGCCGTGCTCGGCGAGGCCGAGGAGGTCGTCGAGCTCGCTGCGACTGAAGGCCATGCGCTCGGCCGTGCCCTGCACCTCGACGAAGCGCCCGGAGGAGGTCATGACCACGTTCATGTCGACCTCGGCGCGCACGTCCTCGCTGTAGTCCAGGTCGAGGTACGGCACGGTGTCGATCATGCCGACCGAGATGGCGGCGCACGCCTCGGTGACAGGATGCACGCGCAGCGCGCCGGCCTGCATCCGACGGGTCAGCGCGTCGTGCAGCGCCAGGTAGGCGCCACAGATCGACGCCGTCCGGGTGCCGCCGTCGGCCTGGAGCACGTCGCAGTCGAGCACGACCTGGATCTCGCCGAGCGCCCGCATGTCGGTGACGGCACGGAGCGACCGGCCGATGAGCCGTTGGATCTCCTGGGTACGGCCCGACTGCTTGCCCTTGGCCGCCTCGCGGTCGACCCGCTCGGGGCTCGACCCCGGCAGCATCGAGTACTCCGCCGTGACCCACCCCTTCCCACTCCCTCGCATCCACGGCGGTACCCGCTCGTCGACCGACGCCGTGCACAGCACGCGCGTCTTGCCCATCGAGACGAGCACGGAGCCGGCCGCGAACTCGGTGAAGTCGCGCTGGAACTCGAGGGGCCGGAGATCGTCGGGCTGACGCCCGTCACGGCGAGTTGCGATGGTCGGTTGGCTGGTCATACCTCGAATGCTCCGTTCTCGGTGGCAAGGACGACGGGCGCGCCGAATGCGGCCTCGGCTTCCGTCCGCGTCACGTCCCGATCATTGCCTGGCCCGAAGTGGGTGAGCACGAGCCGGCCGACACCGGCGTCCCTGGCCATCTCGCCGGCCTGCCGCCCGCTCAGGTGCCGCACCCCCCTGGGGCTGCCCAGCTGGGACTCGAGGAGGCTGGCCTCACACAGGACGGTGTGGAGGCCCGGTCCGAGCGAGGCGAGCGACCACTTCGGCCCCGTGTCGGCGGAGTAGCCGAGAGCCCTCCCCTCGCCGTCGATCCGCACGGCGAGGGTCTCGGGCCCGTGATCGGTGCGGGAGAACGTGAGGCGCAGGTCACCGATGTCCACGGCGTCGCCCTCGCTGACGGAGGTCCACAGGAGGGCAGGGGCATGCACGTGGTACGTCAGCCGCTTGAAGGTGGTCGGGGCATAGACCCTGACTCCCTTCCGCTCGAGGAAGTAGGCCGTGGCCACGGCGAAGCCTTCGATGTCGTGCCAGTGGTCGGGATGCTCGTGGGAGAGCACGACGGCATCGACCTCGTCGAGGCCGATGTGACGCTGGAGGTTGGCCATCGTGCCGCTGCCGGCGTCCAACCAGACGTTGACCCCGCCACCCTGGATCAGGTACCCACTGCAGGCCTGGCCCGGGCCGGGGAAGCTGCCGCTGCACCCGAGGACGGTGACGTTCAGACCCACCGCCACTCCTCGACATCGTCCAGCTCGGGACCGAGCAGCTGGCGGCCGAGGTGCCGGAACCAGTCGGCGTCGCCCGACGACACGAAGCGGTGGGCACCCTTGCCTGCGCTCCGGCGCACCAGACCCGTCTCCGACAGGATCGACCGCACCTCGAACGCGGTCTCGTCGGCCGACGACACCAGCACCACGTCGCGGCCCATGACATCGCCGATCGTCCGTGCCAGGAACGGGTAGTGGGTGCACCCGAGCAGCAGCACATCGACATCGGCGGCCCGCACCGGCGCCAGGAGTCGCTCGGCCAGGACGTGCACCTGCTCGCTCTCGGTCTCCCCCCGCTCGACGAACTCCACGAAGCCGGGGCAGGCGCAGGCGGTGAGCTCCACCGGGCGCCGCGTCGCGGCCACGGCGCGCTGGTACGCGCCGGATCCCACGGTGCCGACGGTGCCGATGACACCGATCCGCCCGTTGCGGGTGGCCCTGATGGTGGCCCGCACCCCCGGGTCGATGACCCCGACGATCGGCAGGTCGAACTCGAACTGCAGCAGCTCGAGGGCGGCGGCCGCCGCCGTGTTGCAGGCCACGACCACCATCTTCACGTCGTGGCGCTCGACGAGCAGCGAGGTGATCTCCCGCGCGAACTGGCGGAGGTCGTCCAGCGACTTGGGGCCATACGGGTAGCGCCCGGTGTCCCCGAAGTACACGAGGTGCTCCTCGGGCATGAGATCGATGACGGCGCGCGCCACGGTGAGGCCGCCGAACCCGCTGTCGAACATCCCCACCGGTCGGTCGTCCATCAGAACAGCGTCACGTTCCTCACGCGCTCGCTGACCTCGGCGATGTCGCCCGCCCACACGCCGAGCGAGAGGTACTTCCACCCGCCGTCGGGTGACACGACGACGATCACGGCCTCGTCATTGGCGGCGGCGCACTTGGCGGCGCCGGCCAGCGCCGCCCCCGTCGAGGGCCCGGCGAAGATGCCGACCTCGGTCAGCCGCCTCGTCCACTCGATGGACTCCGGAGGCCGGACGATCATCTTGCGGTCGAGGAGGGCCTCACCACCGTTGTCCACGAAGATCGGCGGCACGTAGCCGTCGTCGAGGTTGCGCAGCCCGTCGACCACCTCCCCCGCCGGCGGCTCGATGGCCCACACCTTCACCGCCGGCTTCTGCTCCTTCAGGAACCGTCCCACCCCGAGCAGGGTGCCGCTGGTGCCGAGACCGGCGACGAAGTGCGTGACCTCAGGGCAGTCGCGCCAGATCTCGGGGCCGGTGCCCTCGTAGTGGGCACGGGGGTTGGCCGGGTTGGCGTACTGGTACGGGAAAACCCAGTCCGGGTGCTCGTCGGCCAGCGCCTGGGCCCGGCGCACGGCGCCGTTGGAGCCCTCGGCCCCCGGGGAGGTGATGATCTCCGCCCCCCAGACCTCGAGCAGCTGGCGGCGCTCCACCGACACGTTGTCGGCCAGCACGACCTTGAGGCGGTAGCCCTTGAGGCGGCACAGCATGGCCAGCCCGATGCCGGTGTTGCCCGACGACGGCTCGAGCACGGTGGCGCCGGGCGACAACCGCCCGGCCGCCTCGAGGTCGTCGAGCATGGCCTTGGCGATGCGGTCCTTGACCGAGCCGCCGGGGTTCTGGCCCTCGAGCTTGACGAGGATGCGCGCCGAGGGATTCGGGCTCAGGGCACTCACATCGACCAACGGCGTGTTGCCGATCAGGTCGATGATGGAGCCGACAACCGGCACGACCTAGCCGCCGGCGACGGCCGGCAGGATGGACACGACGTCGTCGTCGCCGACCGTCGTCGCCATCCTGTCGAGGTAGCGCACGTCGTCGTCATTGACATAGACGTTGACGAACTTCTGCAGCTCGCCTTCGTCGGAGAGCAGCTGGCCAGACAGGCCGGGGAACTGGCGCACGAGGTCGCCGAGAACGTCGCCCAGCGTCGGTCCGTTGGCCTTGACGGTGGCCTGGCCGCCCGCGTGTTGGCGGAGCACGGTGGGGAGTCGGACCTCGGGCATGGGCGACGATCCTACCGACCCTCGACCGACACGGGCTCTTCGGTGATGACCCCGTCGACGATGCGGAACGAGCGGACGACGGGCGCGGCGTCCTTCAGGGACACGAGCACGTAGTGCCACGACGGATCGGGGGCTTGGGCCACATCGGTCGGCGACGGGTAGGCCTCGGTGTGGGTGTGGGAGTGGAACACGCCGATGATCTCCTGGCCGTGGGCCTCGGCGTCACGGTCGGCCCGCAGGTGGTCGAGAGGCTCGACGGTGTAGAGCTTGGCGGACGCGGCGGCATTGCGGGTCGGATAGCACCGGCGGGCCGCTCCGGTGGAGGGGTCGCCGCCGAGCAGCCCGCACGCCTCGAGCGGGAGGCCGTCGAGGCAGTGCGCCACCATCCGGGTGTGCACGTCGGAAGTCATCCGCAGCATCGCCGCAGGCTAAGTACGGTGGGACCCCCATGGCGAACCAGGACCGCCGGCCGGTGGCCCAGAACCGCAAGGCCCGCCACGATTACGACATCCTCGACACCATCGAGTGCGGGATGGTGCTCACCGGCAGCGAGGTGAAGTCGCTGCGGGCGGGCAAGGCCCAGCTGCGTGACTCCTACGCCAGGGTCGACGCCGGCGAGGCATGGCTCATGGGAGTGCACATCCCCCCGTACGCGTTCGCCACCGGCCACGCCGCCCACGAGCCCGAGCGGGCCCGCAAGCTGCTGCTCCACCGCCGCCAGATCGACGAGCTGGCCGAGCGCACCAGGCGCGACGGCCTCACCCTCGTGCCGCTGTCGATCTACTTCCTGGAGGGTCGGGCCAAGCTCGAGCTGGCCGTGGCCAAGGGCCGGAAGCGCTACGACAAGCGCCATGCCATCGCCGCCCGGGACGCGGCCCGAGAGGCCGACCGGGCCGTCGTGCGGGGGCGGGGCGGTTCGAAGGCGGACGCCGACCGGTGAGCGGGCCGGTAGGATGGGCCGGTCAAGGAGTCCCTGACGTCACGGGGGTGATTGGCTTCGACTTCGGTCGCCGAAGTGGGAGAAGCGAGCCGTGGTTTCCGGAGTCCACGTAAAAGAGCCGGAACCAACAATAAATGCCGACGCATTCAGCGCCGACTTCGCCGCAGCTGCGTAAGCAGCCTTAGGCGACGCCTCACCGGGCCCGGTCCCACGGTCCGACTGCAGGCGTCATCCAGTGGGACTCACCCGAAGGCC
>DATLDH010000060.1:0-3602 GCA_035526015.1 Acidimicrobiales bacterium
AGCCGAGGGCCACCGAGCGCACGTCGGGCATGGTCTCGGTGACCACCTGTAGCCCGTTGTCGAGCCGCGTGATGCGCGGCCCTGCCAGATCGAGCGTCAAACCGGCGGGCGCCGACTAGCGCCGGCGGGGACTGCGGCGGGGGCCGCCGCCACCGCTGCCACCGGAGCGGCCGCCGCCCGAGGGCGCCGAGCCCGCGGGGCCGAGGTCGCCGAACTCCTTGGCGGCCTCCTGCTCCCAGGTGTCCTCGAACGACCCCGTGTCGCCGCTGGCGTCGCCGCCGCCGCTCGAGGCCTCGGCACGGGGGGCCCGCTCCTCGCGGGGCCCACGGTCACGGGACTCACGGGGGGCCCGTTCGCGCGAGCCGCCACCGTTGTCGCCGCCGCCGCCTGCGTCACCCTCGCCGCCGACGGGCGACAGCGAGACCTTCCCCTGCTGGTCGATGTCGTCGACCCGCACGGTGATGGCGTCACCCAGATCGACCACGTCCTCGACGCGGTCGATGCGCTTGCCCTGGCCCAGCTTGGAGATGTGGACCAGGCCGTCGCGGCCCGGGAGGATGTTGACGAACGCACCGAACTTGGTGATGTTCACGACGCGGCCCTCGTACACGGCGCCGACCTCGGCGCGAGGCGGATCGAGGATCAGCTCCACCCGGCGACGGGCCTCGTTGACGGCAGCGCCGTCCTTGGAGCCGATCGTCACCGTGCCGACCACGCCGTCGTCGTCGACGTTGATGTCGGCGCCGGTCTCCTGCTGCAGGGTGTTGATGACCTTGCCCTTGGGGCCGATGACCTCGCCGATCTTGTCCATCGGGATCTCGAAGCTGACGATCTTCGGTGCCGTCTCGCGCACCTCGGCGCGGGCCTCGGAGATGGCGGCGTTCATGACCTCGAGGATCTGGAGGCGGGCCTCCTTGGCCTGCTCCAACGCCTGGGCCAGCACGTCGGCGGGAAGTCCGTCGATCTTGGTGTCGAGCTGGAGGGCGGTGACGAAGTCGGCGGTGCCGGCGACCTTGAAGTCCATGTCGCCGAACGCGTCCTCGGCACCGAGGATGTCGGTGAGGGTCGTGTACTTGCCGTCGGCGAACACCAGGCCCATGGCGATACCGGCCACGGGGGCCTTGATGGGCACGCCGGCGTCCATCAACGACATCGACGAGGCGCACACCGACGCCATCGAGGTCGAGCCGTTGGACGACAGCACCTCGGACACGAGGCGCAGCGCGTAGGCGAACTCCTCGGCCTTGGGAACGACGGGCAGCACGGCCCGCTCACCCAGGAGGCCGTGGCCGGTCGAGCGGCGGTTGGTGCCGAGGCGGCCGGTCTCACCGTTGGAGAACGGCGGCATGTTGTAGTGGTGCATGTAGCGCTTGGTGTCGTCGACGCCGATGGTGTCGGGGATGTTCTGGGCCAGGCGGGGCATGCCCAGGGTGGTGATGTTCAGCACCTGGGTCTCGCCGCGCTGGAACAGCGCCGAGCCGTGGGCGGTCGGGATGATGCCGACCTCGGCCGAGAGCGCACGCAGGTCGCGGGGGCCGCGGCCGTCCATGCGGATGCCCTCCTCGACGATGCGCGTGCGCATGAGCTTCTTGGTCAGGGCCCGGACCGCGGCCTTGATCTCCTTCTCGCGCTCGGGCAGGTCGGCCGAGACGGTGGCCATGGTGGTGGTGCCGGCCTCGTCGAGGGCCAGGTTGCGCGCCGTCTTGTCGGCGATGGCGTTGGCCGCCTTGATCGAGTCGGTGGCGACGGCCACGACCTTCTCCCAGACGTCGTCGCCGTAGTCGGCCTGAGCCACGAACGTCAGCGGCTCGCGCGTGCCGGCCTGGCGGACCAGCTCGAGCTGGAGCTCGCAGGACTCGCGGATCCAGGTCTTGGCCTCCTCGAGGCCCTGGGCCAACACGGCCTCCGTGACCTTGGGGGCGCCGTCTTCGTAGTAGTCCCACGCGTCCTCGGTGCCACCCGCCTCCACCATCATGATGGCGACGTCGCCCGACTCGAGCGTGCGGCCGGCCACGACGAGCTCGAACGTGGAGTCGTCACCCTCCTGGTAGGTGGGGTGCGGCAGCCACTTGCCGTCGGTCGTCCAGGCCATGCGCACGGCGCCGATGGGGCCGTCGAACGGCATGCCCGACAGCATCAGCGCGGCCGAGGCGGCGTTGATGGCGATGACGTCATGCGGGTTGGACTGATCGGCGCCGAGGATGATGCCCACGACGTGGACCTCGTTGCGGAACCCGTCGGGGAACGACGGGCGCAGCGGGCGGTCGATGAGGCGGCAGGTGAGGATGGCGGCGTCGGTGGGACGCCCCTCACGCCGGAAGAACGAGCCGGGGATCTTGCCGGCGGCGTAGGCCCGCTCCTCGATGTCGACGGTCAGGGGGAAGAAGTCCTGGCCCTCGCGAACGCCCTTGGAGGCGTTGGCGGTGACGAGGACGAGGGTGTCGCCGATGCGGCCGACGACGGCGCCCTGGGACTGCGGGGCGAGCTTGCCCGTCTCGAACGAGAGGGACTTCTCGGTACCGGAGATCTTTCCGGTAACGGTGATGGCTTCCGCCATGTGATGTGCTCCTTGTGAGCTCAGTGGCGGCGGCGGGGCCAGTTCCCAGTTGTCGTCCACCCGACGCAATGCTGCGGGGCCGGGTGATCGGCAACTGGCAGCTGACCTCTCGGGCCGCCAGATATGGAGACGGACGGCCCCGTGGCCGCCCGTCGTGAGGTGTCCGGTTAGCGGCGGAGGCCGAGCCGGGCGTTGATCTCCCGGAGCCGCTCGATGTTGGTGTTGCGGAGATACGCCTGCAGGCGGCGCCGCCGGCCGACCAGCTTCATGAGGCCCCGACGGGTGTGGTGGTCGCCCTTGTGGACCTTGAGGTGGTCGTTGAGGTGGTTGATGCGCTCCGTGAGGATGGCGATCTGGACCTCGGGCGAGCCGGTGTCGGTCTCGTGCTGCCGGTATTCGGCGATGGTGGCGGACTTGTCAGGCATACGTTCTTCCGTGGAGGGGCGGGATTGGCACCCCGCGGCGTTTCCGGACGCACCCGTGCATGGGCACAGGCGCTCCCCGAGACTAGCAAACCCCGCAGGTAGGGTCAGCTGGGTGGCTCAGGAAGGCGTGCTACGGGTGACGGGCTCGTGCGCCATCGGGCTCGAGGAGCTCGACTGGCGCTACATGGCCAGCGGCGGACCCGGCGGGCAGCACGCCAACACCTCCAACACCAAGGTGGAAGTGCGGTTCGACGTGGAGGGCTCCCCCTCCCTGGGCCCCCGGCAGCGGGCCCGCCTCCTGCAGAAGCTCGGGCCCGTGGTGCGGGTGGTCGCATCCGACGAGCGTTCCCAGGCCCGCAACCGGACCCTGGCCCTGGAGCGGCTTCGGGCCAGGCTGGCCGACGCCCTCCACGTGGAAGCACCCCGGCACGCCACCCGGCCGTCCCGGGCCGCCAAGGCCAGGCGCGTCGACGAGAAGAAGCAGCGGGGCGAGGTCAAGCGCCTCCGCCAGCGCCCCGCCGGCGACGACTGAAACGCCATTCCCGAGGCAATGCCCCGGCCTCCGGCCGGGCTATTGCCTCGAGTTCGTGAGGATGGCGCGCGCGGCGTCGACGTCGCGG
>DATLDH010000061.1:0-3345 GCA_035526015.1 Acidimicrobiales bacterium
GAACCCTCAGGCTCCGGGGGGGCAGGGGCGAATCTCTGACGCAGGGGAGTCGCCGGCGCGAATCCCTGTCGCATGGTGTTCTCGGTCACGACCCGAGGATCGAGGAACTGCAGCAGGTAGTCCGGCCCCCCGGCCTTTGACCCGACGCCCGACAGGCCGAAGCCGCCGAACGGCTGTCGGCCCACCACGGCGCCGGTGGTGCCCCGGTTGACATAGACGTTGCCGGCGCGCAGCTCGGCCGTGGCCCGCTCGATGTTGGCCGGCGAGCGCGACAGGATCCCCGCCGTCAGGGCGTACTCGGTGTCGTTGGCCACCTCGAGCGCGGTGTCGAAGTCGGGCACGCGCAACACCGTGAGCACCGGACCGAAGATCTCCTCCGTCGCCACGCGCGCCGACGGGTCGGCGGCCACGACGGTGGGCCCGACGAACCAGCCGTCGCACGGGACGTCGTCGCGGCGCACGAGCACCTCGCCTTCCACGGACGCCAGCTCGACGTACTCCGTCACCTTGGCGTGGGCGTCGGCGTCGATGACGGGGCCGACCTGGGTGCCGTAGGTGGCGGGCGATCCGATCTCCAGCTCGGCGACGGCCCCGGCCAGGCGCGTCACGAGCTGGTCGTGGACGGCGTCGACCACCACCAGCCGTGATGCCGCCGAGCACTTCTGGCCGCTGAAGCCGAACGCCGACTGCACGATGAGCGGCACGGCCTGGTCGAGATCGGCGTCGGCATCGACGATGAGCGCGTTCTTGCCACCCATCTCGGCGATGACGCGCTTCACGTGGCGTTGGCCCGGTGTGCGGCGGGCGGCGATCTCGGTGATGGCGAGACCGACGTCGCGCGACCCCGTGAACACGATGAAGGCGACGTCGGGATGCTCCACCAAGCGGGCGCCGACGTCCTCGCCACGGCCGGGGAGGAAGTTGACGACGCCGGGCGGGAGGCCGGCCGACTCGAGGGCCTCGATGATGCGGAAGGCGATGGCCGGCGTCTGCTCGGCCGGCTTGAGGATCACGGCGTTGCCGGCGACCAGCGGACCGACGGTCATACCCGTGGGGATGGCCAGGGGGAAGTTCCACGGGCCGATCACGGCCCCGACCCCCTTGGGCTGGTAGCGCATGACGTTGGACTCCCCCGGCGGCGACTGCACCGGGCGGCCCCTGTCGAGCTCGAGCATGGTGCGGGCGTAGTACTCGCAGAAGTCGATGGCCTCGCACACCTCGGTGTCGGCCTCGCGCCAGGGCTTCCCGGCCTCGATGACCATCAGGCCGGTGAGCTCCTCGCGACGTTCGCGCATCCAGTGGGCGGCGCCGAAGATGACGTCGGCGCGGTCGCGCACCGCCGTGTGACGCCAGCCCGCCCACGCCTCCAGCGCGACTTCGACGGCCCGGTCGGCCTCGGCCGCGCCGCACGACGCCGACCGGGCCACCACCCGCGCCGGGTGGGTGGGGTCGGTGGAGTCGATGGTCGCCACGGTGGTGAATCGGCGGCCGGCCACGACGGCAGGGACCTCGACGAGCGGCGCGGCCTGGGCCGCCGTCACCGCCTCGGCGTACCGGGCCCGCACGTCGGGGTCACGCCACTCGGCGGGCGGCTCCGGGTCGTACGGCGTGGGATGGGTGGAATCGGTGCGCGGTCGTCGGGGCACGGCGGTCCTCTCCGGGAGGTCGTCGACATCGGGGGCCGCCAGCAGCTCGTCGAGGTCACGTGACTCGGCGAAGCGCTGACGGACGAAGCTCTCGTTCGAGGTGTTCTCCAGCAGCCGGCGCACGAGATAGGCCATCCCCGGCACGAGCTCGCCCACCGGCGCGTAGACCCGCAGGCGCAGGCCGAGCTCGGTGATGGCCGACTGCATGGGCTCGGCCATGCCGTAGAGCATCTGCAGCTCGTACCCGTCGTCGGGGATGCCGCGCTGCCGGGCATCGACCACGGCGAAGGCGAGCGAGCGCAGGTTGTGGGAGGCGAAGGCGGCGCGGACCTTCCCGTGGTGGTCGTGCAGCAGGCGCGTGCACCGCTCGTAGTTGGCGTCGGTCTCGGTCTTGTCCTCGAAGACCGGGACGGGCCAGCCCTCGGCTTCGGCCTCGATCGTCTCGGCGTCCCAGTAGGCACCCTTCACCAGCCGCACCGAGATGGGCGTCGGCCGCTCCCCCGCCCACGCCAGGAGCTCGGCGAGATCACGGTGGGAGTCCTTCAGGTAGGCCTGGATGACGATGCCCGCGGTGACATCGGCCAGGGCGGGATCGTCGAGCAGGTCGCGGAACAGCCGCAGCGTGAGGTCCTTCACCGCGTAGTGCTCCATGTCGAACCACACGAAGGCGCCGTGGCGCGCGGCGTCCTGCAGGATCGGCACCAGTCGGGCCCTGGCCTGGGCCAGGCCGGCGTCGGGCGTGAGCGCGCTGTAGTGCGACGCAAGCGCGGTCGGCTTGATGCTCACCTGCATGCGCGGCAGCACACCGATGTCGTCGTGGTCGAGGAGCGGGCGCGCCGGCCACGACGCCGTGCGCGTCGCCAGGTCGGCGATCAGGGCGCGCACGCGCGCCGCATAGCCGTCGGCCTCGGCCTCGGTGACGACCTTCTCCCCCAACAGGTCGACGGTGAACGCGCGTCCGTCGTCCCACGCCTGGCGCAGACGCGCCTCGGCCTCGGCGCCGTCGGTGCCGGCGATGAACTGGCGCGCCATGCCGCGGATGTTGCGGCGGGCGATGCGCGCCGTCACCGAGGCGGGGAGGCGCGCTCCGACGGCAACGGCCATCCGGAACGAGCGCGGCAGGTCGGGGTTGCCGCGGAAGTACTCGACGACGTGGCGCAGCACGTCGCGGTCGTCGGTCGTGGCCGGGAAGACGTCGACGAACCGGAAGAGCTGGGTCTTGAAGGCCGGGTTGGCCATGGCCCACCCCATGAGCCGGTCGCTCCACCACGACATGCGGAACACCCGGGCCTGCTGGCCGGCGCCGAGGGCGGCGATCTCCCGGGCCAGGCCCGCCACCGGGTCGTCGCGCCGGGGCGTCACCGCCCGCCTGGGTCGAGCTGCTGGAGGAACAGCCCGCAGCGGGCCGCCTCCTCCTCCTCGCCGATGACCTCGGCCATGGCGCGCAGGCCCTCGAGTGACTGCAGGAAGCCGAGGTTGGAAGGCTCGCGCCAGCGCACGTACCCCGAGCCGCGCCATCCGGCGGCACGCAGCGCGTCAAGCCCGCGGTGGTAGCCGACGCGGTAATAGGCGTAGGCCTCCACCGGGTCGCGAGCCAGGCGGCCGAGGGCCGCCCACCCCTGGAGGAAGGTGGGCTGGGCAGCCACGACGGAGGCGACGGCGGCTCGCCGGGCATCGTCGTCCTTCAGCGTCTCGGCCC
>DATLDH010000062.1:0-12409 GCA_035526015.1 Acidimicrobiales bacterium
ACCCAGCTGCACCCCGACATCCCCCCCGAGCTACGGGGCACCTACGCCGGCCTGGCCACGCCGCCCGCCGTCGAGCACTTCCGCCGCCTCGGCGTCACCGCCGTCGAGCTCCTGCCCGTCCATCACTTCGTGCACGACCACCCGCTGCACGAGCGCGGCCTGCGCAACTACTGGGGCTACAACTCCATCGGCTACCTCGCTCCCCACAGCGAGTACAGCTCGTCGGGCCAGCGCGGCCAGCAGGTGCAGGAGTTCAAGCAGATGGTCAAGACGCTGCACCAGGCCGGCATCGAGGTGATCCTCGACGTCGTCTACAACCACACCGCCGAGGGCAACCACCTCGGCCCCATGCTGTCGCTCAAGGGGATCGACAACGCCGCGTACTACCGGCTGATGGCCGACGACCGGCGCCACTACATGGACTACACCGGCACCGGCAACAGCCTGAACATGCGGCACCCGCACGTGCTGCAACTGATCATGGACAGCCTGCGGTACTGGGTCACCGAGATGCATGTGGACGGGTTCCGCTTCGATCTGGCCGCCACCCTGGCGCGCGAGCTGCACGACGTCGACCGGCTGTCGGCCTTCTTCGACCTCATCCAGCAGGACCCGGTCATCCGCCAGGTCAAGCTCATCGCCGAGCCCTGGGACGTGGGTGAGGGTGGCTACCAGGTCGGCAACTTCCCGCCGCTGTGGTCGGAGTGGAACGGAAAGTACCGCGACACCGTGCGGGACTTCTGGCGGGGTGAGGACCAGACGCTGGCCGAGTTCGCCTTCCGGTTCACCGGCTCGTCCGACCTGTACGCCAGCAACGGCCGCAGCCCGTACGCCAGCATCAACTTCGTCACCGCCCACGACGGCTTCACACTGCACGACCTCGTCTCGCACAACGAAAAGCACAACGCCGCCAACGGCGAGGAGAATCGGGACGGCGAGAGCCACAACCGGTCCTGGAACTGTGGTGTGGAGGGCGAGACCGACGACCTCGAGATCGTCGCGCTGCGCGAGCGCCAGAAACGGAACTTCCTGACGACGCTGCTCCTGTCGCAGGGCGTCCCGATGCTGCTGGCGGGCGACGAGATGGGGCGGAGCCAGCACGGCAACAACAACGCCTACTGCCAGGACAACGAGATCTCCTGGCTCGACTGGGATGCCCACCGCCACGACTGGGCCCTGGTCGAGTTCACCGAGGCGTTGATGGCCCTGCGCCGTGACCATCCGGTGTTCAGGCGGCGGAAGTGGTTCCATGGCCGGGCCCTTCGAGGCTCCGACACCACAGACATCGGCTGGTTCAAGCCCGACGGGACGACCATGACCGACGACGACTGGGACACGGGCTACGCCAAGTCGATCGGCGTGTTCCTCAACGGTGACGCCATCGCCAGCTCCGACCCACGCGGCGACAGGGTCACCGACGACAGCTTCTTCGTGATCTTCAACGGCCACTTCGATGCTCTCCGTTTCACCCTGCCGGCCGGTGAGTGGGGCGAGCTGTGGGAGGTCGTCGTGGATACGGCGGTGGCGATGCGCATCGGTGAAGCCGTGCGGGTGAAGGGCGGTGCCGAGCTCGAGGTCGAAGGCCGCGCCATGGTGGTGCTGCGCCGTGCCTACTGAGTCCGCGGCGCCCTGGGTCGCGACCTACCGCGTCCAGCTCACGCCCGACTTCGGCTTCGACGACGCCGGCGCCCTGGCGGCATATCTCGCCGAGCTCGGCGTCTCCCACCTCTACACCTCTCCCTATCTGCAGGCCGCGCCCGGTAGCACCCACGGCTATGACGTCGTCGATCACAACCGGGTCAACGCCGAGCTCGGCGGCGAACGCTGGCATCGCCGGATGTGCGACTCGTTGCGCGACCACGGCCTCGGTCACGTCGTCGACCTGGTCCCGAACCACATGGCGATCTCACCGGCCAACCGCTGGTGGTGGGATGTGCTCGAGAACGGGCGCTCGAGCGTCTACGCCCGGTACTTCGACGTCGACTGGGACCCCCCCGAGAGCAAGTTGCGCAACACCGTGCTGATGCCGATCCTCGCCGACCACTACGGGCGGGTGCTGGAGGCCGGCGACATCCGCCTCGTCCGGAAGGACGGGTCGTACGTCATCGAGTACCTCGATCACGTGTTGCCAGTGCACCCGCCCTCGATGGATGCGCTCATGGCCGGCAGTGAGAACGCCGAGGACGCCGAGAAAGTCGTGGCCGAGGTCAACGCCGACCCCGATCGTCTCGACGCGCTGCTCGACGCCCAGCACTACCGGCTCGCATTCTGGAGGACGGCCTCCCGCGAGCTGGACTACCGGCGCTTTTTCGACATCACCGAGCTCATAGGTCTGCGCGTGGAGGATCCCGACGTGTTCGCCGACACCCACGCCCTGGTGTTGGAGTGGATGAGGACCGGAGCGGTCCAAGGACTGCGTGTCGATCACCCCGACGGCCTGCGCGACCCGGCGGGTTACCTCCAACGGCTGCACGAGGCGACCGGCGCGTGGACCGTGGTCGAGAAAATCCTGGAGCCCGGCGAGCACCTGCGAGCGACCTGGCCGGTGGCAGGGACGACCGGGTACGAGTTCCTCAACCGGGTGGGCGGCCTGTTCGTCGACGCCGCCGCCGAGGGGTCGTTCACGGCCACCTATCAGGACCTCACGGGCGAGGTCGAGGACTTCCCTACCGTTGCCCACCGCACGCGCATGCAGGTGATGGCCACGGTCCTGGCCGCCGACGTCACCAGGCTGACCCACCTGTTCGCCGCCGTCTGCGAGGGCGAGCGTCGCTACCGCGACTACACCCGCCACGAGCTCGGCATCGCCCTTCGTGAGGTCATCGCCCGCTTCGACCTCTATCGCACCTATGTGGTGCCCCCACACCGGCCGGCGCCCGACGACGTCGCAGCTGTCGAGCGCGCCGTGGGGCGGGCGAAGGAGGACACCGACGTCGACATGGACCTGCTGGACTTCCTCGCCGACGTCCTGCTCCTGCGGGTCGGCGGTGAGCTCGGGTCGGAGCTGGCCGCGCGGTTCCAACAGCTCACCGGGCCCGTGATGGCCAAGGGCGTGGAGGACACCGCGTTCTACGTCTACAACCGGTTCGTCGCCTTGAACGAGGTGGGTGGCGACCCGGCCCGCTTCGGCACGTCGGTCGAGGAGTTCCACCGGGCCAACGCCGAGACCCAGCGCGACCACCCGCTCGCCATGGTCACGACGTCGACCCACGACACCAAACGCAGCGAGGACGTCCGCGCCCGGCTGGCGGTGCTCTCGGAGATCCCCGGGGTCTGGCGCGACACGGTGCAACGGTGGATGGCGCGTAACGACTGGCTGCATCCCGACGGTGGACCCGGCCGCAACCTCGAGTACCTCCTGTACCAGTCGCTGGTCGGCGCGTGGCCACTCACCGTGGGCCGGGCATCGGCGTTCGCCCTCAAGGCGGCCAAGGAGGCGAAGCAGCACACGTCGTGGACCGAGCCGAACGCGGCCTATGACGACGCGGTGGTCACCTTCGTCGAGCGGCTGATGGCCGACGACGACTTCACCGCCGAGCTCGACGCCTTCGTCGCTCCGCTCGTGACGCCGGGCCGCATCAACAGCCTCGCCATGCAGCTGCTGAAGCTCACCTCACCGGGCGTCCCCGACATCTACCAGGGCACCGAGCTGTGGGATCTCAGCCTCGTCGACCCCGACAACCGACGACCGGTCGACTACGCCCGCCGCAAACTGCTGCTCTCGGAGCTCGATCAGCTGCCGGCGGCCGAAGTGTGGGGGCGGGCGTACGAGGGCCTGCCGAAGCTGCTGGTGACCCGTCGAGCCCTGGACGTCCGTCGGCGCTTCCCCGACGCCTTCGGCGCCGACGGGACCTACACGCCGCTGGAGGCGACCGGCGGGGCCCGGGATCGCCTCGTCGCTTTCGCCCGCGGCGACAGGGTGATCACCGTCGTGCCCCGGCTACAGGTGGGTCTCACCCGGGGTTGGGAGGACACCGTGCTGACCCTGCCGAACGGTGTATGGACCGACGAGCTGACGGGACGGGCTCACGAGGGACCGGTGTCGGTGACGGCGCTGTTCGAGGAGTTCCCCGTCTCCCTGTTGTCCCTGCGGTGACCAGCCCGCTCCGGGTCTGGGCGCCCGCGGCCGCACACGTCGACCTCGTCATCGACGGCGAGCTGGTCCCGATGGCCGAAGCGACCGGCGGATGGCACGAAGGCCCGGCGGTCGCGCCGGGCACCGACTACCTGTTCTCGGTGGACGGCGGCGCCGCTCTGCCCGATCCGCGCTCGCCGTGGCAGCCGCACGGCGTGCGTGGTCCGTCGCGCGCCGTCGACCACGAACAGTTCACGTGGAGGACCGACGGTGTACCCATCGATCTCGGCCGCGCCGTGATCTACGAGCTCCACGTCGGGACCTTCACCCGGGAGGGCACCTTCGAGGCCGTGCTCGATCGTCTCGACCACCTTCTCGATCTCGGCGTCACCGCCATCGAGCTCATGCCCGTGGCCGAGTTCCCCGGCCGCCGCGGGTGGGGCTACGACGGCGTGCACCTGTGGGCGCCCCACAGTGGCTACGGCGGGCCCGACGGCCTGCAGCGGCTCGTCGACGGCTGCCACGCCCGGGGCGTCGCGGTCATCCTCGACGTCGTCTACAACCATCTCGGTCCCGACGGGAACGTGCTGGGCGAGTTCGGCCCGTACTTCACCCACCGCTACGCCACGCCGTGGGGCCAGGCCGTGAACCTCGATGACAGCGGCAGTGACGAGGTCCGGCGCTTCTTCATCGACAACGCTCTCATGTGGCTGGGCGACTACCGCTTCGACGGATTGCGCATCGACGCCGTGCACGCGCTCGTCGACACCTCCGCCGTCCACGTGCTCGAGCAGCTCGCGGTCGAGGTGGCCGAGCGGTTCCCGCGGGCCGTGCTCATCGCCGAGAGCGACCTCAACGATCCGCGGGTCGTGCGGCCGCGCACGGCCGGCGGCCACGGCATCCACGCGCAGTGGAGCGACGATTTCCACCACGCCCTGCACGTGGCGCTCACCGGCGAGCGCAGCGGGTACTACGCCGACTTCGAGGGGTGGGCCGACGTCGCCACCGCCTGGACCGACACCTTCGTCTACGCCGGCCGGCACTCCACCCACCGCGGCCGCCGCCACGGCCGTCCGGTCGAGGGTGTCGGGCCGCAGTCGTTTCTCGCCTACCTCCAGAACCACGACCCGGTCGGCAACCGGGCGGCGGGGGAGCGGAGTGCGGCGCTGTTGAGCCCGGGACGGCTGCGCATCGCCGCCGCCGTGGTCGTGCTGTCGCCGTTCGTGCCCATGCTGTTCGCCGGCGAGGAGTGGGGCGCGTCGACGCCGTTCCCGTACTTCACCGATCACGAGGATCCGGATCTCGCGGCCGCGGTGACGGAGGGGCGGCGGCGGGAGTTCGCCGCGTTCGGTTGGGGCCCGGAGGACGTGCCTGATCCGCAGGACCCCGCCACGTTCGCCTCGGCCGTGTTGTGTTGGGACGAGGTCGCCACGGAGCCGCACACCGGCCTCCTCGCCTGGCACCGGGAGCTCATCGCCCTGCGCACCACGCTGGCGCCCGCCGGCCCTGGCGACGTCTCGGCCGACGTCGACGGCGACCGGGTCGTGCTCCGGCGCCCTGGGGTCACGATCGACATCGACCTGGCCGCCGAGTCGGTGGAGATCGTGCCGGACGGCGCGGCGGGGTAGGACTCAGGCCATGGCCCTGACGGTCGACGCAGTCGTGGTTGGCGGCGGCCCCGCCGGGCTGAGTGCCGCGGTGTGGCTGGCGCGGTACCGGCGCACGGTGGCTGTGATCGACAGCGAGGAGTACCGCAACCGTTGGGTCGACGCGTCGCACGGCTACCTCGGCTACGACGGTTGGGCCCCCGCGGAGTTCCTGGCCCGGGCCAGGGCCGACCTCGACGCCTATCCAGGCACCGAGCACATCGTGGGCCACGTCGAGTGGGCCAAGGCGGCGCCGGGCGGCGGCTTCGCCGTGGGACTGGCCGACGGTCGCGAGCTGGAGGCGCGCCGGCTGGTGCTGGCCACCGGCGTTGTCGACCGCTTTCCCGACATCGAGAACTTCTTCGACCACTACGGCGCCGACGCGTTCACCTGCCCGACCTGCGACGGCTACGAGTCGCGGGACCGGGAGGTCGTCGCCCTCGGGTGGACGGCGGAGATCGCCGGGTTCGCCCGCCACCTCGACGGGTGGGCCCGCTCGGTGACGGTCGTGACCGACGGTCATCGGTACGAAGGCGACGAGGACGATCGTGCCGCGCTGGGGGCGCTGGGGATCGAGGTGGTGGAGGAGGGGGCCAGGTCCCTCGAGGGCCCCCGCGGCGGGCTCCGGGGCGTCCGCCTCGACGGTGGCCGGCTGCTGCCGTGTGACCGGGTGTTCTTCGCCATCGGGATCGACCAACGCACCGAGCTGGCCGTGAGACTGGGCTGTGAGCTGACCGGCGAGGGCTGCCTGCGCGTCGGCGACGACAGCTCCACCTCGGTGGAGGGGGTCTGGGCCGCCGGTGACATCACCCCGGGGCCACATCTGGTCCAGGTGGCGGCGGCCAAGGGCGCCGTGGCCGGCGTGGCCTGCGCCCGGTCGCTCCTGGGCGTCTGACCACGCGTGGAGAAATTTCTCGGATTCGTGGTTTAGGGCGTGGCGTGGGGGGCATAAATGCCTTGTCCCGCCCCCCGGGAGCCCCGCACGCTGCGGGGGCCGTGTAGCTACTGGCCCCCGCAGCGTGCGTTGTAATTTCCGGGGGCGTTTTCGCGTCTACGGGGCGGACCCGACCGGGTATGCCTGGCGCTCGTGCGGGAAGCCCTTCAGATCGACCTGGCGGGGCGGCCCGAAGCTGAACTCCCCGGCGGGCCCGCAGAGTCGCTGCACGACCTCCGCAGCCAGGACCTCGCCTCCTCTGGCGGCGCTGGCGATCCGCGCCGCCAGATTGACGGCGTAGCCGAAGAAGTCGTCCGCCTCCTTGACGACCTCCCCCGTGTGCAGCCCGGCCCGCACCTGTATCCCCAGGCCGGAGTCTCCGACGGCCCGCTGGACCCCGAGCGCACAGCGCAGGGCGAGCCTGGCCGACGAGAAGGCGATCATGAAGCCGTCGCCCTGGGACTTGACCTCGAACCCCCCGTTGGCCGCCACCTGGTCGCGGACGAGCTGGTTGTGGGCGCGCAACAGGTCCATCCACTCGCGGTCACCCATCTCGACGTTGCGCGCACTCGAATCCACCATGTCGGTGAACAGCAGCGTGATCGTGCCCTCGGCCGACATCGCCCGCGAAAGGTCGGGCCGCTCGGACTCGACCTGGCGGGCCATGGCCTCGATGGAGGTCGTGAGCGCATACCCGAGCACGGATTCGTTGGGGACACCGATGGACCAGTGGGACTGCACGACGCGCCACTGGCTGGCCTCGAGGTGGCACACGAAGGTCATGCGGATCGGTACCTGCCCAGAGTCGAGGGCGGCGCGGACGCGGACCGAGGCCCACCCGACGCTTCCCTCCTCGTGGGCCTCCACGTGGTCGACCTCGAAGGGGTAGCCGCCGCCGAGCTCTTCGCACTGGATGGCCATCACCTCGACCGCGTGGGAGGGGTCGCCCCACCACTCGTCCGGGTCGCTCCCCACCCAGAGGGCGCCCGGCTGCCGCGAGGCGAGCGTACGGAGGCTCTCGGCGTCGCCGCCGCAGAGCGCGCCCATGAGGCGTCGGATCACTGCGCCGAGCTCGGGTGAGGGCTCCATCGGCGTGAGGAGGATACGCCGGTGCCTCCGCCGAGGCCCCGACGTCCTCCTCCGGCTATGCCCTCGCCCCTACTTCGAGGACTCGGCGATCTCCTGCTCGGCCTCGTGGGCCTCCGCCTTGGCCTCATGGGCCTTGGCCTCGGCACGCGCCTGGGTGGCCTCGCGCTCCTCTTCGCCCTTGGCCGCCTGGGCCTTGCCCTCACGCTGCAGGTCGGGATTGTCGGTGACGTCCCCGACGACTTCCTTGACCTTGCCCTTGGCTTCTTCGAACACGCCCATGTGGAACTCCTTCGATCGTTGGGGGTTACCCCCCCGGTAACAGAGGAGGTACCCAATCAGAGGCGGGGGCGCACCTCGGACTCCCAGAACCGGAGGAAGCCCTCCTGGTCAGGGCCGACCTGGTGGATGTAGACGTGGCTGAAGCCGGCCTTGGCATATTCCTGGATGGCCTCGACGTGGTGCTCCGGATCCGGGCCGCACACGACGGCCTCGGCCACGTCGTCCTCGGTAACCATCTCCGCCGCCTGCTCGAAGTGGGCCGGCGTCGGCAGGTCCTGGGACAGCTGGCCCTTGATGCCGGCGTTGGGCCAGATGTGGTGTGCGGTGCGCCGGGCCTCGGCCTCGTCGGCGGCCCAGCACACCGTCAGCTGCGCCACCGTCGGCTTGCCGGCGCCACCCGCGGCCCGGAACGCCTCCACCGTCTCGGACTCGGGAGAGGTGCTGATGAGCGCCTGCCCGATGCGGCCCGCCAAGGTCGCCGCGTTCTCCCCACCGGCCGCCACCCACACCGGGATCTCCTCGTCGGGGAGGGTGTAGAGGCGGGCGTTCTCGAGCCGGTAGTGCTTTCCCTCGTGGCTCTGCTCGCCGCCCTGCCAGAGCAGGCGCATGACGTCGATGGCCTCCTCGAGCATCTCCAGCCGGACGGCGGCGCGCGGCCAGGCGTCGCCGAAGATGTGCTCGTTGAGGGCCTCTCCGGTGCCGACGCCGAGGGCGAACCGACCCGGCATCATGGCCGCAGTGGTGGCGGCGGCGTGGGCCACGATCGCCGGGTGGGTGCGGATCATCGGGCACGTCACGGCGGTGAACACCTCGATGCGGCTCGTCACCTGGGCGATCCCGCCCAGCACCGACCACACGAACGGGCTGTGGCCCTGGCTGTCGGTCCACGGATGGAAGTGGTCGGAGACTCCGAGGATCTCGAACTCGGCCTCCTCGGCCAGCCGGGCGTACCGCACGAGATCGTCGGGCCGGTGCTCCTCACTCGAGAGGGCGAATCCCATGGTCGTCATGGCCGGGCTTCTACCCGTGTCCCCATCGGCCATCACGGGTAGGACACCACCATGGCCGAGAGCATCCGCACGTTCATGAGCGCACACCCCATCACCGTCGACTCGTCGGCGCCCGTCGTCGAGGCGGCGCGGGCCATGAGGGACTCCGACATCGGCCCCGTGCTCGTCATGGACGGTGGGCAGCTGTGCGGCATCGTGACCGATCGCGACATCACCATCCGCGTGGTGGCCGATGGCGGCGACCCGAGCACGGTGAAGGTGGGCGACATCTGCTCCAAGGACCCCACCACGCTCTCGCCCGACGACTCGGTCGAGGACGCCGTCCGCCTCATGAAGGACCGCGCCGTACGTCGACTGCCAGTCGTCGAGGGCGGCAAGCCGGTCGGCATCGTGTCGCTCGGCGACCTGGCCGGCGAGCGCGAGCTCGATCCGACCCTCGATGCCATCAGCTCCGCCCCGCCCGATCAGTAGCGCCTCGGCCGGCCATCACGCTGGGTGGCGGGTTCGCGCGCGCAGGGTTGTAACCGGTCCGGCGAGGGGACAGGGTCCAATGTGAGGGTCACTGGGGCAACAGTGCGCCCATATGTGCTCGTGGTGGATGCCGATGCCGCCATGCGCCGTATGGTCAGGCTCGGGCTGGAGCTGGACGGCGCCGCCGTCGTCGAGGCGACGTCGATCACCGACGCGCGACGTCACCTTGCCTCGGGCCGACGCTGGGCCGGTGTCGTCATCGACCCGCTCCTGCCCGACGGTGACCCCAACGAGCTCTCGGCCGAGGTGATCGGCGCGCCGGTGGTGATGTTCTGCCCACCAGACGAGCTCGATGCTGCAGTTCCCGACGCCGAGATCCCGTGCGTCGACAAGGCCGACATGGCCGCCCTGCTGCGGGCTCTCAACCTGGTGTCGCGATCCGACGGCGGCCGCCTGGCTGTGGTCGACCTGCTCCTGGCCGAGGCCGAGGAGGTCGAGGCCGACTGGCGGGAGCTGTGCAAGTGGGACCCGATGCTCCCGCCCGACTCCCAGCCGCCCATCGCCGCCGCCGTCATCGCCGGCATCGCCGAGGCGCTGGGCCGCCCGCAACCGCTGGGCTGGGGAGCGGACCCCGAGGTGGAGAAGGTCGCCGAGGTGTTCGCCACCGCAGTCGGCGCCATCGACATCGTGATCGGCCAGTTGGTGTGCCTGCGCGAGGTGGTCCGCCGGCGCATCACCACCCGGGTCGCGCCCGATGAGCTGGCCGAGACCGACGACCGACTGCACATGGTCATCGACCGGGCCATCACCGTCGCCGCATGCCACACCGCCGAGCGGCTGCAGGAGCAGGCCTACACCGACTCGCTCACCGGCCTCATGAACCGGCGCGCCCTGGAGCGTGACCTGCGTCGGGAAGCGGGCCGGGCGGCCCGCTACGGCCGGCGGTTCGGCCTCGTCGTCATCGACATGGACGGGCTCAAGGCGGTGAACGACAACGAGGGCCACCTGGCCGGCGACCTTCGGCTGCGAGGTCTCGCCGACGCCATCCAGGAGTCGTTGCGCATCGGCGACGCCGCCTACCGCGTCGGAGGCGACGAGTTCGTGGTGCTGCTTCCCGAGACCGACGACGCGCCCTTGCACGCAGTGATCGAGCGCATCGAGGCGGCCGGCGCTCCGCCGTTCAGCTGGGGCTCGGTCGCGTTCCCCGACGACGGCCAGGATCTGCTCCTGCTGCTCGACACCGCCGACGCCCGGCTGTTCGAGAAGCGCCGCGCCGTACGCGGCGCGGCGCGGTAGTCACCCCGCTGCCAGACTGCGGCGCATGCCCACGCCGCTCGAGGTCGAAGCCATGCTCACCGGGCCCGGTGGGCCGTTCGAGGTGATCGTCGACGAGGTCCGTGGCGTCCCCATGAAGACCTACAAGGACCGCATGACGGCGCTGCGACAGGTGGCGCAGATGGCGATCGGGCGGGGCGACGACCAGACCTACATCGTCTATGGCGAGCGCCGCATCGGCTTCGGTGAGTTCCTCCGCACGGCCAACGGGATCAGCGGCGAGCTGGCCGGGATCGGAGTCGGCCACGGCGACCGCGTTGCGGTGCTGTCGGCCAACAACCCCGAGTGGTGCCTCACGTTCTGGGCGACGGTCGACATGGGCGCCATCCTCGTGGGGCTCAACGGCTGGTGGAAGGCCGACGAGATCCTGTTCGGCCTGGCCGACTCGGGATCGAAGGTGCTTGTCGCCGACGGGCCGCGGCTCGAGCGGCTGAAGGGGCGGCTCGACGAGCTCACCGACCTCGAGCAGATCTACCTCGTCGGCGACGGCGACGTGTCGTCCTACGGCGACGCCCGGGTGCGGCCGTTCGCCGAGCTGATGGGCGCGCCGACCGAGGGGTTCCCCGACATCGCCATCGACGAGGACGATCCGGCTGTCATCTTCTATACGAGCGGCACGACGGGCCGCCCCAAGGGCGCGGTGTCGACGCACCGGTCGATGATCGCCAACCTGCAGAGCACGGTGTACGGCGCCATCGCCCGGGCCATGTCGAGTGACGTGCCCGGCGGCCTCGGCGGTGCCGACGGCCACCAGTCGGCCAGCCTGCTCACGTCGCCGTTGTTCCACGTGTCGGGGTGCCACTCCGGCTTGGTCGTGGCGCTCATGGCGGGCGTGAAGATCGTCGTCCCGGTCGGCAAGTTCGAGCCCGAGATGGCCATGCAGCTCATCCAGGACGAGCACATCGAGACCTGGGCGACGGTGCCCACCATGGTGTGGCGCGTCGTCGAGCACCCCGAACGCCACTCCTATGACCTCTCGTCGGTCTCGACCGTCGCCTACGGGGGGTCGCCGTCGGCGGCCGAGCTACAGCGCCGGGTGCAGGAGACGTTCCCGAAGGTCAAGACGCTGGGCAACGCCTACGGGCTCACCGAGTCGAGCTCGGTCGCCACCGCCATCTTCGGCGACGACTTCCTGGCCCGGCCCGACTCGGTGGGGCGCGCCATGCCGGTCGTCGACCTGCAGGTCGTCACCGACGACGGGACAGTGCAGGCGCCGGGTGAGCTGGGCGAGGTCTGGATCAAGGGGCCGATCATCATGCCGGGCTATTGGAACCGGCCCGATGCCAACGCCGAGGTGCTCGTCGACGGATGGCTGCGCACCGGCGACATCGGCTACGTCGACGACGAGGGCTTCCTGTACATCACCGACCGGGCCAAGGACATGATCATCCGGGGCGGCGAGAACGTGTACTGCGCCGAGATCGAGAATCGCCTGGCCGAGCACCCCGCCATCGCCGAGGCCGCCATCATCGGCGTGGCCCACCCGACCCTCGGCGAGGAGGTCAAGGCCGTCATCCGCCCCGAGCCGGGCCAGTCGGTGACGGCCGAGGAGGCCAAGGCCTGGGTGGCC
>DATLDH010000066.1:0-6327 GCA_035526015.1 Acidimicrobiales bacterium
GAGCAGGTCGACGATCTGGGTGATCTCCACCATGGTCAGCTCGTGGAAGACGATGACCTCGTCGATGCGGTTCAGGAACTCGGGCCGGAAGTGCTGCTTGAGCGCGTCGTTGACCTTCTCCTTCATGCGCTCGTAGCTCACCGCCTCGCTGCTCTTGGCGAAGCCGACCGACGCCTTGCGCAGATCCGCGGTGCCGAGGTTGGAGGTCATGATCAGCACGGTGTTCTTGAAGTCGACGCTGCGGCCCTGCGCATCGGTGAGGCGACCGTCCTCGAGGATCTGCAGGAGGGCGTTGAACACGTCGGGATGGGCCTTCTCGATCTCGTCGAACAGCACGACGGAGAACGGCTTGCGGCGGACGGCCTCGGTGAGCTGGCCGCCTTCCTCGTACCCGACGTAGCCCGGAGGCGAGCCCACCAGTCGGCTGACGGTGTGCTTCTCCATGTACTCCGACATGTCGAGCTGGATCATGGCGCTCTCGTCGCCGAACAGGAACTCCGCCAGCGCCCGGGCCAGCTCGGTCTTCCCGACGCCGGTGGGGCCGAGGAAGATGAACGAGCCGCTGGGGCGCTTGGGATCCTTGAGGCCGGCGCGCATGCGGCGGATGGAACGGGAGAGCGCGCTGATGGCGTCCTCCTGGCCCACGACGCGCTTGTGCAGCTCGTCCTCCATGCGGAGGAGCTTGGCCGTCTCCTCCTCGGTGAGCTTGTAGACGGGGATGCCGGTCCAGTTGGCGAGGACCTCGGCGATGGTCTCCTCGTCGACGACGTCGAACAGGTCGACGCCCTCGCTGCGCCACTCGGCCTCCATGGTGGCGCGGCGCTCCATGCGCTCCTTCTCCTGCTCCGACAGGCGCTTGGCCATGTCGTAGGCCTGCCGCTCGATGGCGGCCTCCTTCTCGGCCCGGATGCGGGAGATCTCCTCGTCGAGCTGCTTCTGATCCGTCGGGACCGACATGCGGCGGATGCGCAGGCGGCTGCCGGCCTCGTCGATGAGGTCGATGGCCTTGTCGGGGAGGTGACGGTCGCTGATGTAGCGGTCGGCCAGGTTGGCCGCGGCGACGAGGGCCTGGTCGGTGATGGTGACGCTGTGGTGAGCCTCGTAGCGGTCGCGCAGGCCCTTCAGGATCTCGATGGTGTGGGCCAGCGACGGCTCCTCCACCTTGATGGGCTGGAACCGGCGCTCGAGGGCGGCGTCCTTCTCGAGGTGCTTGCGGTACTCGTCCAGCGTGGTGGCGCCGATGGTCTGCAGCTCACCGCGGGCCAGCATGGGCTTGAGGATCGACGCCGCGTCGATCGCGCCCTCGGCGGCGCCGGCACCCACGAGGGTGTGGAGCTCGTCGATGAACAGGATGATGTCGCCGCGCGTGCGGATCTCCTTGAGCACCTTCTTGAGGCGCTCCTCGAAGTCGCCGCGGTAGCGGGACCCGGCGACGAGGGCGCCGAGGTCGAGGGTGTAGAGCTGCTTGTTCTTGAGGGTGTCGGGCACGTCGTTCTCGACGATGCGCTGGGCCAGGCCCTCGACGATGGCCGTCTTGCCGACGCCGGGCTCGCCGATGAGGACGGGATTGTTCTTGGTGCGGCGGGACAGCACCTGCATCACGCGCTCGATCTCACGCTCGCGGCCGATGACGGGATCGACCTTCTTCTCGCGGGCGAGGGTGGTCAGGTTGCGGCCGAACTGGTCGAGGACGGGCGAGCCGGGCGAGGTCTCCTGGCTGCCGGAGCCGGCGCCGGCGCCCTCCTTGCCGATGCCGGAGCCCGACAGGAGCTGGATGACCTGCTGGCGCACGCGCGACAGGTCGGCGCCGAGGCCCTGCAGCACCGACGCGGCCACGCCTTCGCCCTCGCGCACGAGGCCGAGGAGCATGTGCTCGGTGCCGATGTAGTTGTGACCGAGCTGGAGGGCCTCACGCAGCGACAGCTCGAGCACCTTCTTGGCGCGCGGCGTGAACGGCGGCGACCCGCTGGTGGACGACCCGGCCGGGCCGATGGTCTCCTCGACCTTCTCCCGCACCGCCTCGAGCGACACCCCGAGGGACTCGAGCGCCTTGGCGGCCACGCCCTCGCCCTCGTGGATCAGCCCGAGGAGGATGTGCTCGGTGCCGATGAAGTTGTGGTTGAGCAGGCGCGCCTCCTCCTGGGCCAGGACCAGGACTCTGCGTGCTCTGTCGGTGAAGCGCTCGAACAAGGTGCCCGCCTCCCGGACGGTCTGCTGCTGTGTGGGCAGTCTACCCGTGGCCATCCTGCCTGAGACTCCAGGCCGACGTGGTCGTCGGGCACACCGTTTGCGTATCGTGCTGGGAAATGTCCAACGTCTCCGAGCTTCTCGGTGTTCCCGGACTCGGGGACGACCTGACCCTCGTCGAAGCGCGGCTGGCCACCTCAGTCGCGGTCGCCGATCCCTACCTGAGCGACGTGGCCGGCCACCTGCTGCAGGCCGGTGGGAAGCGCTGGCGCCCGCTGCTGGCCACGGCGGCCGCGCGCGCCGGCGGTCGTTCGGTCTCCGAAGATGTCCTGTGGGGCGGCGCGGCGGTGGAGCTGGTGCACCTCGGGTCGCTCTATCACGACGACGTGATCGACCAGGCCGACACCCGGCGGGGTGTGCCGAGTGTGAACGCCCGCTGGAGCAACCTCGTCGCGGTCCTGGCCGGCGACTTCCTCCTGGCCAAGGCGTCGGAGATCGCGGCGGGCCTCGGCACCGAGATCGCCGGGCTGCTGGCCGCCACCATCGGCCGCATGTGCCAGGGCCAGGTGCTCGAGCTGCGTGACGGCTTCTCCCTCGACCGCACCGAGGACGCCTACCTGGCCTCGATCGACGGCAAGACGGCGTCGCTGCTGTCGACGTCGGCGCGCGTCGGCGCGTTGACGGCGGGGCTCGATCGTGCGGCGGTCGAGGCGTTCACCGCCTTCGGCCACTGCGTCGGCGTCGTGTTCCAGATCTGCGACGACATCCTCGACGTCATCGGCACCGAGGAGGAGCTGGGCAAGCCGGCCGGCAACGACATCGTGGAGGGCGTCTACACGTTGCCCGTGCTGCGCGCGCTCCGCGACTCCGAGGCGGGCCCGGAGCTGCGTGAGCTGCTGGGCCGCCCGGTCGATGCGCCGACCATGGAGAAGGCCCGCGACATCGTGCGCGCCACCGACGGCGTGGCCCAGGCCGTCGTCGTGGCGCGGGAGTGGGCCGACCGCGCCGCCGCGGCGGCCGCCCCCGTGGCCGGCGACACCGGCCTGGCCTCCTCAGGTCACCGCCTGATCGGGACCCTCCCGCTCTAAGAGCAGAATTCTCGAGGCAATAGCCCGGCCGTAGGCCGGGGCATTGCCTCGAGAATCAGGTTTTGGCCCAGGTGGCGACGAGGGCGTGGAGGCCGGAGGTGGAAAGCTCGATCATCTCCTGGTCGCGGGCGGCGTCGCCCAGCTCGATCCACGTCAGGACGGCGTCGACGGCCCAGGACACGGTGGCCTCGGCCGCCCACGCCAACAGCAACGGGTCCTGCAACGACTGACCGAGCAGGAGGCGCGCGGCGGCGACGGCCATGTCGCGGTGCTCCCTGGCGTAGTCGGCGAACTGCGGCTCGCGAGCGGCGTGCTTCCACAGCAGGCTGAATCCCGCGGGGTCCTCGCGGGCCACGACGTAGAGGGCGCGGACACCGATGCCGCCCCTCGGCCCGGCCCCGGAGAGACCGGTGAGGAACTCGTCCTTCAGCCGGTCGAACACGCGCTGGAGGATGGCGCGGTACAGCTCCTCCTTGGAGTCGAAATGGCGGTACACGATGAGCTTGGTGATGCCGGCGGCGGCGGCCACGTCCTCCATCGATGTCGCGGCGTAACCGCAGGCGGCGAAGGCGCGCGCCGCGCCGACCAGGATCGTCTCCTGTCGTTGACTGCGATTGAGCAGCTGGCGCGGCTGGGAGGTGGTCGTGCTCATCGGCCGTTGGCGGCGGCCTTCTGGAAGTGCGTGCGCAGCAGTTCGGTGACCTCCTCGGCCCGCTCGCTCTCGAGCAGGTGTCCGGCCCCCTCGTAGGTGATGAGCTCGAGGCCGAGCCTGGCGGCGAGACGCACGCCGTTCTCGTACGGCACCAGAGGGTCGGTGTCGCCATGGGCGATGACGAGCGGGACGTCGGTGCCGACCAGAGCGTCGCCCGGGTTCCACTGCACGATCGCCTGGAACTGGCGGATGTAGCCCTCGGCCCTGGTCGGCTTGGTGGCGCCGATGCGCGCCTCGGCGGCCAGGATCTCGGGGTGGGCGGCGCCGAAGCCCGGGCCGTAGAGCCGGTTCCAACTGGCGGTCGCCCGTTCCAGGACCTCGGCCTCCGTCGTCGGCGGCGGGCCGCTCCCGAGCAGCACGCCGGGATCCGCAGGCGGGATCGAGTCGGCGGCGCCTCCGTGGGTCGAGAACAGACCGGCGGCGCGGATGCGCTCGGGGAACAGGCGGATGATCTCCTGGCTGATCATGCCGCCCATCGAGATCCCGGCGAGGAAGAAGCGGTCGTGACCGAGCGCGGTCATCACGCCGACGGCGTCGGTGGCGAGGTCGGACAGGAGGAAGCCGTCGGGGCAGGGCCCGGTGTCACCCGTCTCACGGTTGTCGACGGTGACGACCGTGAAGTCGTCGGCCAGCATCCGGGCCACCCGGCTCCAGCGCTCGCCCCGCTGCCCGAGTCCCGAGACGAGCAGGACCGGGTCACCGGAGCCGACGACGGTGTGGGCGATCTTCATCTCAGTGGCCAAGGCGTGCCCCTTGCTCGGTGTATACGCACGAGTATACACTTTGGCCATGACCACGCTGCAGACCGAGTTCGAGACCCACGAGCTCCTCGAGAGCCACCCGTTCGCCGAGCCGCTCATCGCCGGCGGGGTGAAGTGCCACGGTGGCTTTGCTGACGACGGCACGTACGTGTCGCCCCGCACCAAGGTGCGCGTGCCCGCCATCCACGCGTGGCAGGAGCAGCGCGCCGAGCAGTTCGGCACGCCCCAGCTCGACATCCCCCTCGAGTCGTGGCCGGAGAACTATCCCAACGTCGACCAGGCCAAGTACCTGCTGCGCGAAGGCGTCAACCAGCCCATCGTCTCGACGCTGACGCGCATCGGCACCGTCGAGGGCTTCGGCGCCATGATCCGCTACTCGGCCATCCCGAACCTCCAGGAGTGCTTCGACGAGGACGTCAAGGGCACGGCCATGACCCACCTCGAGCGCGGTCTGTACGAGGCGCATGCGCGTGACGAGGCCGGCTTCGAGGACGAGGGCGGCCACAAGCAGATGTGGTTCGCCTCCCGTGACATCGCCTTCGACCGCCCCGTCACCGAGGACGAGACCGAGACGATGCTCGTGCGCATGGGCATCGGAAGGCCCGCCTCCAACGGCGGCGGCGCCGTCGTCGACGCGCAGTCGCTGAAGGGCCTGCTGATGGCCGATCGCATCCTGCCCGACGACGTCGACATGAGCCTCGAGCAGCTCATCGAGCGCATGGCGCGCCTGCTGCTCATCGAGATCAGCGCGTTCCACGTGTTCGCATGGGCCGAGACGGTGCTGTCCGACGACGACCTCGTCGCCGGCGACGGCGAAGCCGCCCGACTGGTGTCCTACATCCGGGCCGACGAGGCGCCCCACGTCGAGTACCTCAAGACCGTGCTGTCGGAGATGCGCGACCGCACGTTCGTCGGCTCATCCGGCAAGAACTACGCCGGCACCGACCTGGTGTCGCGCATCTGGGACCGGGCGGTGCGTGACTCGCTGGGCGAGCGTCGCGACGCCAACCTCAAGCTGACCATCGGCGAGGTCGAGCACGCATTGTCCTCGAACCCGAGAGGCAGCGACATCCTCGCCGAGTTCCATTCCCTCGGCACCGTCGACGTGAGCCACCTGACGTCGGCCGCGCCCAAGATCGAGGCGGGGTACTAGCCATGAAGTTCGGCATCTTCTACGAGCACCAGCTGCCCCGGCCGTGGGAGGCCGACAGCGAGCGCCAGCTCATCCAGGACGCCCTCGAGCAGGTCGAGCTGGCCGACAAGCTCGGTATCGACGTGGTGTGGGAGGTCGAGCACCACTTCCTCGAGGAGTACTCCCACTCGTCCGCACCCGAGGTCTTCCTGGCCGCCGCCAGCCAGCGCACCAAGAACATCCGCCTCGGCCATGGCATCGTGCAGACGCCGCCGCCGTTCAACCACCCGGCTCGCGTGGCCGAGCGCATCGCCATGCTCGACCTCGTCTCCAACGGGCGCGTCGAGTTCGGAACCGGTGAGTCGTCGTCGGAGGCCGAGCTGGGCGGCTTCCGGGTCGATCCGGCGACGAAGAGGGAGGCCTGGTTGGAGGGTCTCGAGGTCGCGC
>DATLDH010000068.1:0-18289 GCA_035526015.1 Acidimicrobiales bacterium
GCTCTGGAACCAGCAGCTCGAGATCGAGCGCATGCAGAAGCGCCTCGGCATCACCCAGCCCATCGTCGAGGTCTTCTCCAACGACAAGCGCCTGGCCCGCCTGTCGGAATGGGACCCCGCCGAAGAGGCCCTCGCCGGCTAACTCCACCCTTCTCCTTCTTGGCACGCACGAAGCGATATACCGCTGTCCGCGTGTCAAGAACGGGGGTTGTGCTGCTAGCGAGCGGTCAGGGGGGCCGGGAGCAACGTGTGGCCCATGAGGTGGCGGTCGACTGACGCTGCGCACGAGCGGCCTTCGGCGATGGCCCAGACGATGAGGCTCTGACCGCGGCCCATGTCGCCGCAGACGAAGACGCCCGGGACGTTGGTGGCCCAGTCGTCGTCGCGGTCGACGTTGCCGCGCTGGTTCAGGTCGACGCCGAGCTCGGTGACCAGGCCGGGCTTCTGAGGGCCGACGAAGCCCATGGCCAGCAGCACCAGCTGGCACGGCAGGTCGAAGTCGGAGCCCTCGACCTTCTCGAACGTCATCCGGCCGTCGACGACCTTCTGCTCGACCTCGTGGGCCCGCAGCGCCTGCACGTGCCCGTCGGAGTCGCCCAGGAAGCACTCGGTGTTGACCGAGAACACGCGCTCTCCGCCCTCCTCGTGGGCCGACGAGGTCCGGAAGACGAGCGGCCAGGTCGGCCACGGCGTGGTGTCGGGCCGGGAGTCCGGCGGCCTCGGCATGATCTCGAACTGGTGCACCGACGCTGCGCCCTGGCGATGGGCGGTGCCGAGGCAGTCGGCCCCGGTGTCGCCACCGCCGATGATCACCACGTTCTTGCCGGCCGCGCTGATGGGCGGCACATCGAGGTCGCCTTCCTGGACCCGGTTGGCCAGCGGGAGGTACTCCATCGCCTGGTGCACGCCCGCGAGCTCGCGCCCGGGGATGGGCAGGTCCCGCGCTGCGGTGGCGCCGCCGGCCAGCACGACGGCGTCGTACTGGGTCTGCAGGTCGCTCACCGGCAACGTGACGCCGACCTCGACCCCGCAGCGGAACTCGGTGCCCTCGGCCTCCATCTGGGCGATGCGGCGCTCGAGCACCGCCTTCTCCATCTTGAACTCCGGGATGCCGTACCGCAGCAAACCGCCGACGCGGTCGGCGCGCTCGAAGACGACGACGTCGTGGCCGGCGCGCGTCAGTTGCTGGGCGGCGGCCAGGCCACTCGGTCCCGACCCGACGACGGCGACCCGCTTGCCCGTCTTCGTCTCGGGCACGACCGGGGCGACCCACCCCTCGGCCCAGGCCCGGTCGATGATCGACACCTCGATCTGCTTGATCGTCACCGGATCGGCGTTGATCCCCAGCACGCACGCCGCCTCGCACGGCGCCGGGCAGAGCCGCCCCGTGAACTCGGGGAAGTTGTTCGTGGCATGGAGCCGCTCGATGGCCTCCTGCCACCGGTCGCGGTAGGTGAGGTCGTTCCAGTCGGGGATGAGGTTGCCGAGGGGGCAGCCGTTGTTGCAGAACGGGATGCCGCAGTCCATGCAGCGCGCCGCCTGGGCCCGCAGCCTCGGCTCGGGGAACTCCTCGTAGACCTCCTTCCAGTCCCGCAGACGCACCGGCACCGGTCGGCGGGTCGGCGTCTCCCGGTCGTACTTGAGGAAGCCGGTCACCTCACCCATGAGCCGCCGCCATGATCGCCTCGTCCACCGGGTCGCCGCGTTCTTCGGCGATGGCCGCCGCCTCCAGCACCCGCTTGTAGTCCTTGGGCATCACCTTCACGAACGACCGCACCGAATCGTGCCAACGCTCGAGCATGCGGCCCGCGACCGTCGAGCCCGTCTCGGCCTGGTGGGAGCGGACGATGCCGCGCAGCCACGCCGTGTCGTCCTCGTCGAGGGGGTCGAGGTCGACCATCTCCCGGTTCACGAGGCGGTGGAAGCGGCCGTCGGGATCGCTGACGAATGCGATGCCGCCGGACATTCCGGCGCCGAAGTTACGGCCGGTCGGGCCGAGCACGACGACGCGCCCACCGGTCATGTACTCACACCCGTGGTCACCGACGCCCTCGACCACGGCGGTGGCGCCCGAGTTGCGCACGCAGAAGCGCTCGCCCACGAGGCCGCGGATGAAGGCCTGGCCCGACGTGGCGCCGTAGAGGATCACGTTGCCGGCGACGATGTTGTCCTCGGCCACGAAACCGGCCGCCGCCCGGCGGTGAGGAAACAGCACCAGCCGACCACCCGACAGGCCCTTGCCGAAGTAGTCGTTGGCGTCGCCCTGCAGCCGCATGGTGATGCCCCGGGGCAGGAACGCCCCGAAGCTCTGGCCGGCGGAGCCGGTGAAGTCGATCTGGATCGTGTCGTCGGGCAGGCCCTCACCGCCGTACCGCCGGGTGAGCTCGGACCCGAGCATGGTGCCGACGGTGCGGTTGACGTTGCGGACCGGCAGCTCGATGTGCACCGGCATGGCGTCGGAGAGGGCGGCGTCGGCCAGCTGGATGAGCTGGTTGTCGATGGCGCGGTCGAGGCCGTGGTCCTGGCCGGTGGTGCACAGGCGCGCCTCGTCGTCGGCGATCTCCGGCATGTGGAGGATGGGGGAGAGGTCGAGGCCCGACGCCTTCCAGTGGTCGATGGCGTCTCGGGTGTCGAGCAGCTCGACCTGGCCCACGGCCTCGGCCAGCGTGCGGAACCCGAGCTCGGCCAGCAGCTCGCGCACCTCCTCGGCGATGTACTCGAAGAAGGTGACCACGAACTCGGGCCGGCCGGTGAACCGCTTGCGCAGCTCCGGGTTCTGGGTGGCCACGCCCACCGGGCACGTGTCGAGATGGCAGACGCGCATCATCACGCAGCCCGACACCACGAGCGGCGCGGTCGCGAAACCGAACTCCTCGGCGCCGAGCAGGGCGGCGATGACGACGTCACGGCCGGTCTTCAGTTGGCCGTCGACCTGCACCACGATGCGGTCGCGCAGGCCGTTCATGAGCAACGTCTGCTGGGTCTCGGCCAGGCCGAGCTCCCACGGCGCGCCGGCGTGCTTCAGCGACGTGAGCGGGGAGGCGCCGGTACCGCCGTCGTGGCCGGAGATGAGCACGACATCGGCGTGGGCCTTGGACACACCGGCGGCAACCGTGCCGACGCCGACCTCGGCCACCAGCTTCACGTGGACCCGCGCCTGGGGGTTGGCGTTCTTGAGGTCGTGGATGAGCTGGGCCAGGTCCTCGATCGAGTAGATGTCGTGGTGAGGCGGCGGGGAGATGAGGCCGACACCGGGAGTGGAGAACCGTGTGCGGGCGATCCACGGGTACACCTTGTGGCCGGGCAGCTGGCCGCCCTCGCCCGGCTTGGCCCCCTGGGCCATCTTGATCTGGAGATCGTCGGCGTTGACCAGATACTCGCTCGTCACGCCGAAGCGCCCGGACGCCACCTGCTTGATGGCGCTGCGGCGCAGGTCGCCGTTGGGGTCGGTGACGTAGCGGTCGGCATCCTCGCCGCCCTCGCCGGTGTTGGACTTGCCGCCGAGCCGGTTCATGGCGATGGCCAGGGTCTCGTGGGCCTCCTTGGAGATCGACCCGTAGGACATGGCGCCGGTGGCGAACCGCTTCACGATCTCCGAGACCGGCTCGACCTCGTCGATCGGCACGGGCGCGCGGTCGCCCGTCTTCAACCGGAAGAGCCCGCGAAGGGTCGCCATGCGGCCGGCCTGCTCGTCGACGAGGGCCGTGTACTCCTTGAAGATCTTGTACTGCTTGGTCCGCGTGGCGTGCTGGAGGCGGAACACGGTCTCGGGATTGAAGAGGTGGAACTCGCCTTCGCGCCGCCACTGGTACTCGCCGCCCACGTCGAGATCGCGGTGGGCGAGCTCGGTGGGCCGGTCGGGGTGGGCGATGCGATGGCGCGCCGCCACCTCCTCGGCGATGACGTCGAGGCCGATGCCGCCCAGCCGGCTCACAGTGCCGGTGAAGTACTCGTCGACGACCTCGGAGGCGAGGCCGATGGCCTCGAACACCTGGGCACCGGTGTAGGACGCCTTGGTGGAGATGCCCATCTTCGACATCACCTTGAGCACGCCCTTGCCCGACGCCTTCAAGTAGTTCTGGCGGGCCTTGCGGGGGGTGAGCTTCTCGATGACGCCCTCGGCGACCAGATCGTCGACGCACTCCAGGGCCAGGTACGGGTTCACGGCCGCCGCGCCGTACCCGAGCAGGAGCGCCATGTGATGCACCTCGCGGGCGTCGCCCGCCTCGACGACGAGGCCGACCCGTGTGCGGGTCTTCTCCCTGATGAGGTGGTGGTGCACGGCCGAGGTCAGCAGCAGCGACGGGATGGGGGCCAGCTCGGCGGTGGCGTAGCGGTCGGACAGCACGATGAGGCGGGCGCCCCCGGCGATGGCATCGCTCACCTGGGCCCGGATGTTCTCCAGGGCGGTGCGCAGCCCCGCTCCCCCCTCGGCCACCGGGAAGAGTCCGTCGATGGCGAAGGTGCGGAACCCCGGCAGGTTGCCGTCCTCGTTGATGTACTGGATCTTGGCCAGGTCCTCGTTGTCGATGATGGGCCACGGGAGCACGACCTGGCGGCACGACGCCGGCGTCGGCTCGAGCAGGTTGTGCTCGGGCCCGATGGTCGAGGCCATCGACGTCACCAGCTCCTCGCGGATGGCGTCGAGGGGCGGGTTCGTGACCTGGGCGAACAGCTGGGAGAAGTAGTCGAAGAGCATGCGGGGCCGGTTCGACAGCACGGCCACCGGGGTGTCGGTGCCCATCGACCCGATGGGCTCCAGACCGGTGCGGGCCATGGGCGCGATGAGGATGCGCAGCTCCTCGAGCGTGTAGCCGAACTGGCGCTGGTGCTTGACGACCTGGGAGTGCTGCGGCGCCAGCACCATGCGGGGCGGGAGGTCGTCGAGGTGGATGAGACCGGCATGCATCCACTCGTCGTAAGGGTGCTGGGCCGCCAGCTCGGCCTTGATCTCGGCGTCGTCGACGATGCGCCCCTGGCCGGTGTCGACCAGGAACATGCGGCCCGGCTGCAGGCGGCCCTTGCGCACGACCGCGGCGGGGTCGATGTCGAGCACGCCGACCTCCGACGCCATGACGACGAGCCCGTCCTCGGTGACCCAGTAGCGCGACGGGCGAAGGCCGTTGCGGTCCAGCACGGCGCCGACCACCGTGCCGTCGGTGAACGCGATCGACGCCGGACCGTCCCACGGTTCCATCACCGTGGAGTGGAAGCGGTAGAAGGCGCGGCGCTTCGCGTCCATCGACTCGTGGTTCTCCCAGGCCTCGGGGATCATCATCAGCACGGCGTGGGGGAGCGAACGGCCGCCCAGGTGCAGCAGCTCGAGCACCTCGTCGAAGGACGCCGTGTCGCTGGCGCCCGGCGTGCAGATCGGGAAGATGCGCTCGAGGTCGCCGGGCAACAGGTCGCTCGTGAGCAGCGCCTCGCGGGCCCGCATCCAGTTGCGGTTGCCCTGGAGGGTGTTGATCTCGCCGTTGTGGGCCACGTAGCGGTACGGGTGGGCCAGGGGCCACGACGGGAAGGTGTTGGTCGAGAACCGCGAGTGCACCAGCGCGATCGAGCTCTCCATGCGGGCGTCGCCCAGGTCGAGGAAGAACTCCGACAGCTGCGGGGTCGTCAGCATCCCCTTGTAGACGATGGTGCGGCACGACAGGCTCGGGAAGTAGACGCCCGGCACCTCGTGCTCGATCCGCTTCCGGAGGATGTAGACCCGCCGCTCGAGCTCGATCCCCGACCATCCGGCGTCGCTGCCGACGAACACCTGACGGATCATCGGCTCGACGGCCTTGGCGGTGGCGCCCAGCATGGAGTCGTCGACCGGGACGTCGCGCCAGCCCAGGATGCTCAGGTCCTCGCTGCCGGCGATCTTGGCGATGGCGTCGGCGATCTCGCTGGAGTCGTCGGGCAGGAAAACCAGCCCGGCCGCGTACTGGCCCGCCGGCGGCAGCTCGATGCCGGCCACGGCGCGGAGGAACCCGTCGGGCATCTGCAGCAGGATCCCGGCCCCGTCGCCGGTGTTGACCTCGCGGCCCGACGCCCCACGGTGCTGGAGGTTGCGCAGCGCGGTGATGCCCCGCTCGACGATGGAGTGGCTGCGCCGGCCGTGCATGTCGACCACGAAGGCGACACCGCACGAGTCGTGCTCGAAGTCGGGGGAGTACAGGCCTTCAGGTGCTCGCATGGTCGTCCTCTGGAGTCGGCGGGTGCTCACTGGCCGTGCAGGGGACGACGCTGGCCCGTGCGCCGCCCAGCATACTTCTCCGATGGCCGAGTGTGAGCTCTGTGAGGCGGCCCGGATCACGCCGTGGCACCACGAGGACGACACCTGCTGGGTGGCCGACTGCGAGGTGTGCGACGTCCCCATGGTCGTGTGGAAGGAGCACGGCACCGCCCCGCCACCCGACGTGCACGAGCACATGATGGGGCGGCTGCGGGAGGTTGCCGATGCGCGCTTCGGGCCCGACGGCTACGAGGTCGACGGCGTGATGCGCCAGATCCCCGACCATTTCCACGCCCACGCCAGGGACCCCCAGTGGTGGAGCCGCCGATTCCGCATCTAGCCGTCCGTACTTGACAGCAGGGCTAATTCCTACAAAGTTGATCGGAATGGTCAGGAATTACCTCCGGATCCTGATGGCGGCCGTCGCCCTGCTGGCCGGCGCCGCCTGCGGGGGCGACGGCGGGTCGCCCCAGGCAGCGAACAAGGGGGAGGTGCCGGACGGTGGGGTGCTCCGCCTCGGGTACTTCCCGAACCTGACCCACGCCACGGCCCTGTTCGGCGTCGAGAAGGGGATCTTCGCCGAGTCCCTGAAGCCGACCCGGTTCGAGACCCGGACGTTCAACGCCGGTCCCGAGGCCATCGAGGCCCTCTTCGGCGGTGCGCTCGACGCCGCCTATGTCGGCCCGAGCCCGGCCATCAACGCGTACGCCAAGTCCGACGGCAAGGCCATCCGCATCATCGCCGGCGCCACCTCGGGCGGGGCCCTGCTGGTGACCAGATCATCGATCACCTCGCCCGCCCAGCTGAAGGGCAGGAAGGTGGCCAGCCCGCAGCTCGGCGGCACCCAGGACGTCGCGCTGCGCTCATGGCTGAAGAGCAAGGGGCTGTCGACGACGACCTCGGGCGGCGGCGACGTGTCGATCGTGCCTCAGGCCAACGCCGACACGCTCACCGCATTCCGCTCGGGCACCATCGACGGCGCATGGGTGCCCGAGCCGTGGGCGACGCGTCTGGTGTCGGAGGGCGGCGGCCGGGTGCTGGTGGACGAGGCCGACCTCTGGCCGGGCCGGCGCTTCGTGACGACGCACCTCATCGTCCGCACCGAGTACCTGGCCAAGCACCCCGACGCCGTGCGACGGCTCCTCAACGCCCACGTCGAGGCCACCATCCTCGTGTCCGGGCAGAGGGCCAACGCCCAGGCGGCGGCCAACGAGCGCATCACCCGCATCACCGGCAAGGGCCTGGCGCCGGAGATCCTCGCCGCGGCATGGAAGAACCTCGAGTTCACCTGGGACCCGATCGCGTCGTCGCTGCGGAAGTCGGCGGCCGACGCCCAGGCCGTCGGGCTGCTGGAGAAGGTCGAGCTCGCGGGCATCTATGACCTGAAGCTCCTGAACCTCGTGCTGGCCGGCGCCGGCAAGCCGCCGGTGAAGGGCGAGTGAGGGGCGAGTGAGGGGCGAGTGAGATGACCGTCACCGAGGAGACTGCCGTCGTGGCCGCGCTGCACCTGTCCGGGGTGTCGAAGAGCTACGGCCACGGCGCCGCCGCCGTCACCGCGCTCGACGGCATCACCCTCGACGTGGCGCCGGGCGAGTTCGTGTGCCTGGTCGGCGCGTCGGGCTGCGGCAAGAGCACGCTGCTCAACCTCGTCGCCGGCCTGGACGAGCCCACCGCCGGGCACGTCGACGTCGGCGGGCGCGCCGCCTTGATGTTCCAGGAGGCGGCGCTGTTCCCGTGGCTCACCGTCGCCGGCAACGTCGAGCTGGCCCTGCGGTTGCGCGGCGTACCGCGCAAGGACCGCCGGGGCAGGGCCGAGGAGCTGCTCGCCGCCGTGCACCTCGCCGAGTTCGCCGACGCCCGCCCGCACCAACTGTCCGGCGGCATGCGCCAGCGCGTCGCCATGGCTCGCGCCTTCGCCCAGGAGGCCGACGTCCTGCTCATGGACGAGCCCTTCGGGGCCCTCGACGCCATGACCCGCGACCTTCTCCACCACGAGCTCGAGCGCCTGTGGCGCGAGCGTGGCCTCACCGTCGTGTTCGTCACCCACAACGTGCGGGAGGCGGCCCGGCTCGCCGACCGGGTCGTGCTGCTGTCGAGCCGCCCGGGCCGCATCGTCGAGGAGTTCGGTGTCGACATCGAGCGCCCCCGGCGCATCGAGTCGCCCGAGGTGTCGGCGCTGGCGCTGCGGATCACCGACCGCCTGCGCGGGGAGGTGCGCCGCCATGGCGATCACTGACCGCGACATCGCCGGCCTCGACGCCCTCGAGACACCGCTCGACACCGGGAGGCAGTCGCGGGGCGCGGCCCTGTGGGCGGCGGCGTGGCCGAAGCTGGCCGCGGCCGGCCTCGGCGTCGGTGTCTGGCAGGCCGTCGTCTGGACCGGCTGGAAGCCGACCTACGTCCTTCCGGGCCCGGTCCCGGTCCTGCGTCATCTCGCGTCCGATGTCGCCGACGGGTCGCTGCTGCGCTCGTCGCTCATCACCCTCCAACGGGCGGCGCTGGGGTTCCTCTTCGCCACCTTGATGGGCGCCCTCGTCGGCAGCGTGGTGGCCAGGGTCCGGGTGCTCCGCACCGCCTTCGGGTCATTGATCACCGGGCTGCAGACCATGCCGTCGATCGCCTGGTTCCCGCTGGCCATCCTGCTGTTCGGGCTGACCGAGCGGGCCATCTTCTTCGTGGTCGTGCTCGGGGCCGCACCGGCCATCGCCAACGGGCTCATCGCCGGGGCCGACCACGTGCCCCCCCTGCTACTGCGCGCCGGGCGGGTTCTCGGGGCCCGAGGCATCACGCTCTACCGCCACGTCGTGCTACCCGCGTCGCTCCCGTGGTTCGTGGCCGGCCTGAAGCAGGGGTGGGCGTTCGCCTGGCGCAGCCTCATGGCCGGTGAGCTCCTGGTCATCATCGCCAACAAGCAATCCATCGGGGTGCGGCTCCAGGTCGCGCGCGACCTGGCCGACGCCGAGGCGCTGCTGGCGACGATGGTGCTCATCCTCGTGATCGGCATAGTGGTGGACGCCGTGGTCTTCGGCACCCTCGAGCGCGCCATCCGTCATCGGTGGGGCCTGGTCGAGCAGACCTAGTCTGCGGGGATGACGTCACCCGAAGAGCTCTCCGAGACCCGCCGCTTCAACGCGTACGTCGAGGATCTCCTCGCCAAGTCGCCGTCGATCCACACCGTGCCGCCGGCCGAGACCAGACAGGCCAGGCGCGAGGGTCGCGGCGCCTTCCCTGCGCCGGTCATCCTCGACGAGGGGAAGAACCGCACCGTCCCCGGTCGCAACGGCGAGGTGCCGATCCGCGTCTTCGTGCCCCCCGCGGTGCAGGGGATCTACTTCCACATCCACGGCGGCGGCTGGACCCTCGGTGCTGCCGACGGCGGTGACGTCGGGCTGTGGCGGATCGCCACCGAGGCCAACGTCGCCGTCGTCAGCGTGGAGTACCGGCTGGCCCCCGAGCACCCGTGGCCGGCGGGCGACGACGACTGCGAGGACGTCGCCCTGTGGCTGGTGGCCAACGCCCGCGCCGAGTTCGGCACCGACCGCATAGTGATCGGCGGCGAGTCGGCCGGCGGCCACCTGTCGGCGGTGACGATGCTGCGGCTGCGCGACGACCACGGGCTGGGCGGCGCCTTCGCCGGCGCCAACCTCGTCTACGGCTGCTTCGACGTGTCCAAGTCGCCGAGCATGCGGCGATGGGGAGACCGCAACCTCGTCCTGTCGGGTCCGATCGTGGACTGGTTCATCGAGGGCTACCTGCCTGGCACGTCACCCGAGGAACGCCGTGATCCGCGCATCTCGCCGCTCTACGCCGACCTGGCGGGTCTGCCGCCGGCGCTGTTCACCGTCGGCTCCATGGATCCCCTGCTCGACGACTCGCTGTTCATGCACGCCCGGTACCTGGCCGCCGGCAACGAGGCCGAGCTGATGGTCTTCGAGGAGGCGGTCCACGGCTTCACCGCCTTCGCCATCGGCGTGGCGCAGCGGGCCAACCAGGCATCGGTCGACTTCATCGCCAAGATGGCGGCGGGCTAGACGACGTCGAAGGGGGCATCCACCAGCTCGGTGGCGGGCTCCCACTCGAGCTCACCCGATGCGGCCAGTTCGCGGACGGCCGCCACGGGGCGGGGGTCCATGAACAGGCGGCCGTCGGCGTAGTCGGTGGGGCGGGCGGTGGCGTCGAGGATCCAGCACGACGCCTCGAGGGCGATGCCGTTGTTGTCGGTGAAGTAGATCGAGTGGACGAAGCCGTGGTCGACGATGTCGGTGACCTCGCACCCCTTGCTCTTGAGCCGGGTGCGCAACTCGTGCAGGACCTCGTCGTCGGCCACGTTGAACGACAGGTGGTCGAACTGGATGGCGGCGTCGATGGGGATGCCGGCCGGCTTGGAGAACGTCTTGCCGCCCTTCCACTCGAAGAAGGCGATGGTGTTGCCCGGCGCGATCTCGAAGAAGTAGTGGCGCATGGGCCCGGCCCGCAGCGTCGACACCAGCCGCATGCCCAGGACCCCGTGGTAGAAGCGGACGGTGCCGTCCATGTCGGGCGTCACCAGGGCGAGGTGGTTCACCCCGCGCCATGCGACGTCGGGCTCGGCGGGGTTGCCCACCGGGGTGATCTCGTAGGTGCGCTCGGCGTTGGTGTCGGCGTTGGTGTCGGTCATCGCTTCTTCCTCCGTTCCTCCATGCGGGCCTGGATGAGCTTGCGGCGCTCCTGCAGCTCGCGGTGGGTGATGCCTTCGACGTCCTCGGTGAGCCCGAACGACGCTTTCATGCCGGTGAGGTCGATCTTCTCCAGGCGCGGGTCGATCCCGACGTCGGCCGCGATGCGCTCGCCGTGGTGGGTGGCGAAGTACTCGGCCAGGTGGGTGATCTCGGCGAACAGGTCGATGTCGGGCGCGAGGGTCGCCATTGCGCCGTCCAGGAAGATCATGTCCTTGATGAACAGCATGAGCTCCTTGGGAACCCGGGCGCCGTAGCCCAGCAGCGCCTTGGTGATGTCGCGGATCTCGCCGACCAGCTCGTCCGCGCTCATCGTCGTCGGGTCCTTGATGGGACCGTCGAGCTTGAGGTCGCGGATGACCTCGTCGAGGTCGGTCTCCGGCGGCAGGGCCCCGAGATCTCGCAGGGCACCCAGCTGCATCTTCACGTCGTTGACCGTGCCGCCCATGAGCAGGCGGAGGAACGCCAACCGGCGGGGCTCGTCGAGGCGGCCGGTGATGCCGTAGTCGAGGAGGGCGACGCGGCCGTCGGGCCGCACGAACAGGTTCCCGCCGTGCAGGTCGCCGTGGAAGACGCCGTAGAGCATGGCGCCCTCGAGGAATGCGACGAGGCCGGCGCGCACGACCGCGCTGGTGTCGATACCGGCCGCGTGCATGCCGGCCACGTCGTCGAAGCTGAAGCCGTCGAGGCGCTCCATGACCAGGACGCGCCGGGTGACGAGCTCGGGATGGGGGCGCGGCACGATCAACGCCCGCTGGCCGGTCTCGGCCAGGATGCGCGCGATGTCGAGCATGTTGGCCGCCTCGAGGCGGAAGTCGAGCTCCTCGACGATCGTCTCGGCGAAGAGCTCGACCAGCGCCGGCGGATTGGTGAGGGCAGCCACGGGGATACGACCGACGAGCGCAGGGGCCACCCAGCTCATGGCCGCCAGGTCGCGGCGCACCAGCTGTGCCACGGTCGGGCGCTGCACCTTCACGACGACCCGCTCGCCGGTGACGAGCGTGGCGGCGTGGACCTGGGCGATCGAGGCCGCGGCGATGGGCACTTCGTCGAAGTGCCGGAAGATCTGCGGAAGCGGCTGGCCGAGGTCCTCTTCGACGATGGCACGCACGGTGGCGAACGACTCGGCCGGCACCTTGTCGCGCAGGAGGCGGAACTCGGCCACCAGCTCCTCGGGGAAGATGCCGTCGCCCGAGGAGAGGATCTGACCGAGCTTGATGTAGGTCGGGCCGAGCCGCTCGAAGGCGCGCCTCAGACGACGCGAGAGCCCGGCTCGCGAGGTCGCGTCCCCGACCCGCTTCTCCCGCAGATACCAGTTGCCCATGGCCCACCCGAGGGTGACGCCGGTGCGCAGCACACGCCCGCCCGGCGGCAGGCGGCGGCGGCGGATCAGGGAAGGGACCTCGGCCCGCGTGCGGCGGCGCAGCTCGTCACTGCCCTCGAGCCAGCGCTGATCGGCCAGGTCGACGAGCCACGGCGGGTCGTCGCTGAACGACCCGATGGCCAGATCAGCCGGCGCCTCGAGATCGTTGGTCACCTCCCCAGGGTAGGAGGCGCGGAGGTGGCCGCCCAGCTAGGAGGCGACCGGATGCAGCTCGTGCACCCCTTCCAGGCCCTTCAGCTCGACGGGGCGCGCCGGCGCGAACCTGAACTCGCCGGAGGACTCGACGAGCGCCTTCACCAGGGACGAGACGAGCACCTCGCCGCCGGCGGCATGGCCCGCGACGCGGGCCGCCATGTTCACGGTGGCCCCGTAGAAGTCATTCCCTTCGCGGACGGCCTCACCGGCATGGAGCCCGGCCCGGACGCGAACGGTGAAGTCGGGGTCGGTCCCGATGGCCCGTTGGATCTCGAGCGCGCACCGGAGGGCGGTGCGGGCCGAGGAGAAGGCGAGCATGAAGCCGTCGCCCATCGACTTCACCTCGTAGCCGCCGTGGTCGGCGACGGCGCGACGAATCAGATCGTGATGGCGGCGCAGGATCGCCATCCACTCCCTGTCACCCAGGGTCCGGTTGCGCTCCGTCGAGCCCTCGATGTCGGTGAACAGCAGGGTCACGGTCCCGTCCGGCGCGGCGGCCACCCGGACCTCGGAGCGCTCCACGACGACGGCCTGGGCGAGGAGGTCGACCGCCGTGGTCAGGTGCATTCCGAGCGACGCCTCGTTGTCGACGGCGTCGGACGCGTGGAGCTGGATGACCCGCCATTGGGTGCCTTCGAGGATCCACACCGTCGTGGACCGGGTCGACACCGGCCCGTACGGCGAGTGCAGCGTGGCGTGGATCCGGGCCCAACCGACACCGTTGTGCTCGTGGGCGACGACCTCCCGGATCGTCTCCTCGACCTTTCCACCCAGTTCCCTGGCCTGGGCCCGGTAGATGGCGGCGAGGCCGTCGTAGCCGGTCCACACCTCATTCGGGTCACTGCCGATGAACGTCACGCTCGGGTCGTGCGACACGAAGGCGAGCGCCCCTTCTGCGTCCCCGGCGAGGATGGCGGCCCGGAAGCGCCGGGCGACTGCCTCGAGCTCAGGTGACCGCTGCATCTGGGGGCTGCCCTCCCGGCTGCCAGATGGTGTCGCGCAGGTTTCGCTCGCGTGCCGCGTCGATGGTGTCCACGTCGGCGTTCAGGCCGGCGTGGTCCTTCACGATGCACGCGGCCGACGGCAGGTCAGACGCCGCGAGCCAGTCGTCAGCCGACCAGAGCGCGGCCCGGCGGAGGGCCTTGGCGCAGTGGATGTAGGCCTCGGCGACGGTCACCACGACGACGACGCGTGCCGGCTTCCCGGCGACGGCGAACTCGACGCAGAGCTCCGGATCGGTGAGGAGCTCTGCTGTGCCGTTCACGCGGAGCGTTTCGTCGAGCCCGGGGATCAGGAAGAGAAGGGCCACTCTCGGGTTGATCACGAGATTCTGGAAGGAGTCGAGCCGGTTGTTCCCGGCAAGATCGGCCCAGGCCAGCCGCTGCTCGTCGAGCACTCGCACGAAACCGGGCTGGCCGCCCTTGGGTGAGCCGTCGCACACCCCGTCGGCGTCGGCGCTGGACAGGACGAAGAAGGGCGACTTGGCGAGGAACTCGGCACAGTGGGAATCGAGGTGATGGATGACCTTGTCGACCGCCGGCCCGGCTGGTTCCCGGTAGATCTCCCGCAGGTCCTCGACGGAGCTCAGAGTCATGGGCTCAGTGTCGCGGGGATCCACGCCGTCCGCTCAGCCCGGGTTCGAGTACACCCGGGTGGGCGTGACCAGCACCGCCGTCCGTCGCTCCTCGCGCATGGCGCGGTCATAGGCGTCCCAGTCGTCGTGGCTGCCACCGGCGGCGGTGAAGATCTCGCGGAGGAGGAGCCGCACCCGCTCGTCGTCGACATCGAAGTGGGGGTCGCCGGGCCCGATCAGCTCGGCCCGACCCTCCACAGCAGTCCACTGCCAACCGGCCCGGACCACCACGGCGACGGTCGGATCGGCGCGGAGGTGCACGAGCTTGCGCGTTCCGCCGGCCGCCACGAACCCCACGGACGTGGCGCCGGTGACGGGATGGGGGAGGACCCCGGCGTTCACGACCGAGGTGTGCGGCGTCTGGTCGGACCGCCGGGTGACGACCACGCACAGCCCGTGATCGAGTGGAACGAGGGCGGCGAACGGAGAGAGATCGATCGTGGACGCAGCCTTGTCGTTCGTCATACGCGCAGCGTGACTTCTCGGGGCTCGATGACGGGCTGATCCTCGCCCTTCTCGGCGTGGCGGAGGAGGCGCCAGACGGCGGCGCCGAAGAGGTCGAGCTCGGTGGAGCTGTACTGCTCGCCGCCGAACCGTCGGATGGTCTCGGTCTGACGGCCGAGGATGCGGACGTCCTGTCGCGCCACGCGCGGGCCCTGCAGGCGGATCACCGCCTGCACCAGGCGGCGCGGCAACCGTTGGCTGTTGACGCGCAGGACGAACCAGGTGCGCGTGCGCAGGCCGGACAGCGGCAGGTGGAGCACGCTGTTGACCAGCTGCAGCCACGGTCCGGCCCGGTACTCGACCTGGGCCACGCAGGGGAGCACGAAGCGATCGAAGTGCAGCAGCTCGGTGTCGGACTTGGGCCGGAGGAACCCGACGCCGAAGGGCTCCCCGAAGTACTGGACCTCCACGCCGTTCGGTATCGGGCGCCGCACGGCGCGTATCTCGCTCGGCGCGGCACCGCGGAGCAGGCCGCGATGCAGGAACGCGGTGTGCGGCACGTCCAGGGTGTTCTCGATCGTGGCGTGCATCGTCGCATCGACGTCGTAGCGCAACACGACCTGCCGTGCGTCGGGCCCGAGATCGGGGAGTCGGAACGGTTCGCCGATCGGTGTCTCGTCGGGTTCCGACCAGAACCAGATCATCCCGTCGCGCTCGACGGCCGCGTGCGAGCCGACGCCGCGGCGGTCACCCTGAGCGCGATCGCTCCCAGGGATGGCGACGCACGCACCGGCGCAGTCGAATCGCCACCCGTGATAGCCGCACTCGAGGGTGCCGTCCCGCACGCGCCCGGCGGAGAGCGGCGCGTTGCGGTGCGGACAACGGTCGACGAGGACGCCAGGCCTTCCTCGCCCGTCGCGGAACACGACGAGAGGTGCATCCATCAGCTCGATCGAGAGGGGCCGCCGGTTGCCGAGCTCGCTGCTCGTGCAGGCGGGATACCACGCCGGCCGGGGAACGGCGACCGAGAACCGACCCGGCGCGTCGTCAGCCTTCACCTCCCGAGCGTATCGTCGGGGCATGCCGCTGAAGCCCGGTGACGAGGCGACCGTGGTGTTCCGCTGGCTCGCAGCCGGTGACGCCGGGGATCTCGACGCCTTCGACGACCTGCTCCACGCCGACGTCGTCGTGCACGCGCCGCTCGGACTCTCGACGGCGAGCGCAGACGAGGAGAAGGCGGTTTGGCAGGATGCGCTCCACGCGATGCCCGACCTCCGGCACGACGTCCAGGAGGTCCTGGTGGACGGGGACGTCGAGATGGCACGCGTCGTCGTCACGGGCACCCTGGGGGCAGGGTTCGCCGGAGTCGAAGGGACGGGCCGCAGCTTCCGGATCGACCAGGCCGTCATCACACACCTACGTGACGGCAAGGTGACCGAGGCGTGGGAGATCGCCGACATCTCGGCTCTGCGCGAGCAGGTTGCCGGCTGATCTCGCCGGGTCACGCCCTATCGTCGGGGAGATGCCGCTGAAGCCAGGTCACAAGGCGCCCGCCATCGCACTCTCGGACCAGCGCGGTGAGACGGTGAGGTTGAGCTCGTTCAAGGGGCGCAAGGTGCTCGTGTACTTCTACCCGAAGGCCGACACGCCGGGGTGCACGACCCAGTCGTGCGGGCTGCGCGACATCGCCGGCGACATCGGCGACACCGTCATCCTGGGCATCAGCCCCGACCCGCCCAAGAAGCAGGCCAAGTTCGACGAGAAGTACGGCCTCGGGTTCCCGCTACTGGCCGACACCGAGCACGTGGTGGCGACGGCCTACGACGTGTGGCAGGAGAAGTCGATGTACGGCCGCAAGTACATGGGCATCCTGCGCTCGGCGTTCCTGATCGACGAGAAGGGGAAGATCGCCGAGGCCTGGTACAAGATCTCGCCGGCCGACACGCCCAAGAACCTGCTGGCCGCGCTCGGTTGAGAGCGCCGTCGCTACGCGAGAGCGAGGCGCAGTCTCTCCTCCAGCTCGGCGACGTGGGCCCGGTCGACACCGATCGCGGTGTAGCCCATACGGCCATCGACGGCGAGACAGTCGAGAAGGTGCGGCACGATGCCGGTCGCGGCGGCCCGGTCGTAGGCGACGCCGGCGTCCCTGAGCCGTTCGACGACTTCGGCCGGCGGGCGGCCGATCCATCCGGGGTCCACCAGGTTGTCGGTCGCTCCGTAGAACCTCGACGACCCATCCGGGAGGGCGAATCGGTTCGATGGCGGGTCGTACCGGCCCGCGGTCAACAGCCGGGTCACACCGAACGGATGCGTCGTGCCCCCTTTCCGCAGGTTGATCTCGAGCGCCGCCAGACGCCACGAGGACCCCGTCCGCGCCGCGGCGAAGTCGACGGCGTACCGGCCGATGGCACCCCGCTCCTGCAGCGCGCGGCCGACCACGTCGACGCCATGGGCGACCTCTGACGCATAGTCGTCGCTCGCCGGGAAGCTGCAGCCCTCGAACACCTGGCCGCTCTCACCGCCCAGGCGCTGATCGTGCGTGGCGAGCACCCGCACGTCGCCATCGGGATGGATCTCTCCCTGTCCGCTCGGACTCCTGAACTCCTCGCCCACGACGAGCTCCTCGACGACGCCGCCGTCGCGGAGCCTGTCCACGTACCAGGCAGGGAGTGCGCCACGAACGGCCGACTCGACGTCGGCCTCCAGGTCCGGGGCGACGAGCACGACGTTGCCGTCCCCCGCGACACTGTCGTCGAGCTTCACCACGACACCGGCCTGCGCTGCGCCTGTGGACCGGAGCTGCCGAATGGCGGCGACGACTCCCTCGGTCGACGTGACGTCCTCGACCCCGGGTGGACACGCCACACCCGTGGTGCGGAACAGGCGGCGACCCTCGCTCTTGGTCGCCAGCCGCCACAACTCCGGCCTCGTGCCGTTGAGCGGCACGTCGAGTGCAAGCGCCAGGTCTCGCTCGGCGTCGGTCACGTTCCACGGCTCGATCAGCGCAGGGTCGTCGCCGATGAAGCGCCGGATCTCGGCGACGAGATCAGGCCGGGCCAGGACCTTCGCCGCGAGAGGCCCGACGGACAGATCGTCGGGTGACAACAGCAGGGTGCGGGAGCGGATCGCTTCGTGATCGGCGGCCGGCGCGAGTGACAAGTACGCCTCGAAGATGCCCGGGTCGACCGGGCGGGACGAGAGATAGACGACACGAGTCGCCAGATCGGCTGTGCGCAGAGCGACGTACAGGAACCGGTTCTCCAGCGGCGCGACGCGTTCGCCGTAGTGGGCGAGGACGCTCCGATCGAGTGAGTAGGAGGGAAGCGCGACCAGGACACGCGGGCCGTGCGACCCCGGGCGGTCGGCGGCCAACGCCCCGGCCAGCCGACGCTGCAGTGCGTCGTATCGCTCGGCCACGTCCTCCATGCCCGCCATGCCGCCGTGCCGGTTGCGCGGGAGCTAGAGGGTCCCGCGGGTGGCCGACCGCTCGTTGTCGGCGAGCTTCTTGTCGCGCAGAATGCGCGCCAGCGCGCTGATGCCGCTGAGCACCACCATCCGGCGGAACCACTTTCGTCGCGTTCGAGCCATGACGCGACGGTAGCCTCGGCGCTCCAGCCCGGGTGGCGGAATGGCAGACGCGGAGGCCTCAAAAGCCTCTGTCCGAAAGGGCGTGCGGGTTCGAGTCCCGCCCCGGGCAC
>DATLDH010000070.1:0-11236 GCA_035526015.1 Acidimicrobiales bacterium
ATGCACCGGCGGACGCCGGCACTCCGGGCAGGACTTACTCCTAAGCCGCACCATGCTCGGCAACCACAGGTTGCCTTACGTGGGTCGTTTCGCCTGCGACTGGCATCGACTTTCAACCACAGACCCGCACACGGCCCATGAGCGAAGTGTAGGTCAGGGGACGCGATTGCCCACCAGGCAGTCGACCAGCTCGGCGGCGACGTCGGCGGAGCGCTGCTCCCAGTCACCGGATGCCAGCAGCTCACGCGCCCGCTCCATGGCCTCGGACCGGGCTTTCGTCGTCCCGGCCACGCGGGCCATGAGACGCTCCCTCACGTCGGCCGACAGGTCATCCATGTGTTCAAAATCGGCTGTTCAGCGCCGCGCCTTGAGCGGAGTTCTGGCCGCCACCAGGCCGAACACCTGCGTGCCGCCGGCCCCACGCAGGGCCTCGGCCGCCCGGCGGAGCGTCGAGCCGGTGGTCAGCACGTCGTCGACGACCAGGACGGATCGCCCGTCGATGGCCCGTCGGGCGACGAAAGCGGGGCCGATATGGCGGTCGGCCGCGCTTCGCCCGGTCTGGGCCGGGCCGGGGAGCCGACGCAGGGTGGGGGCGCACCGGACGCCGGTCTCCCGGCTGATCCGCCGGGCCAGGAGCCTGGCGTGGTCGAAGCCCCGCTCCCGCCGCCGGGCTGTCGTGGTCGGCACCCATGTGACGAGGTCGAACCGGATTCCGGCCACCAGGGGGGCCATCCGCCTGGCCAGCCACGGGACCGCCACCCGACCGCTCCCGTACTTCACCGATGCGACGAGCCTGGCCCCCGTGCCGGCATAGGCGGCGACGGCGAACACCCCGTCGAGCCCCTCAGGCACGTCGAGGGAGGGCGCGGGAAGGAGGTCGGCAGCGCACGCGCCGCACGGCGCTTTCCCCGCCCGCCCACACCCAGGACACCGCACCGCGAACAACACCCAGAGCACCCTACGAAGGGGGTGCGACAGTTTCAGTAGCGGTAGTGGTCGCTCTTGTAGGGGCCTTCCCTGGGGATGGCGAGGTAGTCGGCCTGATCCTGGGTGAGCTCGGTGAGCTTCACGCCCAGCTTGTCGAGGTGGAGGCGGGCGACCTCCTCGTCGAGCTGTCGCGGCAGGCGGTACACACCGATGGGGTACTGGTCGAGCTTGGTGAACAGCTCGATCTGGGCCAGGACCTGGTTGGTGAAGCTGGTCGACATCACGAAGCTGGGGTGGCCGGTGGCGCACCCGAGGTTCACGAGCCGCCCCTCGGCGAGGACGATGACGGAATGGCCGTCGGGGAAGGCGAACTCGTCGACCTGGGGCTTGATGGTGAAGCGCTGCACGTCGGACATGCGGTGCAGGCCGGCCATGTCGATCTCGTTGTCGAAGTGACCGATGTTGGCGACGATGGCGTTGTGCTTCATCTTCTGCATGTGGTCGACCATGATGATGTTCTTGTTGCCGGTGGCGGTGACGAAGATGTCGGCCACGCCCATCGCCCGCTCGAGGGTCGTGACCTCGAAGCCCTCCATGGCCGCCTGCAGCGCGCAGATCGGATCGATCTCGGTGACGAGCACGCGGGCCCCCTGGCTGCGTAGAGCCTGGGCGCAGCCCTTGCCGACGTCGCCGTAGCCGCACACGACGGCGACCTTGCCGCCGATCATCACGTCGGTGGCGCGGTTGATGCCGTCGATCAGTGAGTGGCGGATGCCGTAGATGTTGTCGAACTTGGACTTGGTCACCGAGTCGTTGACGTTGATCGCCGGGAAGCGAAGCGTGCCGTCGCGCTCGCGGTGGTACAGCCGGTGCACGCCGGTGGTGGTCTCCTCGGTGACACCCTTGACCGTCTCGGCGATGCGGGTCCACATGCCGGGCGTGGCGGCGATGGTGCGGCGCAGGGTCTCGAGCACGACCTTGAACTCCTCGTTGTCGGCGTCGGTCGCGTCGCGCACGCCGCCCGCCTTCTCGAAGTCCGCGCCGAGGTGGATCATCTCGGTGATGTCGCCGCCGTCGTCGAGGATCATGTTGGGGGGCTCGCCGTCGGGCCACCGGAAGGTCTGCTCGAGGCACCACCAGTACTCCTCGAGCGTCTCGCCCTTCCACGCGAACACCGGGTGGCCGGCGGCGGCCACGGCGGCGGCGGCGTGGTCCTGGGTGGAGAAGATGTTGCAGCTCGACCAGCGGACCTTTGCGCCGAGGGCGACGAGGGTCTCGATCAGCACCGCCGTCTGCACGGTCATGTGGATCGAGCCGGTGATGCGTGCGCCGGCCAGCGGCTGGGAGTCGGTGTACCGGGCGCGCAGCGCCATCAGGCCGGGCATCTCCTCCTCGGCCAGCACGATCTCCTTGCGGCCCAGGTCGGCCAGGCCGATGTCGGCCACGCGGTAGTCGGTCACCTCGGTGGTGGTCATGCGAGTCGTCAGTCCCTTCCCAGTACGGATTTGAGTGAGTCGAGCACGGGTACGGGCCCGGGGTCGATGCCTTCGAGAGCGGCCATGTGCAGCGAGACGAAGTCGCCGAACAGCACGAGATCGAGCAGCTGGGCGAGGTCACCCTCGCCGGCAGCCCGGACCTCCTCGACACCGGCCACGACCTCGCGCAGCCACTCGGCCACGAGCTCGAACCGGCGCGTCACCTGCGGGTGCTCGGCGTCGTGGCGCAGCATCACGAGGGTGAGCAGCTGGCGGGTGGCGTCACCGTGCTGGCCCCACCCCTGGACCTCGTTGTGGCACAGCTCGGGCTGCACGTTCCAGAACGCGGGTGCCTTGGCGTTCTCGTTGACCTGGGTCTTCCACCGGCGCGCCGCGGCTGCGCCCAGCGAGTGCCCTCCGTGGATGAGCGGGATGGTGCGGCCGATCCGTCGCGCCATGGCCAGGGCCGGGTTCTCGGTGGCGGTGAGCTCGTCGCGGCGCCGCTTGAGCTGCTCGACGGCCAGCTCGACCCACCGGCCGGCGCCGGGGAACAGGCCCGTCTCCTCCAGCACGATGAGCGGGGGGACGGCCATGGCGCCCAGGGCGGCTCGGGGCTGGGGGATGTCGTCGGGGACGTTGATGACGGGCGCACCCCACCCGCGGGCCAGCTTGTCGAGCTCGCCGCCGCCGGTGATGGCCACGATCTTGGCGCCGGTGACGGCGGCCTCGGTGACGGCCTCGATGGTCTCCTCGGTGTCACCCGAGCAGGAGATGGCGAAGACCAGCGTGCCCTCACCCACGAAGGCCGGGAGGCTGTAGGACTTCACGACCACGACCGGCACGGGCATGAACGGGCCGGCCACCGCCATGAGGACGTCGCCGGCCGCACCACTGCCGCCCATGCCGAGGACGACCACGTTCTCGATGCTGTCGTGGGCCGGCAGGCCCTGCAGGCCGCGTGAGCGTGCCGCGGCGGCTTCGACCTGCTCGGGGAGCCCGGCGGTGACGGCGAACATCCCCTGGCTGTCGATCACCTCGCTCACGGCGTGTCGCCCGGGTCGAACGTGGGGGTGACGCCATCGGCCCTGGCCTTGTCGAGGAGGCGGCCGTGCTCGTCGTCGGCCACCGCCTCGGCCTCGTCGATGAGCATCACCGGGATGTCGTCGCGGATGGCATAGCGGCGCTTCAGCCGCGGGTTGTACAGGCTCTGCTCGTCCTCGAAGTACAGCAGCGGCCCCTTGTCCTCGGGGCAGGCCAGGATGGCGAGCAACTGCGGGTCAAGTGACATCTCAGGCCTCCGGGGATGGGTCGAACAGGGCGAGCACCTCGTCGACGCGAGCCTGGCACTCGGCCGGCGTCGGTGCCTCCAGGTTGAGGCGAAGGAGCGGCTCGGTGTTGGACGGGCGCAGGTTGAACCACCACGACCCGGCGTCGACGGTGAGCCCGTCGAGGCGGTCCTGGTCGAGCGAGCCGAAGGCGGCGGCGACCTTCTCGACGGTGGCGGCGGCGTCGGGGACGCGGGTGTTGATCTCGCCGGAGGCGGCGTAGCGCTCCACCGGCTTGCGGAGCTCCGACAGGGGCTCCGACGCCGCCGACAGCAGCTCGAGCAGGAGCACCGTCGCGACGAGCCCCGAGTCGGCGCGGAAGTTGTCCCGGAAGTAGTAGTGCGCCGAGTGCTCGCCGCCGAACACCGCGCCGGTCTCGGCCATGACCTCCTTGATGAAGGAGTGGCCGACGCGGGCCCGCACCGGGACCCCACCGTGCTCGGTGATGACCTCGGGCACCGCCTTGGAGCAGATCAGGTTGTAGATCACCGACGCCCCGGGGTTGCGGTCGAGCAGGACGGCGGCCAGCAACGAGGTCGTCGTCGAGCCCGACAGGCCCTCGCCCTTCTCGTCGACGAGGAACACGCGATCGGCGTCGCCGTCGAAGGCGAGCCCGACATCGGCGCCCGTCTCGAGCACGCGCGCCTGCAGGTCCTTGATGTTCTCGGGCTGGATCGGGTCGGCCGGGTGGTTCGGGAAGGTGCCGTCCAGCTCGCCGTACATGAGCTCGAGCTCGATGGGGAGGGCGTTCAGGACGGCCGGGGCCACCAGGCCGCCCATCCCGTTGGCGGTGTCGGCCACGACGCGCAGAGGCCTGACCCGGCTCACGTCGATGAACGACCGCACGTGGTCGGCGTAGGCGTCGATCATGTCCCGGTGGGTGACGCGGCCCGCCGCACCGCCACCGCCCGCGGGCCCGCCTGCCTCGACCAGTGCCAGCAGCTCCCGTAGCCCGGTGTCCTCACCGAACGGGCGGGCGCCGGAGAGGCAGAGCTTGATGCCGTTGTACTGGGCAGGGTTGTGCGACGCCGTGAACATGGCGCCGGCCGCGCCGAGGTGACCCGACGCGTAATAGAGCAGATCGGTGCTGGCGAGCCCGACGTCGAGGACGTCGACGCCCTGGCTCGTCACGCCCTCGGCGAACGCGGCGCTGAGCTCCACGCCGGAGGGCCGCATGTCTCGCGCCAGGACGACGGTCGGCGAGTCGGCGATGGTGGCGAATGCAGCACCGATGGCCCGGCACAACGACGGATGCAGCTGATCGGGCACCGTGCCGCGGATGTCGTAGGCCTTGAAGACGGCCGGATCGAAGGGTTCGGGACGTGCCATCGGACCCGCCAGCCTAGGGCAGTGGCCCCCGGCTCCCTCCGTAGGCGCGGCGCCACGTCAGTAGCCGTAGCCGGGCCAGGTCCCAGAGCATGAGCAGCTCGCCGCGGAGGCGGACGCTCGAGACGTCGGAGCTGGTCAGGGTGACCGGCACCTGCCGTACGTCGAGGCCCCACCGGCGCGCCAGATGGAACAGCTCGACGTCGAAGGCGAAGCCATCGAGACGAGCGGCCCCGAAGAGCCGGCGGGCCACGTCGTGGCGGAACGCCTTGACCCCGCACTGGGTGTCGGCCCAGATCCCCATGGTGAGGACGGTGGCGACGTTGAACAGGCGGCTGGTCACCCGCCGGTAGGGCGTGGCCCGCACGAGCGTGACGGCGTCGCCGTGACGGCGACTGCCCACGGCCACGTCCGCCCCGTTCTCGATCTCGGCCAGCAGGGCGAGGAGCTGGTCGGGCGAGTACGACAGGTCGATGTCGGTGAAGGCGATCGTCGCGCCGGACGCGGCCATGACCCCGGTGCGCACGGCCGCGCCCTTGCCGCGGTTCTGCTCGTGCACGAGGACGCGATCGGCGCCTGCGTTGCGGGCGGCATCGGCAGTGGCGTCGCTGGATCCGTCGTCGACCACGACGATCTCGAGGCCGCCCTCGTCGGCGACGGTGGCCAGCTCACGCCGCAACCGCGCCACGGTCGACCCGACTCGCACCGGATCGTCGAGCACCGGCACGATCACCGACAGCCGCGTCACCTGTTGGAGTCGACCTCGGCGGCGCCGATCGGGACCAGGTCGTCGGCGTCCGCGACGGGCGGCGGAGCAACTACCGACTCGACCATGCCGGCGTCGACGCGCCGACGCCGGCGCCGCCGGGAGCGTTCGGGAAACACCATCGGGGGACGCCTCGCCAGCCCCACGGCGGCAGCGACCCCCACGATCGTGAGTGCCCACGCGCCCAGGTCGACCGGCGTCTGGGAGTAGTGCAGCTCGACATGACGCGAGGTCGGGATGACGACCATCTGGTTCGGGGTGACGCGCCACGGGCCCTGGGCGCCGCTGGCCTTCCAGTTCGGGAAGTACGACGTCTTGACCAGCACCGGTGACCCGGGGTGGTCGACGTCGAAGCTGATGCGGTCGTCGCCGGTGCGGATGCGGGAGACCTTGACCGGCCGCACGGGTCGCCGCGGTGGGCTCTTGGCCGCGCCCCGCACCCTGGCCCATCCCGCGGGCCCCGAGACGGCCAGCGGCACGTCCCACCTGGCTCGGTCCTGGTAGAAGCCCACGGCCGCGTTCAGCCACTCCCGGCCGCCCTTGTCGACCCCGCGCATCACGACGGGCTCGAAGCGCAACGGCGCCACCTGGGCCGCTCCGGCCACCTCGTAGATCTCCCACGTGCGGGTCTCGTCGCCGTCGTCGTAATGCACCGACCACGGGCCGGACGTGGCGACGCGGGTCAGCGCCGGATGGACCGACGCCTGCGCCACGGCTTCGGGGGTGAGGGCCATGTAGTACCGGACACCGAGCAGCTGCAGGTGCTCGACGCCCTTGGCGACGTCGAGGGACCGGTACGGCAGATCCCGCTGGGCCCGGGACGGCACCTGGGACAGCTCGGACTGGTCGAGGAAGTGGTACGGCGTCGTGGCCGACGACTCGAAGAAGAGGCCCTCCATCGAGCCGATGCACCCGCCCGTCCAGTACGGCAGGAGCATGAGGGCCATCGGCGTGCCGAGGCGGTCGAGCTGGGGCTCGTACTCCCACATGGCCCGACCGCAGCCCCGCGTCCGGCCGAGGTCGTCCATGGTGGCAACGAGGTCGCGGTACTCGGGGTAGGCCGGCTTGCGCTCGTAGCCGGAGTAGTTCCAGCGCACCCAGTCCGGCACGAAGCTGCGGTCGGTGGTCTTCAGGCCGAGCCAGGCCGGCAGCTTGCCGAGCGGCATGGCGACGAGCACGAGAGCCGCTACGAGGGCGGCGACGGGCGCCAGCAGCTCGGGCATCCTTCGCCCCTCGGTATCGACCGGTGGTGGAGGCGGAGGCGGCGGCAGGACATCGACGAGGACGTCCTCGTCAGTTTCGTCATAGGCGTCCTCGTCGACGTCGTCTTTGCTGTTGTTTATGGGAAGCGGCGTCGGCCGCTTCCATTCGAAATAGTTGGCCGCGGTGTGGGCCAGCTCGGCGACCGCCACGCCGACGAGGAGATAGAGCAGCAGGAACCAGAACGGCAGTAGTCGGGCATTCCACAGTCGGCTCTGGGGCGCGGCCACGAACGCGAGCCCGGCCAGCACCGTCAGCACCGACAGGGCGATCCCGAACATGCGGCGCCGGGTCACGGCGCCGACGACGCCGAGCACGGCCACCCACGGGACCCACCGCACGCCGGGCGGGAACAGCGTCTTGCGGTAGGTGACGAGCTTCTCCCAGCCCATGTCGTTCGTGTACGCGATCCGCGCCATGAACGGCAGGACCCAGAAGGCCGCCAGCAGCGCGCCGACCGCCCCGACGGTGAGCAGCCATCCGGTGCGGCGCCGGTCGAAGCGCAGGACCAGCAGCACGAACATGCCGGCCAGGGCGAAGAAGGCGGGCACGACGTGACACAGCCCGGTCAGGGCCAACAGCACGGCGGCGAGCGTGCGGTGGCGCCCGGTCTCGAGGCCCCGCGCCACGACCCCGAGGAACACCAGCGCGACGGAGAGGCTGATCGAGAACGCGAACTCACCGGCCAGCGTCGACGGAATGTTGCCGCCGTAGATCGTGAAGGTCCGGTCGAAGAGGAAGGGGAGGGTGGCGACGGCCAGGCAGGCCGGGCCCGGGAAGCCCATGCCGGCGATCCGGCCCATGGCCCACGCCGCAACCGGCAGCGACACCACACCGAGGACGCTCACCAGCTTGAAGGCGATGGAGTACGGCAGCACCACGTCGAGCAGGACGATGAGCAGGCTCGGCAGCGGGAAGTAGAAGTGCAACGCAGGGAACCCGGCGTACCAGTCCGGCGTCCAGCCCGTCAGGCGCCCGTGAGGAAGCAGGTGATCGCGGAGATAGGCCGGCCCCCAGACGTGGGCGCCCATGTCACCACCGGCGGGGGTCGTGTTCGCGAGCAGCAGGTCGGGCCGCATCTGGATGAACACGAACAGAGCGGCGGCGGTGACGACGACGAACGAGATGACAGCGGCCGCCGACGGGGCGCGGCGCGTCTCGGCGATCGACCCGGAGCGGAGCATCACCACCATGTTGCACCGAACCGCGGCCCGCCGACGATCACCTCACCGAGACCAGGTAGGCCATCGTGATGGCGTTGAACGTGGCGTGGGCCGCGATGGCCGGGCCGAGGCGGCCCGCCCGGTGGGCCAGGGTGCCGAGGACGAGACCGAGGGCGACGAGGGCGGGGAACTGCAGGGGTTGGTAGTGGACCGCGCCGAAGGCCACGGCCGACCCGGCGACGGCGACGGGCGCCGGGAAACGTCGACCGAGAGCACGCTGCAGGAGGCCGCGGAAGAACAGCTCCTCCACCAGCGGCGCGCCGACCACGACCAGCACGGTGAGCAGCGCGAATGCGGCGTCGGAGCCGGCCTCGCCCGACAACTCGCGCGCCGGCCTCGACAGCTGCTCGTCGACGTCGGGGATCCAGGACCGCAGCGGGAGGTAGACGAGCGGCACCAACGCGAACTGCACGACGGCACCGGCGACCACCCCGACGCCCAGGTCGCCGCCCCGGATCCGTAGGCCGAAGTCGGCGGCGAGCGACCCCGAGCCCTTCCGCCTCGTGACCACGACGGCCGCACCCACCAGGCCGAACCAGAGACCGAGCAGTCCGGCGACGGAGTAGCCGATGCCGTCATCACCCGTGACCGCCACCCACACGCTGACGGCGGCGATCGTCGTCAGAACGGCGACCCCGTAGCCGGCGGCGGCGTCGCCGAGGCCCCAGCGAGGGGGCGGCACCACGCCGGTGGACCCGGCGTCCGGGAACGGCGGGTCTACAGGCGCGCCGGGGTCGTCCACGGCGCCTCGAGGGTCAGACGGCGAGCGGCGGGCGCAGGGCGACGATCGGCGTGCGCCGGTCGTCGAGGGCCCATCCCCTGGGGACCCGCAGCCGGTCGGCGTGCGGGAGGCAGAGGTCGTTGCCCGGTGCGTCGGGATCGCTGTCGAGCTCGCGCAGCCACACCGTCGAGGTGGCGTAGTCGTAGGAGAGCGTCGCGGTGGCCGGATTCCCGCAGGCCGGCCTGGCGCACAGGCGGGGGCGATCCATGCCCGGTCACGGTACCCGGGCCGGCGCGCCGGGGGGCGGACCACTCCCCCGCCGCCCCTACGATGAGCCCATGAGCCGTCAGCCACCACCGCCCCGACGGCCGGTCCGGCCGGCTGCGCCGGGCGGGGCCCCGGATCAGCCGTGGCGGCTGGGCGTGCTCGTGCTCGGGGGCCTGATCGTGGCCGCCCTCGTCCTGCCCCCGGCCTTCGCGTCACACGAGCCGAAGAAGCTCGACTACACCGAGCTCATCCGCCGCGCCGGTGAGGGCCAGGTCGCCGAGGCCGACGTCACCAACGACACGGGCCGCATCAAGGGCAAGCTCAAGAACGGCGACGAGTTCGTCACGGACGGCCCGCAGCCGCTCGTCGAGGACGACGTGAAGCTGATGCGCGAGCACGGCACCAAGCTGAGCTTCCACACGTCCCAGACCAGCATCTGGGCGGCGATCCTCCCGTTGCTCATCCCCGTTGGCCTGCTCATCGGATTCTGGCTGTGGATGTCGCGCCGGGCCCAGGGCCAGATGACGGGCCTCATGTCGATCGGACGTTCGCGGGCCAAGGTGCATACCACCGAGCGACCCCAGACGACCTTCGCCGACGTGGCCGGGTACACCGGCGTGAAGCAGGAGATCCGCGAGGTCGTCGACTTCCTCAAGTCGCCCGGTCGTTTCAAGGACAACGGGGCCCGCATCCCCAAGGGTGTCCTGCTGGTCGGCCCACCCGGCACCGGCAAGACCCAGCAGGCCCGCGCCGTCGCCGGTGAGGCGGGCGTGCCGTTCATGTCGGTGACGGGGTCGGACTTCATGGAGATGTTCGTCGGTGTCGGTGCCAGCCGGGTCCGCGATCTCTTCCAGACCGCCCGCAAGCAGGCGCCGGCCATCATCTTCGTGGACGAGATCGACTCCATCGGGCGCAAGCGCGGGGCCGGGCTCGGCGGCGGTCACGACGAGCGCGAGCAGACGCTCAACCAGATGCTGTCGGAGATGGACGGGTTCGAGACGACCGAGGGCATCGTGATGATCGGCGCCACCAACCGGCCCGACATCCTCGACCCTGCCCTCCTCCGTCCCGGGCGCTTCGACCGCCAGGTGGTCGTGCCGTTGCCCGACCTCGAGGAGCGCCTCCCGATCCTGCAGGTCCACTGCCGTGACAAGCGCATCGCCGCCGACGTCGACCTCGGCCTGGTGGCGCGCGGCACGCCGGGAATGAGTGGCGCCGACCTGGCCAACCTCGTGAACGAGGCCGCCCTGCACGCGGTGCGACGGAGCGCCGAGGCCGTCCACATGGAGGACTTCGAAGCCGCCAGGGACCGTGTGATCATGGGCCAGCGCCGTGACTCCCTCGCCCTGACGGAGGAAGAGAAGGAGGTCATCGCCTATCACGAGGGCGGCCACGCGGTGCTGGCCTACGTGCTGCCGAATGCCGACCCCGTCCACAAGGTCACGATCCTGCCGAGCGGCATGGCCCTCGGCGTCACCCAGCAGTTGCCCATGGAGGAGAAGCACATCTACCGCGAGGGTTACATCGCCGACTCCCTCGCCGTGCGTCTCGGGGGCCGGTGTGCGGAGGTCCTCGTGTACGACACGCTCTCGACCGGAGCCAACAACGACCTCGTCGGTTGCACCGAGCTGGCCCGCAAGATGGTGCGGGAGTGGGGCATGAGCGAGCGCATCGGTCCCATGGCCTGGGGGTCGCAGGGGATGGTGTTCCTCGGCGAGGACCTCATGCACACCCGCGACTACAGCGACGAGACCTCACGCGTGATCGACGAGGAGGTCGAGCGCATCCTCCGGGCCGAGGAGGAGCGGGCCATGGAGGTCCTCGGCCGGCACCGGACCGGGCTCGACGCCGTGGCCGCCGCCCTGCTCGAGCACGAGACCATCGACGGCGCCGAAGTGGGCCGACTGGTCGACACCGCCCACGGCTCACCGGTGCACCCGCCTGAC
>DATLDH010000091.1:0-13969 GCA_035526015.1 Acidimicrobiales bacterium
GGGCCCGTAGTCGGGCTTCTTGGTGCCCGCCATGATCCCGCCGTCGGCGAACTGGCGGCGGACCTCCTGCACCACGACGCCGGCGGTGCGGCCGACGGCGCGGATGGCCAGGGAGCTGAACATGAAGGCGATGGAACCGCCGACCAGCAGGCCGATGAACGTCTTGGGGTCGGCCACGTTGATCGGGAAGCGGTCGAAGACCGTCTGCCCGGCCTCGGCCAGGGTGTCGAGGTCGGCCCTCTCCAGCAGCTCGTCGCCGATCGTCTCGATGAAGGAGGCGAACAGGGCGACGGCGGCGATGACGGCCGAGCCGATGGCGAAGCCCTTGGTGACGGCCTTGGTCGTGTTCCCGACGGCGTCGAGGCTGACCATGATGCGCTCGGCCTCGCCGCTGAACTCACCCGACATCTCGGCGATGCCCGCGGCGTTGTCGGCCACGGGGCCGAACGTGTCCTCCGAGACGATCACGCCGGTGGTGGCCAGCATGCCCATGCCGGTCAGGGCCACCAGGTAGAAGATGAACTGGATGTTGCCGCCGCCGAGGGCGATGGCGACACCGAGGGCGCCGGCGATGGCGACGATGGCGTACACCGTCGACTCGAGGCCCGAGCTGATGCCGGCCAGCACGGTCGTGGCCGGGCCGGTGCGAGCCGCCTCGGCGATCTCCCGCACGGGTCGGGTCTCGGTGGAGGTGAAGTACTCCGTCAGACGGCTGGCGACCTGGGCCAGCACGAGGCCGGTGACGACGGCGCCGAACACCTTCCAGCCCTCGTTGCCGTGGTCGTTGCCGACGTAGGTGAGCGCGACGGCGCCGGTGCCGATGACGGTGAGGAGGCCGGCGGTGAGGAAGCCGCGGTTGATGGGCGCCATGGCCGACTTGTCCTTGTCGGTGGCGCGCACGGCGAAGATGCCGATGATGGAGGCCAGCACGCCGATGGCACGGGCCACGACCGGGAACACCAGGCCGAGGGCCGGGTTGGCGCCGATGGACTCGAAGGCGGCCACGCCGAGGATGATCGACGCGACCAGCGTGACCTCGTAGGACTCGAACAGGTCGGCGGCCATGCCGGCGCAGTCACCGACGTTGTCGCCCACGTTGTCGGCGATGGTGGCCGGGTTGCGCGGATCGTCCTCGGGGATACCGGCCTCGACCTTGCCGACGAGGTCGGCGCCGACGTCAGCGGCCTTGGTGAAGATGCCGCCGCCGACCCGCAGGAACAGCGCGATCAGGGAGCCGCCGAAGCCGAAGCCGATCAGGATGGCCGAGGCGGTGTTCTGGAACATCATGATGATGACCGTGGCGCCCAGCAGGCCGAGACCGACGGTGAACATGCCGGCCACACCACCGGTGCGGAACGCGACCTTCAGTGCGGCAGGCAGCGAGCCACTGCGGGCGGCGGCGGCGGTGCGCACGTTGCCGCGCACGGCCAGGCCCATCCCGATGAACCCGGTGAGGCCCGAGAGGAAGCAGCCGGCGACGAAGGCGATGGTGCGGAAGATGCCGGACTGCACGAACGACAGGGCCTCGCTCCCATCGGGCTTGGCCACCGTCGTGGCGGTGAAGAAGACCACGATCACGAGCGGGATGAGGATGAAGCCGATCGTCTTGAACTGGCGACGCAGGTAGGCCTGGGCGCCCTCCTGGATGGCGGCCGCGATCTCACGCATCTTTTCCGTGCCCTGGTCGGCGGCGAGCACGCCCCGCATCAGATAGAAGCCCACGCCGAGCGCGAGCACGGCCGATGCGGCGGAGAACCAGAGCCAGAGCCACTCGGTGTTGCCGAGCGTGAACTCCTGGTAGCCCCCCTCGGCAGCGAGGAGATGGATCATGCGGACTGCTCCCTTCTGTTGTGCTTCGTAGAGTCGCCCCGTTCCTCGGGGCGGACGTAGATCTGGCGGGCGACCTTCTCGCCCACGGTGCGGTCCTCACCGTCGACCGACAGCACCAGCGGTCCGTCGAACGGATGCTTCTCACGGACCTCGACGCGCACGCCGGGGCGGAGGCCCAGGGTGTCGAGGAAGGCGACCACGTCGGGATCGGTCGAGCCGGGAACGGCCACGGTCGCCACGTCACCGGGATCGAGCGCGTAGAGCGGCGGCAGCTCGGGGATGTCGACGACCTCGGGCTCGGGGATGGGGAACCCGTGCGGGCAGGTGCCGGGACGGTCGAGGGCGACGAACAGCCGCTGCTCGACCTCCTGGGGCAGGTCGTGCTCGAAGGAGCCGGCGAGGCGGTCGGCCTCGTTCCAGGCGTAGCCGAGCATGTCGGAGAGGAAGCGCTCGACGATGCGGTGACGCCGGATGGCGGCCACGGCGGCCTGGCGACCCTGGTGGGTCAATTCGACGCCGTGGTAGGGCTGGTGGTCGGCCAGGCCCCGCTCGGCCAGGCGCTTCACAGTGGCGGTCACGGTGCCCGGGCTGACCTTGAGCGCCTCGGCGAGGTCGCCGGTGTGGGCGGCGGGCGTGCCGTCGCGCGTCAGGCGGTACATCGCCTTCAGCGTCTCGCGCTCGGATTTCGTCAGGGTCAGCGGTTCCATTTCTGTCGGCGGAGAACCTAGTTTTTGGTCCCCCAAAATGTCAAGAACGCCCACGGATGGGTACGACCGCGACATGGAAACCTCCGGCACCTCGCCTCGCGTCGCCCAGGACGCCAGCGCCGTCCCCCAGCTGGCAGGCGTTTTCGACGCTTCCGGCCCGTTCGTCACCTTGTACCTCGACGCCTCGGCCGACGTGGCGAACGCCGGCCCCCAGGTCGAGCTGCGCTGGAAGAACGCCAGGCGCTCGCTGTCCGAGGCCGGCGCGCCCGAGTCACTGCTGGCAGAGATCGACGCCCAGGTGGAGGACGCCCACACCCGCGGCGCGACGCTGGCGGTGATCGGCTCGGCCGAGGCAGGGGTGCTGTACGTCGGCCACGAACAGACGCCGCCGGCCAGCGAGCTGGCCCAGGTCGGCGCGCTGCCCTCGATCCTCCCGGTCCTGGGCCTACGGCAGCAGAGCCCGCCGTTCGTGGTGGTGCTGATCGACCGCACGGGTGCCGAGATCCATGCCGTGCGTCACGACCTCCCCGACATCAAGCGCGAGCTGAAGGAGGCCACCCCCGACGAGGTGCAGAAAGCTGCGCCCGGCGGCTGGTCGCAGCGGCGTTACCACGAGCGGGCGGAGAACGCCTGGGAGTCCACCGCCGGAGAGGTCGCCGCGGCGGTGAACAAGGTGGCCGAGCGCGTCGACGCCCGCGTCGTGATCGTCTCCGGCGACGTGCGTGCCGTCACGCTGCTGCAGGACGAGCTCGCCCCTTCGGTCGCGTCGAAGGTCGTCGTGGTCGAGGGGGCCAGGGCCGGTGACGGCGGGTTCGACGCCATCGAGGACGAGGTGCGGCGCCTCATCAACACCGCGGTGGCCGAGGACACGGTGGCCGCCCTCGACAAGTTCCGCGAGGAGTGCGGCCAGCACGACCGCGCCGCCGACGGCGTGGCCGCCACCATCGAGGCCCTCCAGATGGCGCGGGTCGACATGCTGCTGGTGAGCGACGACCCCGCCGACGATCGCACCGCGTTCTTCGGCCCCGACGCCGCGCTGGTGGCCGCCGATGCCGCCACCCTCAAGGGCCTTGGCGTCGACGACCCCTCCGAGGGGCGTCTCGTGGATGTCTGTGTGCGCGCCGCCCTCGGCACCGGCGCCGGCATCCGCATCGTCCCGGCCCACGGCGGCCCCACCGACGGCATCGGCGCCATCCTCCGCTACTGACGCGCCTGCTGCTTTTCCGGGCACGAACCCGGCCCTGGGGCGGGTTCGTGCCCAGAGAACGGGCCGGCGGAGGGTTGTCACACCCTCGCGATTCACTTGCAGGATGGATCCAGAGCGGGCCGCAAGGCAGCTTGCCGAAGGGCAACACAACGTCATCACCTACGCCCAGCTGGCGGACTGCGGGCTGAAGAGCGACCAGGTGCAACAGCGACTGGATGCCGGGGTCCTGCTCGCAATGCACCGCGGGGTGTACCGGTTCGCCGGGGCCGCGCCGGGTCGGTGGACAGAGCTGGCGGCGGCGGTGCTCGCGTGCGGGCCGGGCGGCTGTGCATCGCACACAAGTGGGGGCGCGTTGTTCGGTCTGCGTGGGGCCCTCGCCTCGCAGCCACACGTGACGATCGAAGGGTGGGACTTCCGATCACGAGTGCGCGGCGTGCGCATCCACCGCACGCTCTGTCTGTCGGACCACGACGTCACCACCCGTTTCGGCGTCCGGGTGACGACCGTGGCGCGCACGTTGCTCGACATGGGCGCCGTCGTCCCCGCGGCGGTGGTGGAGTCGGCAGCGGAGGACGCCCGCAACCGGGGGCTGGTCACGATCGACGATCTCGAGGAGGTCCTCGGCAGGCTGGGTGAGCGGGGCCGCGGTGGCACGGCCGCGTTGCGGGCGTACGTGCGGGACCACGCCGGTTCCGCGGCCGGTGAGAGCGAGCTCGAGGTCCGCTTCCTCCGTCTGCTCCGCGATGCCGGCCTCCCTCGGCCGATCGTGCAGCACCAGGTCAGGATCGGCGGGCGGACCTACCGCCTCGATGCCGCCTACCCCGATCGGCTCATTGCATTCGAGCTCGACGGGATCAGCTGGCACTCCGGCCGGGCCCGCTTTTCCGCCGACCGCGCCCGATCGAACGCCCTCGTCACCGCCGGTTGGCGGGTCCTCCACTTCACCTGGGACCAGGCGCACGGAACGCCGGAGGCGGTCACCGCCGAGGTCGCCCAGGCCTTGGCCCTCCCCTTCTCCGGGCACCAAGTGAGCTGATAAGTCGCTTCGTGCCCAGAAAACGAGCCAGCGGCGGGGGGCGGTTTGCGTACCGGTGTCCTGACCCGGTTGCATGGGCGGGTGCACGTGATCGTGGTGGGGTGTGGGCGGCTGGGCTCGGAGCTCGCCGTGAGCCTCGATCAGGACGGCCACACCGTCTCTCTCATCGACAAGAACCGCAACGCCTTCGAGCGCTATCTGCCCGAGCGCTGGGCGGGGCGCGCCGTCCTCGGGTTCGGATTCGACCGGGCCACCCTCGACCAGGCCGGGATCACCGAGGCCGGGGCCGTGGCGGCCGTGACCGGCGGCGACAACTCCAACATCCTCACCGCCCGCGTCGCCAAGGAGACCTTCCAGGTCCCCAACGTCGTGGCCCGGATACAGGACCCCCGGCGAGCCGTGATCTACCAGCGCCTCGGCATCCCGACGGTGGCGTCGGTGGCGTGGGCCTCGGACCAGGTGATGCGCCGGCTGTTCCCCGACCGCAGCGTCACGGAGTGGAGCGACGCCACCGGCAGTCTCCAGCTCCTCGAGCGCTCGATCCCCGAGGTCTGGGCCGGCAAGAAGCTGGGCGACCTCTCCGAGCCGGGCCGCTTCCAGGTCGTGTCGGTCACCCGTGGCGGCCAGGCCCGCCTCCTCACCCCCGACCTCGTGGGTCAGGAGGGCGACATCCTCCATCTGGCCGTGACGACCAGCGGGCTCGACGATCTCGAGGCGCGCCTGGCCGGCGGCGCCGAGGAAGGCCACTGATGCGCGTCGCCATCGCCGGGGCCGGCAACGTCGGCACCTACATCGCCAACGACCTGCTCGCCGCCGGACACGAGGTGCTGCTGCTCGAGGAGAACCCCGACCTGGTGGCCCGGCTGCGGGTCAGCTCCGACGTGCGGATCGTCCATGCCGATGCGTGCGAGGTGAGCTCACTGCACGCCGCCGGCATCGCCGACGTCGAGGTGATGGTCGCCGCCACCGGGGACGACGAGGACAACCTCGTCATCTCGCTCCTTGCCAAGCAGGAGTTCGCGGTGCCTCGCGTCGTGGCCCGGGTGAACCACCCCGACAACCACTGGCTCTTCAACGAGTCGTGGGGCGTCGACCGCGCCGTGTCGACCCCGCACCTGCTCACCGCCCTGGTCGAGGAAGCGGTGTCGGTGGGGTCACTGGTGCGCCTCATGCAGTTCGGCACCGGCGAGGCCCGGCTGGTCGAGGTCACGCTGGCGGTCGGATCGCCGGCGGTGAACGTCGCCATCGCCGAGCTCGGCGTGCCGCGCGACGCAACCATCGTCGCGGTGGTGCGGGCCGGGCATGTGCTGGTCCCTCGGGGCGACACCGTGCTCACCGCCGGCGACGAGGTCATGGCCATGGTCACCTCGGATGAGTCGGAGGACCACGTGAAGCAGCTCCTCGTCGGAGGAGCTCAGAGCAACTCGTAGCGGGGGTTGTAGACCAGCAACCGCCCGGAGGGCCCGATCGGCGCGCCCCTGCCGGTGACCATGAGCCGGCGACCCGAGTGCACACCGGCGATGCGCTTGCGGCCGGTCCACATGGCGATGAGCGCTCCGGTGCCGTCGTTGATGGTGGCCTCGAGCCACGGCGAGCCGTCGGGCCGGGGCACGATCCGCATGCTCGTGATCTCGCCGACGACCGTACCCTCGGCCCGCGCCGCCAGCTCGGTGATCGGCACCACGTCGGGGAACGCGGCACAGAACGACCGCAGCTTCTCCTCGTCCTGCTCGGCGACCGACGTGGTGAGCCGCTTGAAGCGGTCCTTCAGCGCCACGTCAGCTCGCCCCGTCGACCTCGGTGGGTCCGCAGAACAGCGTCAGCCGCACCGAGGTCCCGCTGGCGAGTGAGGAGAAGTCGACCTCGTCGACGAGCGTACGGATCAGGGGGATGCCGAGACCTCGCTCGAAGTTGAGGCGCTCTGGATCGGTGACCGGCGGGTGCGAGGGCAGCGAGTCGGGGTCGAAGCCCTCGCCGCGGTCCTCGACCTCGACCTCGAGGCGGTCGTCCTCCTCGGTCCATCGGACGACCACGTGCTCGGCCACATCGACGGCGTCGTGGGCCTCGATGGCGTTCGTGCACGCCTCGGAGACGGCCAACTTGAGGTCGTCGATGCGGTCATCGGCCAGCTCGCGCCGAGCCGTGGCCAGCGATGACACGACGAGCCGGACCAGCCCGATGTACTCCGGCCGGGCCGGGATCTGCAGCTCGACGGTCATGGGCGGGGGCGACGAATCCGACGGATCAGCCGGCCACCGCGGCATCCACTGAGTCGTGGATGGCGAAGACCTTCGTGAGCCCCGTGATTTCGAACACCTTGAGGATCCGGTGCTGGGTGCACACCAGCGTCAGGTCGCCGTCATGGCTGCGTAGCCGCTTGAGGCCGCCGACCAGAACCCCGAGACCGGTCGAGTCGAGGAAGTCGACGCCCTCGAGGTCGACGACGATCTTGTGCTTCCCCTCGCTGACGAGCTCGACCAGGCGCTCACGGAGGCGGGGGGCGGTGTAGACGTCCACCTCGCCCCGAACGGCCAGCACGGCGAAACCGTTGCGCTCGGTGACGTCGAGACCCAGATCCATCGCGGCGCATCTCCTTCAAGACAGCGGTGTGACGGTGCGGTCCCCCCGGACGCGGTCGCCAACCGTAGCGCGGCATCGGCGAGGGCGCCGAGGGGCAGCCCGGTGAGCGGCCTAGGGTCGGCGCGTGGCGGGGTTGGAGCAGGTGCTGCGCGGCGCCGCCGACCGCGGCCAGCTCGTGCACCTCGAACGGCTGGAGGAGCGGGAGGCCCGTACCGCCCCGCTGTCGGTGCCGCTCCCCGAGGCCCTGCGCGACCGCGTGCCCGCCACCGGCCTGTGGTCGCACCAGGCGGCGGCCATCGACCTGGCCCGCGCCGGACGGTCGGTGGCCCTGGCCACCGGGACGGCGTCGGGGAAGTCCCTCGCCTATCAGCTGCCGGTCGCCGAGGCGGCCATGACGGGCTCGACGGCCCTGCTGCTGTTCCCGACCAAGGCCCTGGCCCAGGACCAGCTCCGGGCCCTCGGCGGGCTGGACATCGCCGAACTGGTGGCCGTCACCTACGACGGGGACACCGGCACGGACGAGCGCTCGTGGGCCCGTCGCCACGCCAACGTCATCCTGACCAACCCGGACATGCTGCATGTCGGCATCCTCCCGTCGCACGCCAGGTGGGCCACATTCCTGATGCGGCTGCGCTACGTCGTGGTCGACGAGCTCCACACACTGCGCGGCATCTTCGGCACCCATGTGGCCCATGTGCTGCGGCGGTTGCGCCGGCTGTGTGCGCTCTACGGCGCCGACCCGACGTTCGTGTTCACCTCTGCCACCCTCGGCCGGCCGGCGGCGCTGGCCCGCGCCCTGGCCGGGTTGGAGGTGGCCGAGGTCGTCGAGGACGGCTCGCCGCGCGGGGAGCGGCTCTTCGCCCTCTGGAACCCGCCACTGCTCGACGAGGCGTCCGGCGCGCGTGGGTCGGGCAACGTCGAGTGCGCCGAGTTGCTGTCGGCCCTGGTGCGCACCGGCCACCGCACGATCGCCTTCACCCGCAGCCGCAAGGGTGCGGAGCTCGTGGCGGCCCACACCCGTCGCCGCCTGCCGCAGGAGCTGGCGGGCACTGTGCAGCCGTACCGCTCGGGGTATCTGGCGTCGGAGCGCCGGGCCATCGAGGCCGACCTGTTCGCCGGGCGGCTCCTCGGGGTGTCGGCGACGAGCGCCCTCGAGCTCGGCATCGACGTGGGATCGCTCGACGCCTGCATCCTCAACGGCTTCCCCGGGACGATCGCATCGATGTGGCAGCAGGCGGGCCGGGCCGGGCGGTCCCAGCAGCGGTCGCTGGCCGTCCTCGTCGCCGGCGACGATGCCCTCGACCAGTGGCTGATGTCCCACCCGCAGGAGGTGTTCGCCCGGCCGCCGGAGCCGGCGGTGGTGAACCCGTCGAACCCGTACGTGCTCGACCCCCACCTGACCTGCGCGGCCTACGAGCAGCCGCTCGACCACGCCGACGAGCACTGGTGGTCGCCGGCCGACCTGGAGGACGGTGTGCGCCGACTCGTGCTCGACGACCGGCTGCGTCTGCGGGCGGGCCGGGCCGTGCACGCCGGCGGGAGGGGCGCACCGGCGCGGGGCGTCGGCCTCCGCACTGGCTCGTCCGGGGAGTTCCGCATCGTCGACTCCGAGGGGAACCTGGTCGGCACCGTCGACGAGAGCCGCGCCTACACGTCGGTGCATCCCGGCGCGGTGTACCTCCACCAGGGCCAGCACTACGAGGTCGAGCGCCTCGACCTCGACGACCGGGCCGCGTGGGTGCGGGCGACGGACCCGGACGAGTTCACCCAGGCGCGCTCGGACACCGAGATCACCATCGAGGGCGAGGAACGCACGGCGACGGTGGGCCGGGCCCGGTTGGCACTCGGAACGGTGACGGTCACCGAGCGGGTCACGGGGTACCGGCGACGCGACCTCGTCACCGGGGAGGACCTCGGCGAGGTCGCGCTCGAGCTGCCGCCGACGCGGCTGTGCACGCGCGCCTTCTGGTACACGCTCGAGCCCACGGTCCTGATCGAGGCCGGCATCGCCGCCGGCCGGGTGCCGGGCACGCTGCACGCCGCCGAGCACGCCGCCATCGGCATCCTCCCGCTCTTCACCATCTGCGACCGGTGGGACGTGGGCGGGGTGTCGACTCCACGGCAGCTCGAGACGCAACGGCCCACCGTCGTCATCTACGACGGCTATCCGGGAGGCGCCGGTATCGCCGAGCTCGGCTTCGAGGCGGGGCGGCGCCACTTCGAGGCCACGTTGGAAGTCGTGTCGACGTGCCGGTGCGAGTCCGGCTGCCCGTCGTGTGTGCAGTCGCCGAAATGCGGCAACCTCAACGAGCCCCTGGACAAGGCGGGTGCCATCGCCCTGCTCCGGGTCGTGCTCGGAGTGGAAGGTCCGGCCGATCAGCCGACGGGTACCACCGCACGTCGGCGGCGGCTGATGCGGAAGACGAGCAGTGCGAGGCCGACCAGCACCGAGAGCGGAAGCGCGTAGCCGAGCACCACGATGGTGCCGGCGACCACGGCGACCGACGCGTCGACGGCTCGCTCGAGGGCATGGGCCAGCCCGGTGTCCGGGCGGTCGGGGCCGGGCACCACGGCGCCGGGCTCGAACATCGCCACCGTGACCGTCGACAGGGCCACGGCCTCGGTGAGGCGGGTCTGCTCCCCGGCGAGCTGCTCGATCTCCATGCGTACCTGTGAGAGCTGCCCCTGGACCTCGAGCGTCTCGCCCACGGTGCGGGCCTTGGCCATCAGGCCACGCAAGGCCTCCTCCTGGGCGCGCAGGCTGCGGAGCCGGGCGTCGAGGTCGACGAGCTGACCGCCGACCTCCTCGCCGCCGATGCGCTCCTCGGCGACCGTGCCGAGAGCACCGATGCGGCGACGGGCTTCGTCGAAGCGGTCGGCCGGCACCCGCAGGGTGAGGTTCCCGCTCGACAGCCGCCCGTGGCTGCGCTCACTCGACGAGCCCGCCACGAATCCGCCGAGGGACGACGCGATCCGGGCCGCCGACGCGAAGGCCGAGGAGAACGTGTCGCGCTTCAACTCGATGCGCACGTCGGCGGTCTTGATGACCTTGGACTGCCCGATGCCCGGAACCGGGGCCGACGGCACCGGACCGGGGGTGGGCGCGACGACACCGGTCGATGCGGCCTCGCGCCCGGCGCTGCCCGCGCCGACCCCGGGCGACGCCAGGTTCCCGCCGGGAGCCGCCTCGTAGCTCTCCGAATCCAGGGTGGCCGCCTGGCGGGCGGGCCGAACCTCGTCGCCGCGGTCCACCAGCGCCACACCCGCTCCGGCCGTCAGCAGGACCGCGATGGGCACTGCCACCATCCACTGCCGCGGGATCCGTCGCATGCCGACCTCCATCGTCGTCTCGGTGGTGAGACGGCGGGAGTCTTGGTTCTGGTTCCTAGTCCCGGCCGGCGGCCTTGAGCCGACCGGGTTGGCGCGGGCGTACCGGCTCGGGCGGAAGCGCCTCGAGCGCCGGGCGGTCGACCTCGCCCTTCAGCCACATCATGTGCATCAGCAGGACGATGGCGAGGAAGCCGGCCGCCACGAAGGTGAAGAGCTGGCGGCGGTCGGACGCGTCCTCGATGGGGATGCGCGACTCCGCCGCCCCGTCCTCGCCGGAGGCCGACTCGTCGCCATCGGCGGGACGCTCGCCGAACGGGAGCTCCTCGTCGAAGCCCGGGTCCGGGGCCTCGGTGGCCTTCTGCGTGGGGGCCTTGGTCTGGTCCAGCAGGGCGAACCCCGACAGGTCGACCTTGCCCGACTTGGTGATCACCGGGCCGGGGCTGGACGAGCCGGCCGAGCCCGAACCGGAACCCGAGCCCGTGCCGGAGCCCGAGGTCCCGCCGCTGGATCCACCGGAGCTGCCTCCTGCGCTGCCCCCGTCGGGACCGTCGCCGGGGACCGTCGAGCTCGTCGTCCCGCCGCCCTCGGGCGGGGCCTGGCCCGGCTGGGTCGTGGTCGTCGGCGGCGGCGGCGGATCTGGCACGGTGGCCGTCGCCGCGGCCGAGGGTTGCGAGGTCACGCCGGAGTCGGCCCTGGCGCCCTTGCGCACGGCCACGACCCGGTACCGGTAGGTGCCACCCGCCTGGGCGGTGCGGTCGTCGCGGTATCTGGTGGTCTTGGTCTCCCCCGCCACCGACCACTCGCCGTCGCCGACGGCGCGCTGCACTTGGTAGAAGAGGAGATCGGGCTCGGTGTTCTCGCTCCACGTCACCACGACCTCGCGGGAGTCCTCGACCGTGGCCTTGACGTTGCGGGGCGTGGCCGGGGGCGCCTCGACGCTGAAATCGCGCGTGGTCGACGCCGCCTCCTGGCCGTTGAAGTCGGCCGGCTTGTCGGTGCCGGTGGCCCGCACGGTCACCGTGTACCGGCCGTTGGCGGCAAGGGACGGCGACCACGTGAAGGCGACGGTGTCGCGGTTCTCCCCGGCAATCCGGGTGGCGGGGGGCACCGGGTTCCCCTCGGCCGAACTGAGACTGAGAGTGACGTCGTCGATGATGCCGTTCTGCATCGTGGCCTGGCCGGCGATGCGCGGCGAGGAGTCCGAGACGGTCTGGCCCGCGGCCGGGGCCGTGATGCTCACGGCGGGCGGACGCGCCGACGCGGGCGCAGCACCCAGGACGGCGAGCCCTGCGACCAGCAGAACCGCCGCCCCACCCCGAACGGCGCGTCGACTCATGCCTTGACCGGGGTCCCCTTCACGAAGGTGGCCCGGATCACGATGCGCTGCTTGGCGGAGTGCTTGGGGTGGCACGAGGTGAGCGTCAGGTTCTTCTCGCCCGGCGTGTCGGCCACGATCGAGAAGTCCCGCGGCGTCACGATGTACGCGGGCTTGGCCACCTCGTAGGTGCAGCTGCCGATGGGCGTCTCGAGGATGATGGCGTCGCCGGGCCGCAACCGGTCGATGTTGGCGAACGGCTTGCCGTAGGTCGTGCGGTGGCCGGCGATGCCGACGTTGCCCTCCTCGCACGGCAGCGCGGTCTTCGGGTAGTGGCCGGCGCCGGCACGCAGCGCGCTGGCCGAGGTGCCTTCGACGACGACGGTGTCGACGCCGAGGGCAGGGATCTTGATGCGGGTCAGGCTGTCGCCGATCTTCACGGCGCGGTTCTCGTACGCCTGCTTCAGCTCGGGACTGGCGAGTTGGCTCTCCAGACGATTCTGGACCCGGTTGTGGTACACGTTCGTGTACACGGGATACCCGAGCAGCCCGACCGCCGTCGCCAACAGGGCGACCGACAGCAGCGAGAGGCCCCGGCGGGCCCAGCGATGGCTTCGGAGGTACTGGATCAGCGGGTCCACGGGAGCTCTCCTCGGATGGTAGGCGAAGCGCGTCGCGTACGGATCGCGCCCGGAGTGCACAAAGGCCCCGGAGCGATGCCCCGGGGCCTTCGTGTACTACCAGTTCTGGCGGGAACTACCGGACTGCGAGCACCATCCGGCGGACCAGCACGGCCACACCCAGCGCAGTGATGCCAACGATCGGCATCCACGGGGTGCCACCGGTACGGGGCAGCTCGAAGGCGACGGCCGGGGGCTCGGCCTTGCCGAGGTTGCCGGCAGCGCCGGCCTCAGCGTGGGCGAGCTCGAGGATCACGCCACCGTTGACGCCCTTGAGCAGCTCGAGCTTCACACCGTCGGCGACGGCGGAGACGCTGCCGTCGGCGTTCTTGGTGGTCTTGCCGTCGGCCACCGTGATGGTGGACTCGAGCGGCGTGCCCTGAAGAATGGTGATCGTCTCACCCGGGGCGACCTTGATCTCCTGGGCGCCCGTGAGGACGGTGTTCAGGCGAAGGGTCACGATGGCCGGGTCGAAGCTGGCCTTGGCGGCGCCGGCGACACGGTCATAGACCGCAGTGGCCTTGGCCGAGCCGACGATGATGCTGGCAACGGGCTGCTTGGCGAGACCGCCGATGGGCAGCACGTCGATCTGGGCGGCCTCAGCCTGGCCCACCGCGGTGACGGTGTTGGCCACGGTGCTGACGTCGGACCGGCTGTGACCGACCTTGACGGCGAGCGTCTGGGTGTTGCCCAGGGCCGTCAGCAGATCGGTGACCGTGTTGGTCGCCGGGTCGAGGGTGTCAGGAAGGGCGCCGAAGACCTGGCCGAGCGCTCCCTTGACGGGATCGATGACCGTGTTGATCGGCAGCTGGTTCAGACCCAGGTCGAGCGATACGAGGGAGCCGTCGGCCACCGCGTGGGGCAGACCTTCGACGACCTCGGCCGTGGAGCTGGAGCAGGCGAGCCCGAGCGAGAGCACGGGGGCCGGCGGCAGCGCCTGGGCGCAAGCCTGGGGCTTGGTCTGCTTCGTGTTGTTGCCCGTCACCTCGGCCTTGGTGGTGCTGCCGAGTACGAGGAGCTGACCGGCGCCATCAGCGGCGGCCTTGAGCGTGGAGTTGATCTTGGCCGTGGAGACACCGAAGGTGGCCTTCTGCCCGAGCACGGTGAGTGCCAAGGCCCGACCGGCAGCGCTGCCGGCGAACACCTCGGGGGTGTCAGCACCAGCAGGACCGCCTACGAACGCGCTGAGAAGCACGGCCGCCCCTGCGGTTGCAGTAAGCCGACGAACGATTCCCATCTTTCACACCTTCCTGATTGTTGGCCCTCTCGGGCTTGAGCTGGTTT
>DATLDH010000100.1:0-5718 GCA_035526015.1 Acidimicrobiales bacterium
GCCTCGGGGGCGAGACGAGCACCGAGGCCATCTGGAAGCTGGGTGGCGTGGCTGCACCCGACGGCACCGGGGCGACCGGCAACGTGGCCGACCTCCCGGGAGGCGAGCATCTGGCCGTGCTGTTCGGTGGCATCGCCACGCGGTCGACCGTCCGGTTCGACTACAAGGGCGAGCCCCGCGTGGTCGACCCCTACCATCTCGCGTTCCGGAAGGGATGGTGGTACCTGTCGGCCCACGACCACGACCGGGCCGAGGAGCGCATGTTCCGCCTCGACCGCATCACCTCGGCACCGGAGGCGGGCGCGCCCGACGGGTTCGTCCGGCCCGACGGCGTCGACTTCCGACCTGCTCAGCCCTGGGAGATGGGCGACGAGGAGCCGGTGATCGCCCGGCTGAAGGTCGATGCCGACCAGGCGCTCCTGGTGATGCCCGAGCTGGGTGAGGACCGCGTGGACGTCCGGCATCCGGACGGCGCCATCACCTTCGCCGTGCCGGTGGTGAGCCGGGACAACTTCCGCTCGTTCGTCCTCGGCCTTCTCGACCACGCCGAGATCCTCGAGCCGGCCGAGCTGCGCGAGGAAATGGTCGCCTGGCTCGGGGCGATGGCGGGCCGTTAGCTAATGGTGAGGCCCAACGCCGACGACCGCCTACGCCGGCTGCTCGCCGCGGTGCCGTGGATCGCGGCCAACGACGGGCCCACGGTGGCCGACGTCTGCACGCGGTTCGGCTACACCGAGAAGGAGCTGGTGGAGGACCTCGAGCTCCTCTTCATGTGCGGCCTGTACCCGTTCACGCCCGACACCCTCATCGAGGCCGATATCGCCGATGGGCGCGTCTTCATCCGCTACGCCGAGTTCTTCGCCCGCCCGTTGCGGCTGACACCGACCGAGGCGCTCGCCGTCGTCGCCGCCGGCGCCGCGCTCACGGCCGTTCCCGGGGCGGCGGGGGAGGGGCCCCTGACGAGCGGCTTGCGGAAGCTGGCCACGGTGCTGGGCATCGATCCCGACGAGACCGTCGACGTCGAGCTGGGGGAGGCCGAGCCAAGTGTGCTGGCCAGCCTGCAGCAGGCGTCGGACCAACACCATCAGGTCGCCCTCGACTACTACTCCTACGGCCGCGACCAGTGGTCACGGCGGACCATCGACCCGCACCGGGTGTTCAGCTCGGCCGGCGCCTGGTACGTCGACGGGTACTGCCACGCCGTCGAGGGCGACCGCCTGTTCCGCCTCGATCGCATGCGGGGGGTCGAGCGCCTCGACACGACGTTCGAGCCGCGTCCAGATCGGGCCACGTCGCTCTACCAGGCCCGCCCAGGGGACACGACGGTCACTCTCGAGCTCGATGCGTCGGCGCGGTGGGTGGCCGAGCAGTATCCCCACGCCGGCCTCGTCGAGCTGGACGGCGGCCGGTGCCGTGTCACCCTGCAGGTCAGCGAGCGACCCTGGCTGGAGCGCCTGCTCCTGCGCCTGGGCCCGGCCGCAACCATCGTCGACGGCGACACGGCCGTCGGTCCCGACGCCGCCCGACGCCTACTGGCGCGCTACGGGACCGACGGTGGCAGCCGGTAGCCTCGCTGTGTGACCGACACCAGTGCGCCGGCCGACGCGGGCGCGGCAGGCATGCCCCCGGACGAGTCGCCCGGGCGCGACATCCTGGCCGGACCGGCCGAGGAGCCGCTGGCGACGCGGTCGCTGAAGTCGACGATCGAATGGATCCTCATCATCGTCGCCGCCCTCGCCTTCGCCTTCGTCATCAAGACGTTCCTGATCCAGGCCTTCTACATCCCGTCCGCCTCGATGGAGCCCACGCTCGACATCGGCGAGCGGGTGCTGGTCAACAAGCTCAGCTACAAGCTGCACGACGTGCACCGCGGCGACGTGGTCGTCTTCGAACGCCCCGATGGCCAGGAGGGAACGTCCCAGATCAAGGACCTCATCAAGCGCGTCGTCGCGCTCGGAGGCGAGACGGTCGAGACCCGCGACGGCCACATCTATGTCGACGGCAAGCCGCTGGCGGAGAACTATCTCCCGGCCGGCGAGCCACCCGGGCCACCCGTCGACAAGCTCAGGGTTCCCGAGGGCCACCTCTGGGTCATGGGTGACAACCGCGGCAACTCCAAGGACAGCCGCGTCTTCGGCCCCATCTCCGAGAACCTCCTCGTCGGCCGCGCCTTCGTGCGGATCTGGCCGTTGGGCCGCTTCAAGTTCTCGTTCTGAGGGACTGCATCATCCTGTCGGTGTGGTCGCTGTAGACGGCGTCGATGCCCATGGCCAGCAGGGCCTCGAGGATGCGGTCGAACTGGGCGTCCCAGCCGAAGGCGTAGCGCTCGAAGCGGTGGAACAGGGCCACCAGGCCGCCGGTCCAGTCGGTGTGATGCATGTTGACGGCGTCGATGCCGACGTCGGCCAGCTGGGCGGCCCGCCGCTCCGGGCCGTCCTTCATGCGCCGGAGGCGGGTCGAGTCGACGAGGCGCACGTCGGCGTCGAGGGCGCGCCACTCGGCGACCTGCTCCCAGTCGTGGTGGCACATCCACAGCCGGCCGAGGGCCCCGTCGCCGGCGTCACGGGCGGCGGCCACCACGCCGGGCGCGGCGGCCGCATCCTTCACGTCGAGCGAGAGCTCGTAGTCGGTCCCACACGTGGCGTAGAGGTCGTCCAGGGTGGGGATGTGGGCCGGGAGCTGGTCGCGCCTCACCTCGGCGATCGGACGGCGCCGCAGACCTGACTTGACGACACCGTCGTGGTCGAGGACGACCATGTCGTCTGCGGTCAGCCATGCGTCGCTCTCCAGGCCGGTGGCCCCGAGCTTCAGGGCCAGCTGGAACGCGGCGAGCGTGTTCTCCGGTGCGTGGGCGCGGGCCCCGCGGTGGGCGAAGCCGATGGGCCGGGGCAGCAGGGGCTCCATGACCCCATCCTCGCGTCAGCCAGCGTGGACGGGTGGCGTCTTGGGGAGGTCGAAGACGAACTTCGACCCGACGCCGATGCGGCTCTCGCACCAGATCTTGCCGCCCATGGCGTTCACGAGCCGGCGGGTGATGTAGAGCCCGATGCCCATGCCGCCGTGGCGGCGGGTGGAGGAGGAGTCGACCTGCCGGAAGCGCTCGAACAGGTGGGCGATGTCGCCGGAGTAGATGCCCTCGCCCTCGTCGGAGACCGATATGCGGATCGACTCCATCATCTCCACCAGCTCGAGCTCGATGGGGCCTTCGCTGTACTTCCTGGCGTTGTCGAGCAGGTTGTAGAGCACGGCCTCGACCATGGCCCGGTCGATCGACATGAGCACGGGCGTCTCGGGCACCGACACCGTGACCCGCTCGTCGGCCTCGCCGGCCACGACGGCGGCCATGTCGACGTCACTCAGGTCGAGCGGTGGGTGGCTGTCCTCCATGCCCGAGACGAAGAGCACGCCTTCGATGAGCTGCTCGAGACGCCGGGAGGAGGTGTCGATGGCGTCGACGGCCTGGCGGCGCGCCTCGGGAGCGAGGTCTCGCCACCGGGCGGCGAGGGTCTGGGCGTAGCCGCGAACGATGGTCAGGGGTGTGCGCAGCTCGTGACCCACGACGGCGATGAAGTCGGCCCGCATGCGGTCGGCGTCGGCCTGGGCCGTCAGGTCGTCGAGCACGAGCACGCGACCGAGCACCTTCTCCCGAGTCGTCACCCGGCGACTGGAGGCGCGGTACACGTGGGGATCGCGCCCGAGGACGATCTCGATCTCACCGTCGGCGGGCTGCCCCAGGAGCGCCTCCAACTCGGGTGTCAGGCGGCCGAGCACGGGCTTGCCGATGTCGAAGCTGGTCGTGAGCGCGAACAGCTCGGAAGCAGCGCCGTTCACGATGGAGAAGTGTCCGCCCTCGTCGACGACGACGACCGGGTTGGGCAGCGCGTGCACGGTCGCGGCCAGCTGCTCGCTGCGCTCGGCCGTCGCCCGCCGCAGCCGCGCCGTCTCGATGCCGAGCGCGACGTGGGTGGCGAAGCCCAGGAGCAGCGGCTTGGTGTTCTCCGGCAGGACCGGCAGGAGCAGCACGATGCGACCGAGGGGGCGAGCCCGGGCGGCGAGGGCCAGGCTCACGCCGACGGTGCCGGGGCGCAGCAGATTGAGCACCGGGTGGGTCGGCCGCTCCACACGAACCGGCTCGCCCTCGATGAGGCTGCGGAACTCCGGCATCTGGGCGGCCTGCTTGAGCAGCTCGCGGTCCAGTCCCCGGTAGTGGGTCACCTTGGGGGAGGTCTCCTGGAGCACGACGTAGCCCGCCACGGCCCCGAATATCCGCTCCGCCACCTCGAGGGCCCTGGCCTGGACGTGCTCGACCTCGATCTCGGCAGATATCTGGGCGAACTGCTCGATGACCTCGTTCACCGAGGGCGCGTGGGCGCGAACAGGACGGGCGGGGGTCACGACAGCCACATCTTGGTATCGGTAGGAAGCGCCCCGGCTTGAGGATGGTTCTGTTCCCGAACATCTCGGTCATCGGCTGATGACCAGCCCGAATTGACTAGTCATCTCCGGCTAGGCGAAATGGCCCCCCGGGGCCATGGTGCCAACTGCGCGAAAGCCGCATGCTCGCTGTATGTCCTCCGAGTTCCCCGCCCGGGCCGTCGCCACCATCCGGGCGACCTGTCCTGACTGTGGCGACGTCGATCTCGCCGTCCCCGACCTCAAGGTGCTGGTCTGCCTGACCACGTGCGAGGGCGCCTACGCCTTCCAGTGCCCGGCCTGCCTGCTGGCGGTGTCCAAGCCGGCCGAGGGAGAGGTCGTCGACCTGCTCCTGGCGGCCGGCGTGGAGCTGTCGGCGTGGGACCTCCCCGCCGAGCTGGCCGAGGTCCACGAGGGGCCGCCCCTCACCACCGACGATCTCATCGACCTCCACTTCGCGCTCGAGACCGACGACTGGATGGCCAAGCTGCTCGCAGACTGACGCCGGCCTGGCCGTAGTGTTGGCCCGTGGGAAGCGTGGGCCCGGCCGAGCTGCTGATCGTGCTCGTCGCCGCGCTCGTCGTCCTCGGGCCGACCCGCCTCCCGGATGCCGCCCGCCAACTGGGCAAGGCGCTGGCCGAGTTCCGGCGGGTCAGCTCCGACCTCCAGGCCGAGGTGCGGGACGCGCTCTCCGACCACGACGTCCCGCTCGCCTCGCCCGACCCCATCACCGAGGCCATCAAGGCCCGTGAGGAAGGGAACACCGTGGCGCCGGCCGACGAGACCGCGAATGTGATCGAGGGGGGCGAGGCAGCGTCCTCGCCGCCGCCCCAGGAGTGACGCGGGCCCGGTTCCTCGCCGAGCTCGGCTTCGAGCCCGACGACTTCCAGCTCCGGGCCATGGACGCCATCGACGCCGGGCGCTCGGTGCTGGTGGCAGCGCCGACAGGATCGGGCAAGACGGTGGTGGCCGAGTACGCCGTGGCCCGGGCCCTCGACGAAGGGGGCAAGGCGTTCTACACGACCCCCCTGAAGGCGCTCTCCAACCAGAAGTACGGCGACCTGGTGCGTCGCCACGGGCCGGCCAGGGTCGGCCTGCTCACCGGTGACAACGCCATCAACGGCGACGCTCCCATCGTCGTGATGACGACCGAGGTCGTGCGCAACATGATCTACGCCGGATCACCCGCCCTCACCGGCCTCCGCTACGTCGTGCTCGACGAGGTCCACTACCTCCAGAACGCCTACCGCGGCCCGGTGTGGGAGGAGGTCATCATCCACACGCCCCCGGAGGTCGACCTGGTCT
>DATLDH010000101.1:0-10803 GCA_035526015.1 Acidimicrobiales bacterium
GGGCCCGCTACCAGCGTCACTCGCTGTCGCCGGGCGACGCTCGGGCCCGGTTCCTGGCCCTGGGGGACCTCGACGCTCGAGAGGCGCTGGCCGGTATCGAGGCGCCCACCCTGATCGTCCACAACCGCGACAACCGGGTCATCCGGGTCATCCGGGTCATCCGGGTCATCCGGGTCATCCGGGTCATCCGGGTCACCCACGCCCGGTACCTGGCCGAACGCATCTCCGGCAGCCGCCTCCTGGAGCTCGATTCCGACGAGCCGAACTGGTTCCTGACGGTGAACGACCCGCTCTTCGACGAGGTGACGGAGTTCTTCACGGGCACCCGCACGCTCGACGCCGACGAGCGCGCTCTTGCGGTGCTCCTGTTCACCGACCTCGTCGGGTCGACGACGCGAGCGGCCAGTGTCTGCGATCAGCGTTGGCGCGCGGAGCTCGATGCCCACGACGCAATGGTGCGCAGTCAGCTCGACCGGTTCGGAGGCCGCGGGATCAAGACCACGGGCGACGGTTTCCTGGCCGAGTTCCACAGCCCGACGGCGGCGATCGAGTGCGCCGGCGCCATTGTGGCCGCCGCCGACGAGATCGGCCTCCGCATCCGTGCAGGGATCCACCTCGGGGAGATCGAGCGGCGCGGCGACGATGTCGCCGGGCTCGCCGTGGTGATCGCGGCCCGCGCCATGGCGCTCGCCGGCGACGGGGAAGTGCTCGTCAGCGACTCGGTGCGCTCGGCACTGGCGGGATCGAGGGTGCGCCTGGAGGACCGCGGGGAGCACACGCTGAGAGGGGTGCCAGGGGACTGGCGCCTCTGGGCCGCCGGGACCTGACGGGGCGGTGAGGATGTCAGGTGGGTAACCCGAGGCCTGACTTCGCGATCAGGTCGACGAGGTGATGGTTCTGGTCGGCGGCCTCCGGGCGGGTCGTTGACACCTCCTCGCGTTTCCTCGATGGCGCAAAGGGAAAGAGAAAGAGACGTGGACGAGGTTGGCACTAGGCGCTTCGACCTGGCAGCCCTGCTGGCCGCGGTGGAGGCGGTGCCACCCGTGGAGGCCGTCGACGTCTTGGCGCGGCAGCTCGCCAAGCGGGTCGGAGCGACCGACGTCAGTCTTCTGATCGCCAACTTCAGTGGGGACGCGGTGGTGCGGATGTCCCATGTCACTGCGGACGGGGAGACGCGTGACGGGCACAACGAGCGCGCCGAGTCGCTGCCATTGCCCGGCTCGCCCTACGAGCACGTCCTCCAGCATCAGGAGGAACTCAAGGTCCGAGAGGTCGCTGACGGCTGGCAGCTGCTCGTGCCGGTGACCGAGCGAGGTGATGCCATCGGGATCTTGGAGATGACCCTGCGGCAGGCGCCCGACGAGGAGGTCATCGACTACATCGGCGCAGCGGCTCATGCCCTGGCCTATGTGCTCATCGCATCGCGTCGTCACACGGACCTGTTCGAGTGGGCCCAGCGCGACACCCCGTTCTCACTGGCGGCCGAGATCCAACGGCGGCTGCTTCCGTCGGCCTACACGGTCGAAGGGGGGCCGTTCACGGTCGCCGGCTGGCTGGAACCGGCCGCCAACGTGGGCGGTGACACCTTCGACTACTCGGTCGACCGTGAGTATCTGTACGCGTCGCTCACCGACGCCATGGGACATTCGACGACGGCGGCCATGCTCGCGACGATCGCCGTCGGCAGTCTGCGAAATACGCGGCGGAGCATGGCCTCGCCGGCCGAACAGGCCACCGCCGTGAATCGGGCGCTCCTCGAATGCAGCGACGCCGATCAGTTCGTGACCGGACTCGTGGTCCGGATCTGTCTCGCCAACGGCACCCTCGAGGTCGTCAACGCCGGGCATCCTCCGCCCCTGTTGCTGCGTTCCGGTCACGGTGCCACATTGGAGTTCCGGCCCGACACCCCCTTCGGGGTCATCGACTTCGAGCCGACCACGCATCGCGTCAGCCTCGAGCCCGGGGACCGGTTGGTCCTGGTCACCGACGGTTTCCTGGAGCGGAACGCAGTCGAGGTCGACATCACGTCGACGCTCCTGGAGTGCCAGAAGCGGCACGCCCGCGAGCTCGTCAGGGAGCTGTCGAACAAGGTGCTGCTGGCAACCGGTGGGGATCTGCGCGATGACGCAGCCGTCCTCTGCATCGACTGGCTGGGCCCCTCCGGGTCTCGTGATGCGACGGCGGGCGCCAGCCGGGCCCGTGCCACCCGAAACTGACCCCTCGCCGTCAGAGGCTGACCGTCACCCTCCCGGCGGGCACGAGGACGATCACGCGCGCTTGGGGCGGTCGGGCCGCTCTTCTCCCAGTGACTCCCCGGACCTCACGCCGGCGGCGACGTCCCGCAGCTTCACGTTCAGCCGCTGGGAGGCCACCCGCAACAGCTCGAACGCCTCGTCCTCCGACACCCCGCGGCTGGCCATGAGGATCCCCTTGGCCTGGCCGATGACATCGCGCGTGCGGATGGCCTCGTCCTTGTCAGCCGCTTGCGTCGCACTGAGTATGGCGACGGAGGCGTGCGCCGCCAACACGGCGCCGACCAAGTCGGCCTCGTCGTCGAACGCGGATGCTGCGCGGGTGTAGAGGCTGAGCGCGCCGAGGGTGTCGCCGGCGACGAAGAGGCGGAACGACAGCATGCTGCGGACACCGGTCTCCTTCGCGGCCCGGCTCGAGAACGCCGGCCAGCGGCTGTCAGAAGTGAGATCGTCGACGTGGATGACCTCCGTCGCGCTGAGCGCCGAAAGGCACGGGCCGTCCCCGACTTCGTACTGGATGGCGTCGACGCGGTTCGGCACGCCATCGCTCGCACCTTCGGTCGTGATCTTGCGCTTCCGCACGAGAGAAACGCCGGCGTGGTCGCACCCGTCCACCGTGCTCACGCCTGCCTTGCAGATCCTCGCCAAGGTCTCAGGCAACGAGTCGGCGGCCATCAGCTCCCGTGCCATCTCGGCGAAGGTCTCAGCCAACTCGACCCGGCCCGGCTCGGTCCCGTGATGATCGGCCACGACCAGATTCTGCTCCAGTTACGCCTCCTCATGTTCTCGGCCGGACGGGGATGAAGCTCGTGGTTGAACCCCACCCCCGACGCCGACCCGAACAGGCGCCGGCACCAGGTATCTACCCGGGGCGGGGCTCACCGTCGGGCGGATTACTGGAACGCAACCACTGGACGGCTTCGACGCCCGCCATGTGACTGCCCACAACCGCAGGAGTGGACTACCCGCACACCCGGCAACCCGAAATTCGGGGGCGTCATACCGTGGGTTGTTCCGTAGCGTCGTCGGGGTGGAACCCGGCATGCCGGCCGAAAACGGTCGGCTGCCAGCCCTGCCGACTCCATCGCAGATCACGCCGGGCGAATGGGCCGACTGGCCGTGGTCGTTACTGGAGGTTGATGCCCGAGGCGACCCGGGCGGCGTGGGCCATCGCCCCGATCATCGTGTGGCACTTCCAGCTGTCTCGGCAGTCTCGCGACATCAGCTTGGCGCCCCCGCCAGGATTCGAACCTGGGCACACGGTTTAGGAAACCGATGCTCTATCCCCTGAGCTACGGGGGCCGCGGGCGCATTCTTGCCGTCGCGGCGTGACCCCTAGGGCGAAAGGCCCCAGCGGATGGTCGCCGTCGCTGTCGAGGGCCCGTAGACAGATGTGCCCGCGTAGGTGAGGACGACGGGCTGCGACCGCCCGTGGTCGGCCACTTCGAGGGTGGCGGTGAGCCGCCCGGACCCGTCGGTCACCGCCGTGGCGGTCACCGTGCCCACGGCGACGCCCACGGTCTGGCCGGCCAGCGGCCTGGCCTCGTTGTCGGCGAGCGTGCCGGTCACGGTCACTCGCGAGCCGATCGCATTGGTGGGACCGGTGTAGGTCAGCGTCGTCGGGCGGGGGCACGGGAACGCGACGTAGTCGCCGCTGCGGCAGGAGTACACCGGGGCGCCGTCGACGGTCACCGACTGTGCCTCGCCCGGCGCGAACACGACGTAGCGGTTGGTCGGCGCACCACCGGTGGCGGCGATGCGCCCGCCGCTGACCGTCACCGTCGCCCTGGTGCCGGTGACCCTCACGTAGTCGCGCCCGTAGGCCGTCAACTGCGTCGCCGCGCGCGCGACGGTCTCCGCCCCCTCCCGGGTGAACTTGGCCACGTCGGCGTCGGTGGCGATCACACCGGTGACGGCGGCCGCACCCACGACGCGCCGCACGAGCACGTCCTGCACGCCGTTCCACGTGATGCCGATGGCGTTGCCGCCGTCGACGCGAATCGTGTCTGTCGTCGCCGGTGGCGCGCCGGCGGGCGTGAGGGCCATGAACGCCATGTGCTCCATGGTCGGCTGGGCCGCCGACTCGGTGAACACGACGGGCATGAGCTTGCCTTCGTCGTCGGTGGGGTTCCGGAACAGCCGGGCGTCGGTCTGCACGACCGGATCGGCGGTCGGAGCTGCGTCCGCCGCCGTCTGGCCGACGAGGGTGGCGCCGCCCCAACCATGGGTGATGGTGAAGCGCGGGCCGGATGTCGCCACCTGATTGTCGTTGTTGGTGATCATCTGCCAGCGGTAGCGGTGGTTCCCGGCGTCCCGCTTGACCTGGTCGGTGATTCCGAGCAGGACCGGGCGACCAGGCACCCGCGAGAAGAAGTGGTCGCGCCCGGCGTACGGGGCGGCGAACTCATAGGCATACCGCAGGTCGGCATGGGCCAACGAGAGATTGGGAGCGTCGACGAAGCTGTCGATCGTCTTCAGGTCGTCGGCCTCGGTCGAGCGGTCGTTGACGATGTTGAAGCGGCTCCCGTGCTTCTGGGTGTAGGTGTCGTTGTCGATCACGACGACGTTGTGGAACGTGGCGTAGGCCCCGTCCTCGTCCTGGGCCCGCTCGACGGCGTTCATCTGGTCACGCGACTTCTTGCATGCGACGCAGGAGTAGCCGGGGTCGATGGCCCACCGGCCGCCCTCGCCGTAGAGGGTGAAGCCGCCGAGGTCGTACTGGTAGTGGGGCCAGCCGTCGCGGCGCGCCTCGAACGTCGACACCGCTTCGTGGGTGCCGCCCGAGAACCCAGTGCGGGCATCCACCAGGCCGCGCTTGGCGTGGTGCACGGACAGCGCGCCGACCAGCTCGGGATCGACCTCGGGCGTCTCGGCCGGCGTGCGGTACCAGAGCGCGGCCCAGACGTTGCCGTGGAACTGGTACAGGTCGCAGGCGGCCAGGCTGACCAGCTCGAAAGGTCGGTCGCACTTGTCCTCGCGCAGTACATAGGGGACGTGCGGCTCGCGGTAGTAGTCGTCGCCGAGCGGCCCGACCGTGCGACGCCACAGCCACTGGCCGACGCCGTCGGCCGGGTTGATGGCGAACCACTGGGCGAAGACGTCGACGCCGTACATGGTGCGCTGGGAGTCGTTGAGCGGCACATAGTTCTGGCCCTCGCCGGGCAGCTGTTCGAGCGCCATCCAGCGCGAGAGCTTCGGCAGCCCGGTGCCGGCGAACTGGTCGCCGTAGCCGGCGCGCTCGAGCGCCTTGGCGAACGGGATGGCGTTCTTCAGGCCATAGACGGCGTAGGTCAGGCCCTCCTCGTTGGCGCCGGCCGGGTCGACGGAGTGGTGGAGGAAGTCGGCGATGCGCTCGAGCGCCTTCTCCCAGTAGGTGACCGGCGTGGCGGGGTCGACGTCGTACCAGGACGTCGGCACGCCGGGCAGGCCCTGGAGGGTGAGCAGGAGCAGCCCGGCGCCTCCCGTCGTGACACCCATCCAGTTGCTGTTGTTCAGGTTGTTGGCGAACGCGTTCCACGGCGCCAGCAGCGGCCGCTTCAGCAGGTGGTCCTGCATACGGACGATGTCGCCGATGATCTTGATGCGCTCGATCGGCGTCATCAGCTCCCAGGTCATGTCGACGGCGAGCGCCAGGCCCTCGTCGAGGTCGCCGATGCCGAGGTCCTGCCACGACCAGTACGGGAAGTTCTTGTCGCCCAGCGCCGACACCAGGTCGATGGCGCGCCGACCGAAACGCGCGTCGCGCTGGGCGGGCGTGTCACCGCTCATCTGATAGGCGAAGCCGAGCTCGATGAGATAGGTCGGCATCTCGTTCTGCAGGTTGTACGGCCGTTCGGCGTCGTGGGTGATGTTGAACGGGTCGATCGTCGTGCCGGCCCGCACCACATCAGGGAACACGGTGAGGAGGTGGTGCTCGGCCTTCTCCGTCACCCGTTGCATGGCCTGGCCCGGAACCTGCGTGGCGTCGGCGAACCGGGCCCGGTACCCGGCGACGTCGGCGGGCGAGAAGAGCAGCCTGGGGCGCACGGCGGTGGGCGGGACGGGTAGGCCGGGGGCCGCCGCCGCCGTCGTCATGGTGAGGCCGGCGACGACCACGGCACAGAGGACAAGAGCCACGCCACCGCGAAGTCGTCGCATCGGACGAGGGTACCGGAGGCCGTGTGCGATCTCCACTGATCGCTCAGAACCGAACAGAGAGGACCGCGGGGCGTACGCTCGGCCTCGTGCGGGTGGCGCTGTTCCCGAGCTGTGTCGTGGACTCGGTCGCGCCCGATGTGGGCGTGGCGGCCGTGCGCGTGCTGCGCCGCCGGGGCCACGCCGTCGATCTGCCGGCCGACGCCACCTGCTGTGGCCAACCGGCGTGGAACGCGGGAGAGGTCGAGGCGGCGGCCAAGGTGGCCCGCACGACGCTGGCGGCGCTGACGGCGGCGTTGGCCGACGGCGCCGATGTCGTGGTGGTGCCGGCCGGCAGCTGCACGACGATGATGCGCGTCTTCTGGCCCGAGCTGTTCCACCTGGTGGGCGACGAGGACGCGGCGACGGCGGCGCGTGCGCTCGGCGAGCAGGTGCGGGAGTTCTCCGAGTTCGTGACATCGGACTCGCCCGTGCGGCCCGGGGTCGGCACCGTGCTCTCGCCTGACCCCACCCCGACGACCTACCACCACTCCTGCCACATGCTGCGGGAGCTGCGCATCGCCGACGCGCCCGCCGCGCTGACGGCATCGGCGTGCCCGAACGTGGTGACGTCGACGGCTGAGGGCCGGTGCTGCGGCTTCGGCGGGCTGTTCTCGGTGAAGCTGCCCGAGCTGTCGACGGCCATGGCCGACGACGTGCTCGACGCCGCCGTCGAGGGCGGCGCCGCCCAGGTCGTCGGCAGTGACTCGTCGTGCCTCATGCAGCTGGCCGGCCGGGCCGCGCACCGGGGGCTGCGCCTGCGGTTCCGCCACCTGGCCGAGCTACTGGAGGAGACCGACAGGTGAGCGGTCGCCAGCCCATCTTCGGCACGACGCTGCGGTCGCGCACCGCCGTCGCCGTCGCCGACCCACGCCTCAAAGCCAGCCTGGCCAACGCCACCGACACGTTCGCGGCGCGCAAGGGCGTTGCCTTCGCCCAGCTCGCCGACCCCGAGGGGGCGCGCACCATGGCGCGGTCGGCCAAGGCCGCGGTGCTGGCCCGGCTGCCGGAACTGCTCGAGTCGTTCGCCGACCGGCTGCTGGCGCGCGGCGTGCACGTGTGGTGGGCCGCCGATGCCGCCGAGGCCAACGCCCACATCGCCGCCATCGCTGCGTCGACCGGGTCGACCAGGGTCGTGAAGTCGAAGTCGATGGCGACCGAGGAGACCGGGCTCAACGACGCCCTCGAGGCCGTCGGCTGCACGGTGACCGAGACCGACCTCGGCGAGTGGATCATCCAACTGGCTCGGGAGACGCCGAGCCACATCATCGTGCCGGCCATCCATCGCGACCGGCACCAGATCGCCGACGTGCTGAACAAGGTCGCGGGTGGCGATCTGGCCGCCGTGCCCGAGGAGCTGGCCGCCTTCGCCCGGGCCCGCCTGCGGCAACGGTTCCTCGAAGCCGACCTGGGAATCTCCGGTGCCAACTTCGGCGTGGCCGAGACAGGCTCGATCGTGCTCGTGACCAATGAGGGCAACGGCCGCCTGGTGACGTCGGTGCCCCGGGTGCACGTGGCCGTGCTCGGCATGGAGCGGCTGGTGGAGACCTGGGACCAGCTCGACCTCATGCTGGCCCTGCTGCCGCGCGCCGCCACCGGCCAGCCCATCACCACCTATGTCTCGACCATCACCGGTCCGCGGCGGGTGGCGGCGGGTGAGACCGAGGGCCCCGAGGAGCTGCACGTCGTGATCCTCGACAACGGGCGTTCGGCCATCCTCGGCACCGAGTTCCACGAGATGCTGGCCTGCATCCGCTGCGGCGCGTGCCTGAACGCCTGCCCCGTCTACCGCCAGGCCGGCGGTCACGCCTACGGGTGGGTGTACTCCGGGCCCATGGGCGCCGTGCTCACGCCGCTGCTGCTCGACTCGCCCGAGGCGCCCGAGCTGGCCAATGCCTCCTCGTTGTGCGGTGCGTGTTGGGACGCGTGCCCGGTGGGGATCCCGCTGCAGGACCTGCTCCTCGGGCTGCGCCGCCGGGCGGCGCCGTCCGCATCACGCCGCACGAAGGCGGCATGGTCGACGTGGGCCACCACGTGGAGCCGGCCTCGCGGCTACCGCATGTCGTTGCGCACGGGAGCGCTGGCCGGCCGGATGCTCGGCGGCGCCGTCGCTCACGTGCCCGGCGCGGCGCGCTGGACCGGGACCCGCACCGCGCCCGTGCCGGCGCGGCGTTCCTTCCGCGACCGCTGGGACGCCGGGGAGGTGTGATGGCCGAGCACGGCGACCGCGCCGCCTTCCTCGGCCGGATGCGCATGGCGTTGGCCGGCGGCGCGCCGGCGAACCCGATCCGGCCGCTGACCCCGTTGCCGGCCGGGCGGCTGCCTTCTCTCGAGTACGCGGTCGACCTGAGCGACATGCGTACCCGGTTCACCGAGGCGGCCACGGCTGCCGGCGCGGTGGTGCGGTCCCTCGGGTCGCCGGAGGATGTCGCTGCGCTGGTGACCGAGCTGGTCGCGGCCCACCACGTGCGGCGGGCCGCGGTGAGCGGTGACCCGGAGTGCGCAACCGTCCCCGACGTCCTCAGCGCGTTCGATGTGGACGTCATCCGTCCCGGTGACGTCCAGGCCGTGGCCGGCGCCGACCTCGGCATCACCGGCGCCGTCGCCGGCGTGGCCCTCACCGGTTCGGTGGTCGTCGACTCCACCCGCGCCGGCGGCCGCACCGCGTCCGTGCTGCCGCCCGTGCACCTGGCCCTGGTGTCACTCGACGCCCTCGTCGCCACGCCCGGCGACGTGTTCCGCGGCCTGGGCCGCCGCGCCGACGACCTGCCCTCAAACCTGGTGTTCATCACCGGCCCCAGCCGCTCGGCCGACATCGAGCTCGTCATCACCCTCGGCGTCCACGGCCCCCACACCCTCTGGATCGGCCTCATCGGCTGATGGCGTGACGTGGCTCAGCCCGACGCGTGCTGCGCACAGACGCCGTCGGACACGGCTTGCCGCCGGCACCGCGCGCCGGCACGCGTCAGCGCCCGGCATCGGCCCCCGGTCGACGTGCGACTCGCGCCGGACCGCTCGACCGCGACCGATCCCTCGCCCAGGTAGGACTCGATCACCCGCTCGTCGTTGCGCACCTCGTCCGGCGTGCCCGACGCGATGACCCGACCTGACTCCATGGCCACGATCCGGTCGGCGAGGCCCATGAGCAACGGGATGTCGTGCTCGATGACGATCATCGTGGTGTCCAGGTGCTCCCTGATGGCGAGCAGCAGTTCACCCAGTTGCTCGGACTCGCCCTGCGCCACTCCGGAGGAGGGCTCGTCGAGGAGCAGGAGCGTCGGCTCGAGGGCGATGAGGCAGGCGAGCTCGGTGATGCGCCTGGTGCCGGTGGAGAGCGCGGACACCTGAGTGTCTCGGTAGCGCGTCAGGCCCATCATCTCGATCAGCTCGTCGGCGCGGGCGCGCTTGCGGGCGTCCCGCCGGCCCGAACCGATCAGCTCCGGGAGGAGCCGCGTGGGATCGGTGCGCTCGAGGGCGAGCTGGACCGTCTCCAACCCGGTGAGGGTGGGAAACAGCCGGGCGTCCTGGAACGAGCGGATCAGACCGACGCGCGCGCGCCGCTCGACGGACAGCCCGGTGATGTCGGCCCCGTCGAATCGGACCGTGCCGGCGTCCGACCGGGTGAAGCCGGCCATGAGCTCGAACAGCGTCGTCTTGCCGGCGCCGTTCGGCCCGATGAGGCCGAGGATCTCGCCCGACGCGACCGACACGCTCACCCCGTCGACGGCGTGGATGCCTCCGTAGTGCTTTGCCAGGCCCTCGGTCTCGAGCAGCACCGACCCGGCTCGGGCCTCGTCATGGGCCGGCCGGGTCGCGAGGCGGGGCACAGGACGGTCCTCCGCGGGCGCCGGCTCTCCCTCGGGCTGCGCGCGAGGTCCGAGGAGCGACACGAGCCGCGTGCGGAGCGGGGCGATGACCTGCACGATTCCACCGGGCAGATAGAGGATCAGGATCAGCCACCCAAGGGCGCTGGCGGCCAACCCGGCGCTGTCGAGGGGCAGGAAGCGGGGGACACCGATGATGTAGAACGCGCCGATGATCGGCCCGGCCAGCCAACCGATACCGCCGACGAGGGTGAGCGCGACGGCGTCGACGTTGGCGGCGACGGCGAAGTCACGGGCGAAGGCCTGGGTCAGCACGTGCCCGAAGGTCGCACCGCCGAGGCCGGCCACCGCGCCCGCCACCGCGAAGGTCTGCAGCCGCACTCTGGTGGCAGGCACGGTGAAGGCTCGCGCCGCCTGCTCGTTGTCGCGGAGGGCCCTGAGACGCCGGCCCACGCCACCGCGCCAGACGTTGTGGGCGACCCAGCTGCAGAGAAGCAGCATCACCAGCGCGAACACGTAGTACCGACGTTCGGTGTCCAGGGCGTAGGAGCCGA
>DATLDH010000014.1:0-2848 GCA_035526015.1 Acidimicrobiales bacterium
CGAGACCATGGACCAGATGCTCGAGCGGGTGACGTCGTCGGTGAAGCCGCCCGTGAGCGGCAAGCGCGACCTGGTCGGGGCCTCCCGCTGATGGCCCCCCGGCTCTCTCCGCGAGGCCGGGGCAGGTCGGGGTCCAAGGCCGCCGTCCCCGGTCCTGGTCGGGCGCGCAGCGTCCGGGCCAGGCTCGACCGCGCCGGCGAGGCGCTGTCGCCGTCGGGGATCCGCCACAAGCTCCAGGCCCTGCAGCGCTGGTCGCGCATCACGCGATCCGGTGCCGTCGCCATCGTGGCCGGCGTCATCCTGTGGCTGATGGCCTACATCGTGGCCGGCACCGCCATGTACCTGTTCGCCTACGGCGTCGCCATCATGGTCGGCATCGCGTTGCTCATCGCGCCCCGCAACCTCAAGCTGGAGGGAACGCGGGCCGGCCTGTTCCCGCGCATCCACGAGGGTGACCGCCTCGAGGTCGAGGTGCAGCTGACGGCCAAGAAGTCGGTCAGCACCTTCATCCTCGAGGAGCGCCTCCCCGAGCGCCTCGGCAACACGGTGAAGGTGCCGATCACCCGCCTGGCCTCGGGCAGCACGGTGTCGCACTTCTACTCACTGCGCGCCAACCGCCGCGGCGTGTACAAGGTGGGCCCGCTGGTGGCCGTGGCCGGCGACCCGCTCGGGCTCTCCGAGCGCGAGACCGTCGTCGCCGAGCCGTTCGAGCTCCTGGTGCATCCCCGCGTCGAGCTCGTGTCCGACCGGCCCCTCACCCGCCAGTTCGAGGACCCGCCCATCCGCCCCCCGGTGTCGAAGCCGTGGCCGTCGGGCCTGGAGTTCTACGGCATGCGCGAGTACGTCCCCGGCGACGACCTGCGCCGCATCGTGTGGAGGGCGTCGGCCCGTACCGGCAAGATCATGGTGCGGGAGGCCGAGCAGGGCATCACCGACAAGATCACGATCATCCTCGACACCGACCGCAGCCATCACAGCCGCGACGGCGAGGGCCTCTCGGAGTCCTTCGAGGCCGGGGTGCGCGTGGCCGCGTCACTGGCCGTGCGCCACCTGCGCGAGGGCTACCAGATCAAGACCGAGACCAACGGCGGCCCGCTCACCCGCGTGCTGCGTGGCCCGTCGCAGCAGATGCTGCAGCTCGACGCCCTGGCCCGCCTCGACATGGACCGCTACCCGCTGTCGCAGGTGATCATGCGCCTGCTGTCGTCGGCCCAGCGCGACGCCCACAACATCCTCATCACCCCCCACCTGGGCCCCGACGTGGCGGCCCAGCTCAAGCTGCTGCTGAACACCGGCGTGTCGATCCTGGTGGTCGCCCTGATGTGGGACGACGATGCGACCCAGACCGTGGGCCGCGCCGCCTCGCTCGGCTGCCAGGTCGTCGGCGTGCACCCCGGTCAGGACCTCTCGTCGGCGCTGTATGCCGACATGGGCGCGGGGAACCGGATCTAGCCATGTCGATCGATACGGAACCGACCGAAGCGGTCGACGTCGACCCCACCGCCACGGGCGTCACGCCGGGCCCGGTGGACGGCGGCGACCCCGCCGCCGCTGTCGTCCTCGACGACGACGCCGACGAGGAGTTCGAGCGGCCCACCGGCCGGCTGGCCGTCGCCGTCGCCTTCCCCGTCATCGCCTCCGCCATCATGGTCGGCGGCGTCTTCACCGGCCCCGCCGCCCGCATCTACGCCGTGGTCACCGGCCTGCTCGGCATCGGGCTCGCGGTCACCGTCGCCCGCATGCGGCGCCGGGCCGCCCTCGGCACGTTGCTGATCATGGCCGGGCTGTTCGGCATCGGCCTGCTCGCCGTCGTCCCCAGCGGGCTGGGCAACATCCCCCAGGTCCGCGACCTGGCGGGTGAGGCGGCCAAGTCGCGCGACGTCCTGCGCCCGCCCGTCGCCCTCAACCCCGGCTGGCAGGCGATCATCGGCTGGCTGATGGGCATCGTCGGCTTCGTCAGCGCATGGGTGGCGGTGATGCTGAAGAAGCCGTCGATCGGGCTGTTGCTCCCGCTGCCGATCGCCGCCATCGCCGGCATCAGCGTCCCTGACTCCCAGCAGGTCGCCAGCGGCATCGTCGTGCTCGTGCTGTTCGCCATCGGCCTCGGCGTGCTGTCGTCGGAGACGGCCATGGGCGAGGACGGCGAGACGCCGCCCATCGGGTACGAGATCCGCAAGGCGCTCAAGGCCCTTCCGCTCCTGATCGTCATCGTCGTCGCCCTCGTCGTGCTGGCGAGGGCGAACATCCTGTTCCCGGCGCCCCGCATCGACCCGGCCCAGGAGCCGCAGAAGCCCAAGACCGTGCCGCTCACCGAGGTCGAGGACCGCGTCCTGTTCGAGGTCAAGTCGAAGCTGTCGGGGCCGTGGCGCATCGGCAACCTCGACGAGTACGACGGCAAGGACTGGCGCCTCCCGCCCTTCGCCCAGAACGAGCTGGTCAACGTGCCCAAGAGCGGCATCGTCGACAAGGACCTCGAGCAGGAGGTACGCGCCACGTTCACCGTGCGCGGCCTCGGCGGTGCCGTGCTCGCCACCCTGCCCAACACAGTCGGCGTGGCGGCCAAGGGCCCGAAGCTGGCCTTCGACGCCCGCTCCGGCAACATCCGCCTGGTCGCGGGCCAGGTCGAGCCCGGGCTCGTCTACACGGTGGCGGCCGCCGGCCTCCCCAGTGTCGACGACCTCAAGGCCATCGCCGGTGAGGCGCCCAAGGAGGTGCAGCGGTTCGCCAAGATCGGCGACCCGCCGCCCGCCGTCGTCGACCTGCTGAACCAGGCCAGGGCCAAGGGCCCGAGCGACTGGGAGCACTTCGACTTCCTGCGCACCTGGGTGCTCGACAACGTGACCGCCAC
>DATLDH010000109.1:0-4216 GCA_035526015.1 Acidimicrobiales bacterium
GGGCCCGAACACCGCCCGCAGCCCGGTGGCATCGGCCGCGAGCCGGACCTGGTCGGCCCGCTGCGAGCGGGCGACGTTGACGTCGACCTCCTGCAGCCCGAGCACGTCGGCGTCGAGCAACGCCAGCGCGTTGGCCAGCCGGCCGGGGTCGAAGGACCCGTCCGGTCCCCGGCCGTGCTCGATGTTGAAGGTGGCGATCCGTAGCGGCATGGCTCTCCCTGAGCGATCATCTTCCCGTGCCCACCGACAACGCAGCCGCCTGGGACCGTTTCTCCTCCGCCTACCAGGCCGGAGCCCGCCTCCCCACCGACGTGGCCCACTACGGACCGGACATCGGGTCCGAGGCCGACTTCCGCCTGCTCGGCGACCTCAAGGGGAAGCGGGTGCTCGAGCTGGGCTGCGGTGGCGGCCAGTGCTCGATCGCCTTCGCCAAGCAGGGCGCCACCGCCATAGGCGTCGACTTCTCGGCCGAGCAGCTGGCGTTCGGGCGCCGGCTGTCCGAGCGGGAGGGGGTCAAGGTCGAGCTCCGTGAAGGGGATCTGGCCGACCTGGCGTTCCTGCGGGCCGACTCGATCGACGTCGTGTTCAGCGCCTACGCGTTCGGCTTCGTCGAGGACCTCGGCCGGGTGTTCCGCCAGGTGCAGCGCGTGCTCAAGGAGGACGGGCCGCTCGTCTTCAGCCTCCCCCACCCGGCCTACGACATGATCGACGACGACGCCGACGAGCCGCTCCTCGTGCGCCGGTCGTACTTCGACCGCACACCGATCGACTACGAGTGGAACGGCATCGCGTTCACCGACTACCACCACACCTTCGCCGACATCTTCACCAACCTGGTGCGGTCCGGGTACCGCGTCGACACCGTCCTCGAGCCCGAGCCGCTGCCGGGCGGCCCGCGGAGCCAGCACTGGCGCGAGACCTACCGGTCGGTCCCTCGCACCCTGATCGTCAGGGCGAGGAAAGAAGGCCGCTGACGTCGGCCACCCAGGGCCCGTAGGCCCGGGCGAACAACGCCGGGAGCCCCCCGGTGTGCACGAACACCACACGCTGGTCGGCGCCGATGTCGCCCGACCGGCGGCCGGCGATGAGCCCCGCCAGGCCCTTGCCCGTGTACACCGGGTCGAGGACGAGGCCCTCGAGGCGGGCGGCCAGATCCAACGCCTCGCGGCAGGACTCTGTGGGAGCGCCGTAGCCGCCGCCGAAGGTGGAGCGGTCGAGCCGCAGCTCTCCGACCGGCGCCGGGAGGCCGGCCAGCGCCGCACCCTCGGCCGCCTTCAGCGGCACCGTCTCCTGGAGGTCGGGGCGGGTGCCCACGTCGACACCGAGCACGCGGCGATGGTCGCCGAGGCCGGCGACGAGGCCGGCGTGGGTGCCGCCGGACCCGTCGGCCACGACGACGAGGTCGATGTCGTCCAGCTGTGCCGTCATCTCGCGCGCGGCGTCGACGTACCCGAGCTCACCGACGGGCGAAGCGCCGCCCACCGGCACCCGGTAGGGGCGTCGCCCGTCGGCGCGAAGCCGGTCGCACGCGGCGTCGATGGCGTCCTCGGTGGCGTAGTAGTCGAGCTCGCCGCCCCACACGATGGTGGGACGCAGGAGGTAGTCGAGCACGACGTTGCCCGTCGGGTGCGACGGCTCGTCGCTGGCGAGGACGATCGTGCAGTCGAGCCCCAGCCGGTTGGCGGCGGCGGCGGTCATGCGGACGTGGTTGCTCTGACGGCCGCCGCCGGTCACGAGCACGTCGCATCCCTGGGCGATGGCGTCGGCGCAGAGGAACTCAAGCTTGCGCACCTTGTTGCCACCGCCGGCCAGGCCGGTGCAGTCGTCGCGCTTCACCCACAACGCACCTTCGGCCATGCCGAGGGCGGCGCCGAGACGATGCATCGGCTCCATCGGCGTCGGGAAGTGCCCGAGGCTGACGCGGGTGTCGAGCGGTGTGGCGGCCATCACCGGACCGTAGCGACCGCCGGTAGCCTCGGCCTCGGAATAGGTGATCGGGAGGTCGGGTGACACGAACCGCAGTGGTCACGGGGGGTGCGGGCTTCCTCGGCTCCCACCTGTGCGAGGTCCTCCTCGGCGACGGCTACCGCGTCGTCTGCCTCGACAACTTCAGCACGGGCAACCCCGAGAACGTCACCCACCTCTACGAGGTCGGCGACTTCACGCTCCAGCGCCGCAACGTCACCGAGTTCATCCACGTGCCGGGTGACGTCGCCGTCGTGTGCCACTTCGCGTCGCCGGCCAGCCCCATCGACTACCTCAACCTGCCCATACAGACCCTGAAGGTCGGCTCCATCGGCACCATGAACGCGCTGGGTCTGGCCAAGGAGAAGGGGGCGCGGTTCCTGCTGGCCTCCACCAGTGAGACCTACGGCGACCCCCAGGTCCATCCGCAGCCGGAGTCCTACTGGGGCCACGTCAATCCGGTGGGTCCGCGCGGGGTCTACGACGAGGCGAAACGGTTCGCCGAGGCGATGACGATGGCCTACCGCCGCTACCACGGCGTCGACACCGCCATCGTGCGCATCTTCAACACCTTCGGACCGCGGATGCGCCCGAACGACGGCCGGGCCATCCCCAACTTCGTCCACCAGGCCCTTGGCGGCGCGCCGGTGACGGTGGCAGGCGACGGCCTGCAGACTCGCAGCCCCTGCTACGTCGACGACCTCATCAACGGCATCGTGCGCCTGCTGCACAGCGACCTGGCCGGGCCGGTGAACATCGGCAACCCCGACGAGATCACCATGCTCGCCCTCGCCGAGCGCATCATCGCCCTCACGGGATCGCGGTCCACGATCGAGTTCATCCCCCGCCCCGAGGACGACCCGACGATCCGGCAGCCCGACATCACCCTCGCCCGCGAGGCCCTCGGATGGGAGCCCACGGTCAGCATGGAGGACGGGCTAAAGCGCACCATCGAGTGGTTCCGCACGCGCGTCGACCCGCCGCCGTCGTGAACGCCGTCGCCCGCCTCGTCGCCGCCGTCGACGCCGTCCTCGACGGCGCGCCGGTCGACCCCGATCCCGCCGCTCAACGCGAGATGTGTGCGCGCATGCGTCCGGCCATGGCCGCGCTGCTCGCCGACCCCGACCCGCTGCCCGAGGGGGCCGAGGACGATCTCGACGGTGCTGCCGTCGGCAACCTGCTCCACGCCGATCCCGGCGGCCGCTACCACATCCTCGCGGTCGTCTTCCCCGAGGGAACCTCGAGCGGGGTGCACCACCACGGCTGCTGGGGCGTCATCGGCTACCTGCGGGGCGGCGACGAGGAGACGCGGTACCGCCCGGTCGCCGACGCGCCGGGGACCGAGCTCGAGGAGGCCTCGCGCCACGTGTGGCACCAGGGCGACATCACCGAGCTGCTCCCGCCCGACGACGGCTGGCACCGGGTGCGCAATCCCGGCCCCGGCCCCGGCGTCAGCGTGCACATCCTGTGCATGACGCCCACCGCCCACCCGCACATGTTCTTCGACCGCACCAGCGGATCGGTGCTGCCGTTTCCCTTCGTGGAAGCCGCCCCCGGCCGCTGGCGAGCAGAGATCAGGGGCTGACCCGGGCCTCCCACCAGGTCTGCAGCCTGCGCCTGGCCTCGTCCTCGCCGAGGGGGCCCTCCTCGAGCCGCAACTCGAGGAGGAATGCCAGTGCCTCGCCGACATCTCGTCCTGGCGTGATGCCGAGCTGGGCCATGACCTGGCTGCCGTCGAGGTCGGGCCTGATGGCATCGAGCTCCTCCTGGTGGCGGAGGCGGGCGATGTCGCCCTCCAGCTGGTCCATCCGCTGGTCGAGCTCGCGTGCCTTGGCCTTGTTGCGCGTCGTGCAGTCGCAGCGCGTCAGCTCGTTGAGGCGGTCGAGCAGCGGGCCCGCGTCACGGACATAGCGACGGATGGCGGAGTCGCTCCACCCCATGCGGTAGGTGTGGAAGCGCAGGTGGAGCTCCACCAGGCGGCAGACCGCGTCGATGTCCGCGCTGGAGTAGTGCAGCGCCTGCATGCGCTCCCGGGCCATGCGCGCCCCCACCACCTCGTGGTGGTGGAACGAGACCCCTTCGGGACCGATGGCGCGCGTCTTCGGCTTGCCGATGTCGTGCAGCAGGGCGGCGAGGCGCAAAATCCTGTCACGACTCGTCTTCTCGACCACGGCGATGGTGTGGGCGAGCACGTCCTTGTGGCGGTGCACGGGGTCCTGCTCGAGACCGAGGGCGGGCAGCTCCGGGAGGA